>CAZMWM010000033.1:0-17101 GCA_964570105.1 uncultured Lachnospiraceae bacterium | reverse complement strand
GTCCTTACTTTATTTCCAAGGTGATGATCTCCTTGGGCTTTAAGGTGAGAGGTATCCTTCTGCCTTCGAACGCAACGTTCTCGGTGTAACGTATCCGCTCGTCTGCACTTACGGTCGAGACGGCTCGCAAACGTTTATCCGTCATAAGACTGCATTCTGCCTGCTCGCTTGAGGGATTGAACAGGCGCACTATCCTTGCGCTTCCGTTTTCCGATCTTTTGCAAGCGGAGAGCTGTACGCGCCCGTCGCCACCGTTCAACCTCACGAGCTGGAGAGAACGGGGAAGCTTTTTCTCGGCGTGCTCGGTCTCGCGGAAGAAGATGCATTTTCCCGACAGCTCGGGATCGCTTATAAACGTATTTGTGCCGAGCATACGTCGCATATCGCTCGGGGCGCTGTGCGTGATAGGTGGGGAGATCAGAAGCTCGGCTTCGGTGAACAGACCGCTCTTTTCGATATCGCCGTTGAAGGGATATATCGCAAAATGAGCAGTGTTCTTTCCGAGACAGGCGGCTTCGGGAGCGCTCCATTCCGGCGGAAGGGTTGCCTGCGGCTTGTACCATGCGAGATTTAAGGTGGAGCGGAGAAGCGTCAGAGCGACCGTTCCCGCCCGATCCTTTAGGTGCTCGTATTCGTACAGACCTTCGTTCAGTATGGCAAGTCCGTTCTTACCGTCAGTGAATGCAACGTATCCGACGTTGGGCTGTCGGCGGTCGTTATCGTCATCCGGGAGTGCGCGAGCTACGCAGTCAAACGGTGCGCCGGCGTACGCTCGGTCGGTCTTGATATATGTCGGGAAAAGTGCACGGATGCGGTGAGCTGTTGCCGTATTGTCCATCTCCAGCTTGACGTCAAGTGCGCGGGAGCACCTCGGCAAGGTCAAGATCGCTCGGACATGTATGAGCTTTTCGCCGTCGCGATCCGTTTTCAGCGTGTATTCGAGCATGCGTCTTTGAACTATCCCGTCGTCCTGCACGACGCTTACCTTGGCGTCACAGCCGAGCGAGGTATAACGCATCGCGCCGTCCGGCTCGCGGTGCTGATATTCGTCTCCGCTCTCCGCGTGATCCTCAAGTGCCATCAGACCGTGATAGAGCTTTCCGCTCTGTCTGTCCGTGAGGGTAAACGTGCCGTTTTTGTTGATCTCACAACGCAGATATTCGTTCTCCATATATTCCGAAACGGCGGAGGTGTTATCTCCGACGCAAAGCTCGCCTTCGCACGGACGTACTGTCACGCATTCATATCCGCTTCCCAAAGTCGCAAGCTCGAAGCAGACCGAGTATATGACCACCGGAATATCGTCGGGACGGTTGATCGGTGATAACGTGGTGTAGTCGGTTTTTGTTATTTTCGACACGGTAAATGGAATTTCCTTGTTGTTAGCACCCATCAACTTGAAGCAATTTACTTTTTCGGAGGCTACTGTGAGTATCTCTGCCTCTACGAAGAGCTTTCGCTCGCATGGGACGGAATTGAATACCGTCAAAATGTAATCGCCGCTTCTTATCTCCTTTTTGTCGATATGGTCGGACAGCTCTTGCATTCCGCGGCGAAGCAGTTCGTCGGTGTTCTGCTGTATGCGCTCGTAACGGTCGACCATCTGTCTGTGCACCGCGTCGACCGAGCAACCGCAGATGGAGTCGTGGGGCTGATTTTTGATAAGGAGCTTCCAGAGGTATTCGAGATGCGTCCGCGGATATTCCTTTATGCCCTTGGCGTCAAGGAACATATAAAGCGGCTCTATGCGCTTTTCGAGAGCGACCTGCGCGCGGACGTTTGCCTGCTTCAGATATATCCTTGAGGACAGCGTTCCGGTCAGGACGTTGTTTTCCCCTCCGATCCTAAGCTCGCCCTTGAATACGGGAAGCTCGGTGCCGGAGGCTTGTACCTCTTCTGCCGTCCTTTTCGCAAATTCCGGCAGAGTATCTTGATATATTTCGCAATTTTCGGGAAGTTTCTTTTGGATATCAGCAATTATTTGCAGTATATCCTCCTGTGCTTCCATGTGATCGACGCCGTTCATAAGAAGATAAGAGCCTGTTCTCATCGAAGGCGTCATCTCTTCGGTAACCCTTTGAAACACCTTAAATGCTGTGTCGGGATCCGACGGGACGCGTTGGAGATTACAGTACCACCATTTCATAAATTCGCACTGTATCACCGAGCCGTCGGCGCCCTCCCAAAGCAGTTCGGCCGGGGCGTCGGGGAAGTTCAGACCTCTTCCGAAAACGCAGAAGTCAAGCCCGATGCTTTTGAATATCTGCGGAAGCTGTGAGGTAAGCCCGAACTGATCGGCGATGTAAGCCACGCGCATACATTTCCCGTATTCCTCGGCTATCTTCTCGCCGAGCATCAGGTTGCGAACGGTCGCCTCTCCGCTCGTGAGATTGAAATCGTTCTGGACGTACCACGGTCCTACGAGCAAGCGTCCTTCCTTTACGTATTTTTTAAGAAGCGATCTGTTTTCGGGGTGAAGCTCAAGATAATCCTCGAGCACGACTGTTTGTGCGTCGAGGTGAAAACGGTATTGCGGTTGAGCCTTGAGTATCTCGAGTAGGCGGTCTATAAGGTCGCATAATCGCATCCTGAACACCTCGAACGGTTGATACCATTCTCTGTCCCAGTGGGTGTGCGATATTACGGAAAAGCTTTTTTTCATACTAATATCCTCCTTTTCTCTGTTGACCACGGCATCAGTATAACATAAAATGTTCGGAAATTCAAGTAAGTTCGAAAAAATATACGAAAAGTAGATTGACTTGTGGCAATATTTTTGATATACTGTACCGTAGGTAGATACGATGTACCGAATACGGACGAAACGGAGTTTTATTTTATGTCGGTAATATTGAAAAATACAGAGCTTAGCGTGACGGTATCCGAGCTTGGAGCGGAGATAAAGAGCGTTGTTGGGCGCAGTGGGGAATATATGTGGAGTGCCGATCCTGCGATATGGGGGCAGAGCGCACCGATAATGTTTCCTATCTGCGGAGGACTTAAGGGCGGTCGCTACGAGCTTGATGGCGTCGGTTATGAGATGTCCAAGCACGGCTTTGCGAGAAAAAGCGTTTTTGAGGTCACACAGCACACATCGGAGAGAGCCGTGTTTGTCCTTCGTGACAGTGAAGAGACAAGGGGGAGTTATCCGTATGCGTTCGAATTTCGCGTGGTGTTCGAGCTTGACGAAAACCGCCTAAAGGTGACGTATATTGTTGAAAATAAAGATGAAAAGGTAATGTATTGCTCCGTGGGCGCACACGAAGCGTATGCGTGCCCGGAGGGAATAGAGGCGTATGACGTTGTGTTTCCGCAGAAGGAGACGTTGAGCGCTTACGCGCTGAACGGAGATATACTCACCGATTATACGAAAAGAATAGTGGAGGACAGCTGCGTGCTTCCGCTGAAGGAAGAGTATTTTTATCTTGATGCATTGGTCTTTCGCGATCTTAAGAGCAGGAGTGCCGAGCTTGTGAACAGAGCTACCGGCAGACGCGTGCGTGTTGACTTTGAAGGCTCGGATTATTTTTTGCTCTGGCATAAATACGGAGCACCTTATATCTGCCTTGAGCCGTGGTGCGGTATACAGGACGTTGCCGGAAGCTCTTACGACATAACTAAAAAGGAAGGAATAAACGCCGTGCCGGTCGGAGGCAGTCTGCTTCGGTCGCATACCGTCACCTTCGGGTGATAACGGGTACAGCGGCGAGGGGTACGCTTGAGCGAGATGGACAGAGAGAAAAGACTCGCGGAGCAGAAGATGCTTCCGCTCATATTTTCGATGGCGCTTCCGGCTATCGTTGCCCAGATAATAAACCTGCTCTACAATGTTGTGGACAGGATATACATAGGTCATATTCCCGATATCGGAAAGGACGCCCTTGCCGGCATCGGTCTTACAAGCTCGATACTGATACTGATATCAGCCTTTGCGCAGTTCGTTTCGGGCGGAGGTGCGCCGCTTGCCGCGATAGCGCTCGGGCGGGGCGACAGAGAAAGGGCAGAGAGGATACTTTCCAATGGCTTTACTATGCTACTGTTCTTTTCCGTGCTCTGTATGGCGGTCACTTACGCAGTCAAAACGCCGCTTTTGTATCTTATCGGGGCTTCGGATGTCACGTACGTATATGCCACGGAGTATCTTGATATATATCTTATAGGAACGTTATTCGTTCAGATAACGGTAGGTCTCAACAGCTTTATCACCTGTCAGGGGCGCTCGGGAACGGCGATGATCTCCGTTCTTATAGGAGCGGCGCTCAATATAGCGCTCGATCCGCTCTTTATCTTCGTTTTTGATATGGGTGTCGCCGGAGCGGCGCTCGCAACGGTGATCTCACAGGCGGTCAGCGCCGCGTGGGTGCTCGGTTTTCTGCTGTCGAGGAGAGCCACGCTCAGAGTGCGACCTTCCGCGATGCTTCCGAGCAGTAAGGTGATCGGCAGTATACTTGCGCTCGGGGTGGCACCGTTCGTTATGGCGTCCACGGAGAGCTTCGTGGGATTTGTGCTAAACAGCGGACTTCAAAAATACGGAGGTGATCTGTACGTTTCCGTGCTGACCGTGCTACAGTCGGCTATGCAATTCGTGAGCGTTCCGCTGAGCGGCTTCACTCAAGGTGTCACGCCGGTGATAAGCTATAATTACGGCAAGGGCAACAAGGTGCGCGTGAAGGAAGCGTTTAAGATATCGCTTGCCGTTATGTTCGGCTTCAATTTCGTTATGATACTTGCTATGATCCTCCTTCCGCGTCAGGTCGCCGCGATATTCACGTCGGACGCCGTGCTGATAGCCGAGGTCGGGAGGATAATGCCGTTCTTCCTTATCGGTATGACGATATTCGGTCTGCAGAGAGCCTGCCAGAATACGTTCGTGGCTCTCGGACAGGCTAAGATATCCTTGTTTATAGCGTTGCTCCGTAAGGTGCTTCTCTTGATACCGTTGGCTGTGCTCCTTCCTTATGTGATCGAGCCGCAGGTGTACGGCGTGTTCCTTGCAGAGCCTATCGCGGACGCGGTGGCGGCGGTGACCTGCACGGTGATATTCGTGTTCGTTTTCAGACGCGTGCTTGCTCGGATGGACGGTGCTTCGGGCGGTACGGAGCGCTCCGAGAACGACGGTCGGGCTTTTGGGGATACTTAAAAGATAAAGTTATATCGATAAACGCATATCGATATTCATTTTTGGTATCTTCACAAAACAGAGAATATATGATATGATATATGATGGACGATGCGGAGACTTCGCATTTTCCGAAAATGCAACAACGAAAAAAACGGCGTCGGGTGACCGATCTTTGCCGTATCTAACTGAAAGGAACGAATACAACAATGAGCAACTATGAAATCGTGGACAACGTTGAAGCTCTTGAAACTGCGATGAAAGAGCTTAGACAGGCCGAGGCGCAGTTTGCGCAGTACACTCAGGAGCAGGTCGACAAAATATTCCTTGCCGCCGCGACTGAGGCGAACAGACAGCGTATCACTCTTGCCAAGCTCGCGGTCGAGGAGACCGGTATGGGTATCGTGGAGGATAAGGTGATCAAAAATCACTACGCCGCCGAGTACATATACAACGCCTACAAGAACACCAAGACCTGCGGCGTCATAGAAGAGGACAAGGTCTACGGAACTATGAAGGTCGCCGAGCCTATTGGCGTTATTGCCGCTGTTATCCCGACCACCAATCCCACATCGACCGCTATCTTCAAGACGCTCATTGCTCTTAAGACCAGAAACGCTATGATAATAAGCCCTCATCCCCGTGCGAAGAACTCCACTATCGCGGCGGCTAAGGTGGTGCTCGAGGCGGCTGTCAAAGCCGGAGCGCCCGAGGGTATAATCAGATGGATAGATGTTCCTTCGCTCGAGCTTACCAACTACGTTATGAAGAACGCAGATATAATCCTTGCCACCGGAGGTCCCGGAATGGTCAAGGCTGCGTATTCGAGCGGAAAGCCCGCTCTCGGTGTCGGTGCCGGTAACACGCCCGCTATCATCGACGAGAGCGCGGATATCCTTCTTGCGGTCAGCTCCATCATCCATTCCAAGACGTTTGATAACGGTATGATATGCGCATCCGAGCAGTCCGTGATAGTTCACGAAAAGGTCTATGCCAAGGTCAAAAAGGAATTTAAGGCGCGCGGTTGCTATTTCCTCACGCCCGACGAGACCGAAAAGGTGCGTAAGACCATAATAATCAACGGCGCGCTCAACGCCAAGATAGTCGGTCAGAGGGCACATACCATAGCGGAACTTGCCGGTGTCAGCGTTCCCGAAAGCACCAAGATACTCATAGGTGAGGTGGAGAGCGTGGAGCTGTCCGAGGAATTTGCGCATGAGAAGCTCTCTCCCGTTCTTGCTATGTACAAGGCGAAGAATATCGAGGACGCATTCTCAAAGGCTGAGAGATTGGTTGCCGACGGAGGATACGGTCACACCTCATCTCTCTACGTTGACGCGGTCGCCAAGAGAGACATAATAAACGAATTTGCATCCAGAATGAAGACCTGCCGTATCGTGGTCAATACGCCTTCGTCTCACGGCGGTCTCGGAGATCTTTATAACTTCAAGCTTGCTCCCTCGCTCACGCTCGGTTGCGGATCGTGGGGCGGAAACAGCGTTTCCGAAAACGTCGGTGTGAAGCACCTTATAAACGTTAAGACGGTTGCTGAGAGGAGAGAGAATATGCTGTGGTTCAGAGCGCCGGAAAAGGTATATATGAAGGCAGGCTGTCTGCCGGTCGCGCTTGACGAGCTTGGTACGGTCATGGGTAAGAAGAGAGCCTTTATCGTTACGGACTCCTTCCTTTACAGCAACGGATACACCAAGTCCATCACCGATAAGCTCGACAGTATGGGCATCCAGCATGCAACGTTCTTCAACGTAGCTCCCGATCCTACGCTTGCCTGCGCTAAGGAAGGCGCGGCTCAGATGACCGCGTTCAAGCCCGACGTCATCATCGCGCTCGGAGGCGGCTCGGCTATGGACGCCGGAAAGATAATGTGGGTGATGTACGAGCATCCGGAAGCCGACTTTATGGATATGGCTATGCGCTTTATCGATATACGTAAGCGCGTATACACCTTCCCGAAGATGGGCGAGAAGGCTTACTTCGTCGCTATCCCGACCTCAGCCGGTACAGGCTCCGAGGTCACGCCGTTCGCCGTTATCACGGATGAGAGCACCGGCGTCAAATATCCGCTTGCCGATTATGAGCTTATGCCCGATATGGCTATCATCGACGCGGATCTCCATATGTCCGCGCCCAAGGGACTTACAGCCGCGTCCGGTATCGACGCTGTAACTCACGCGCTCGAGGCTTATGCCGCGATGCTTGCGACCGACTACACGGATGGTCTTGCGCTCCGTTCGCTCAAGATGATATTCGAGTATCTCCCCAGAGCATACGACAACGGTCAAGACGATCTTCGCGCAAGAGAGAAGATGGCTAACGCCGCCACTATGGCAGGTATGGCGTTTGCGAACGCTTTCCTCGGAGTATGCCACTCCATGGCTCACAAGCTCGGTGCGTTCCATCATCTGCCTCACGGTGTCGCCAATGCACTCATGATAGACGAGGTGCTTCGTTTCAACGCAAGCGAGGCTCCCACAAAGATGGGTACGTTCTCTCAGTACGATCATCCCAAGACGCTCGCAAGATATGCGGAGATCGCCGATTATCTGGGACTTGGCGGAAAGACCGACGAGGAGAAGCTTGAGAGACTTATAGGTGCTATCGACGAGCTTAAGGCTCGCGTTGGAATAAAGGCGACCATACGCGACTATGTTCCGGATGAAGCGGACTTCCTTGCGCGTCTTGACGATATGGTCGAGCAGGCGTTTGACGATCAGTGCACCGGAGCTAACCCCCGTTATCCGCTTATGAGCGAGATAAAGCAGATGTACCTTAACGCATATTACGGAACTCACGAGAACGTCTGAGGACAGATACAGAAAGGAATAAAGTATCATGAAGCTTGACAGAGTTATAGCGGTTCGTACGACCAAGACCGTCTACCGTGACGGTGACAAAAAGATCAAGGTGTTTGACGACGATTTTTCCAAGGCGGACATCCTTAACGAGGCTTTAAATCAGGCGCGAGTCGAGAATACGGAGCTTAACGTTCCGAAGATAATCGAGGTCACCAAGATAGATGGAAAATGGGCTATCGTATCCGAGTATATCGAGGGTAAGACGCTTTCCGAGCTGATGGCGGAGAATCCCGACAAGAAGGCGGAATATATGGATATGTTCGTTGATCTCCAGCTGAAGATACACGCGCAGAGGGTTCCGCTCCTTAATAAGCTCAAGGATAAGATGAATCGTAAGATAGACGAGACCACGCTCGACGCCACTACGCGTTACGAGCTGCACGCCCGTCTTGAAGGAATGCCCAAGCATAACAAGGTATGCCACGGGGATTTCAACCCCTCCAACGTCATAATCACCCCGGACGGACGTCCTTACATAATAGACTGGGCGCACGTCACTCAGGGCAATGCCGCAGCCGATGCCGCAAGAACTTACCTTCTGTTCTGGCTTTCGGGTGATATCGACGGCGCTGACGAATATATGAAGCTCTATTGCAAAAAAAGCGACACTGCAAAGCAGTACGTTCAGCAGTGGTTGCCGATAGTTGCCGCTTCGCAGTCCGTGAAGGGCAAGCCCGAGGAGAGGGAATTTCTGCTCCGCTGGGCAAACGTCGTTGATTTTGAATGATAAGGAAGGTTTTATAAAATGGTCAAGGTTACGGTTTGTATAGGCTCCTCGTGTCATCTCAAGGGAGCAAGACAGGTGGTCGAGTCTCTTCAGTATCTCATAGCCAAGAACGAGCTTAAGGAGAAGGTGTCGCTTTCCGGTACCTTCTGTATGAAGAACTGTCAGAAGGGCGTGTGTGTCACGGTGGACGGTGAGTTTTTCTCCGTCACGCCCGATACCGTTGATAGCTTCTTTAAGAATAATATCCTCGCTAAGGTCTGATAGCTTTAGCGAGCTTGATACCGATATCGGGGCTGTCCTGTTCCTTGCGGATCTAAGACAGTCCCGACAGTCGTTATTAAAATAAAATAATTGTTAACTCTTTTTCACTTTAAGTATTGCCCTGATGCAGGTAAAGTATCATATGGGCGGTGTTGACGCCGATACTGTTGTGCGTCGGCTCCGAGCTTGTACTATATCCGAAGGGAACGGTGGTAATAATGTTTGACGTAAAAAAAGTATCAGCCGAATGCGTTGATTGGATAGTGGATTTCTTTGAAAAGAACGGTAAGGGATGTAATGCGGTGGTCGGTATCTCCGGCGGAAAGGACAGCTCGGTGGTCGCCGCGCTCTGCGTCAAGGCGTTGGGCAAGGAAAGGGTTATCGGTGTCCTTATGCCTTGCGGAGAGCAGAGCGATATCGATTGCGCGTACAAGCTGGTCGAGCATCTCGGGATAAAGCATTACGTGATAAACGTACGCGCCGCTGTTGAGGGGCTTCGCAGCAGTATGCCTCCGGAGCTGGAGCTTACTGCGCAGAGCATCACCAACATTCCGCCGCGTATCCGTATGAGCACCCTTTATGCGGTCTCTCAGAGCTGTAACGGACGCGTGGCGAACACCTGCAATCTTTCCGAGGATTGGGTGGGATATTCCACGAGATACGGGGATGCGGCAGGCGATTTCAGTCCGCTCTCGCGTCTCACGGTGAATGAGGTGAAGCAGATAGGGCATTATCTCGGGCTTCCATCGGAGCTTGTGGAAAAAACGCCGATCGACGGACTTTGCGGAAAAACGGACGAGGATAACCTCGGCTTTACCTACGCTACGCTCGACAGATATATCCGCACGGGTGAGATAGACGATCCGAGCATCGGTGCACTCATAGATGCAAGGCACAGAGCTAATCTTTTCAAATTGCAGCTGATGCCCTGCTTTGAGCCGTCCGATGATCTGCTCTGACGCCACCCCGACAGTGTGAAATAAAAAACAGGAGAAAAAATTCGTGAGCAGAAAGTTTGATACTAAGGTACAGCATCTGAAATATAAGGTACTGCGCGAGGTCGCAAGATATGCGTGGGACGATACTCTTACCGAAAGATTGCTTGATATACCGGAAATAATCGTTCCCGGAAAAACTCCGACTATGCGTTGCTGTGTATACAAGGAGAGGGCTATAATAGGCGAGCGCATAAAGCTGGCTATGGGAGGAGATCCGGAAAATCCGAACGTTATAGAGGTGATCGATATAGCCTGCGATGAATGTCCCATCGGAGGTTACGAGGTCACGGACGCATGCCGCGGCTGTCTTGCTCACCGCTGTGAGGATGTTTGTAAGCGCGGAGCGATAACGTTCGACAGTCACCAGAAGGCGCATATAGATAAGAGCAAATGCGTGGAATGCGGTCAGTGCGCCAAGGTCTGCCCGTACAGCGCTATCGCAAACCACAAGCGTCCTTGCGAGCGTGCGTGTAAGATCAAGGCTATAACCATGAGTCCGACCAAGGCGGCGCAGATAGACAACGAAAAATGCATCTCGTGCGGAGCTTGTGTATATCAGTGTCCTTGGGGTGCGATATCCGAAAAATCGTATATCCTCGATACTATAAAAATGATCAAGGAAAGCGACAGCAACAAGAATTATAACGTTTACGCGGCGGTCGCTCCGTCGATATCCAGCCAATTCATCTATGCCAAGCTTCCGCAGGTCATAAGCGGTATAAAGGCTCTCGGCTTCCACACGGTGGTCGAGGTGGCGCTCGGTGCGGATATGGTCGCGTTTTCGGAAGCAAGAGAGCTTGTTGAAAAAGGATTTTTGACCAGCTCGTGCTGTCCCGCATTCGTTTCTTACGTGCGGAAGCAGTTCCCGGATCTTGCAAAGCATATATCGCACAATCTTTCGCCAGCCGGTGCGCTTGCCAAGTATATAAAGGAAACGGATCCCACGGCTAAGGTCATCTTTATCGGTCCTTGCACGGCGAAGAAGATGGAATTCAGGCGTGAGGATACCTCCCCGTACATAGACAGCGTGCTTACCTTTGAGGAGCTTCAAGCGCTCTTTGACAGTAAGGATCTCGATATAACCTCGCTCCCGGACGATCATCTTGACAATGCTTCATATTACGGAAGGATATTCGCAAGGAGCGGAGGACTTTCGGACGCGGTGGCTCAGGCTCTGAAGGAGCAGGGAATAGATGACTTCGACCTAAAGGCGGTACCGTGCGACGGTATCGAGGCTTGCAAGATAGCGCTCCTTAAGGCGTCAAAGCGCATCCTTGACGGAAACTTTATCGAGGGAATGGCTTGCACCGGTGGATGTATCGGAGGCGCGGGATGTCTTACTCACGGTGAAAAGAATAAGCTTGACGTCGATAAATACGGTATGGAAGCGTACGAAAAGAGCATCTCGGATGCTTTGAGCATACTTAATATCGATAAATGATAAGTCCTTGCGCTATCGGCGCGGGACGAGTGGAAAGCGCAGAGTGTCGACTCACGGTCTGTTGACGTGAGCGAGCGTCGCGCTTTTTCATTTTCTCGGACGCTCGGGTGCAGTGGGGCTTGCGAGTTTTATCTGCCGGCGGCACACGACGAAAATATTATTTGTTTGAACTGTTTGTAAAAAAAACAAAATTCTGTTGACTTACCGAACATTTTAAGTAAAATAGTATATGTGCCGTCATTTACATAAAGCTCTTTCGCATCTCGGCTCGGGACGGCGCACATCATATTCAAAAAAGGAATAAGCTCGGAATAGACCTCGGTCGTTCCGTTTAAGCTTCAAAACAGGGAAATGTTAGCTACTACGGTATTTTTACAGTTGGCAGTGATGATCTTGTGCGCCGTATTCGTGCGTGCCGAGGTCGCGCTGTTCTCACTTAACAGGTCGTCTATCGAAAGGCTGGCGGAGGACGGAGATAAACGCGCCTCGGCGATATTGGATTTCATCGGAAAGGGCGATAGAAAGCTGAATAATTCGCGTATCGTGATAGATGCGTTGCTTATGCTCGGCTCGGCGTTCTCCTCCGCGAATATCGCACCCGCCGTTGAAACTAAGCTCTCGATCGACGGCGGGGCGGCGCATTGGCTCTGCGTCCTTATCATAGTTTTTGCCGTGGGAGTGCTCAGCATAGCCTTCGGGGAGCTTGCTCCGAGACGCGCCTCGATGCGCGATCCGCAGGCAACGGCGTTCAGACTGTTTGGAGCCGTGCGTGTCGGTTACATTCTGCTGTTGCCGATGTCTTGGCTTGCTTCCGCACTCTCTGCCGTGTTCCTTACCGTATTCGGAGTAAAACGCTCCGAGCCTGCCGAGGCGATCACGGAGGAGCGGATAAAGATGCTTCTCGATACCGGAAACGAGCGTGGTACGATAGACAGTATGGAGCATCAGATGATCAAGAATATTTTTGAATTTGACGATATTTCCATAGCTGAGGTCTGTACTCACAGGCGCGACGTCAATTTTCTTTACCGTGACGACGATATCTCCGTGTGGCAGGAAAGAGTGATACAGACTCGTCACAATTATTACCCGATATGCGGAGATAACAGCGACGACGTCATCGGGATACTCAGCGTCAGAAAATTCTTCCGCGCGGAATGTCCCGACACCGCGACGGCTCTTGCGGTCGCGTCGGACGCTCCGTTCTTCGTTCCGGAGAATATGAAGGCTGACGTTCTGTTCAATCAGATGAAAGAGAAAAAAACGTATTTCGCCGTGGTGATAGATGAATACGGCGGAACGCGCGGTGTCATCACCATACACGACCTGCTCGAGCTTTTGGTCGGTGCAATGGGCGACAGCGGAGAGGAGACCGTTGAGGAGATAAAGCCTGTCGGCGACGACGAATGGGAGATACTCGGCTCAGCTTCGCTCGGAGATGTCGGGGAGGCTCTCGGCATCGAGCTTGAGGATGAGGATCACGATACCTTCGGAGGGTATGTCGTCGGACTTTTGGGAAGCATTCCGCAGGACGGCGCGGAGCTTTCGCTCGAAACGGACAGGCTCTGTATACGCGTATCCGGGGTATCGGAGCACAGGATAGAAAAGACTTTGGTAAGAAAAAAGAGACCGGACGCCGAGCGAGCTTCGCAGAGCGAGGAAGCGGAATGAACGGACGGACGCAAACTATAGAACGATGGCAGGAGACGGCTGATGACGGGTATAAGAAGGTTTTTCGGTGACAGAAGATTTTACAGAGCTGTGCTTACCGTTGCACTTCCGATAATGGTGCAGAACGGCATCACGAATTTTGTGAGCCTTTTGGATAACGTTATGGTCGGAAGGCTCGGCACTGAGCAGATGTCGGGCGTGACGATAGTAAATCAGTTCATATTCGTTTTTAATCTGCTCATATTCGGCGCGGTGTCGAGCGCCGGAATATTTACCGCGCAATATCACGGCAGAGGGGATACGGACGGGATACGTGCGACCTTCCGCTTTAAGCTGCTTATAGTGCTTGCCTCGTCCGCCCTGTGTATCGCGGTATTTGCCGTGTTTGACGCGGAGCTGATATCGTGGTTCTTGCACGAGGGAAGCGCTGAGGGAGATCTTGCTTTGACGCTTGAGGAAGGTAAAAAGTATCTTTTTGTGATGCTGTTCGGACTTGTGCCTTATGCGATATCGCAGGCGTACGCGTCGACTCTGCGCGAAACGGGTGAAACTCTCCTTCCGATGCTTTCCGGGCTTTTGGCTGTTTGCGTAAATCTGTTCCTCAATTGGGTACTGATATTCGGAAATCTCGGCTCTCCCGTGCTCGGCGTGAGCGGAGCGGCGATAGCAACGGTCATATCAAGATACGTGGAGCTTGCCGTGACAGTGATATGGTCGCACACTCACGCGGAAAAGTGCCCGTTCACCGTTGGGGCGTACCGCTCGCTGTACATACCGCGCACGCTTGTGTGGCAGATCACGTACCGCGGCTTGCCGCTGATGCTGAACGAGGTGTTTTGGGCGTTCAGCGTCACCTTCACCAATCAATGCTACTCGATGAGAGGGATCGACGTCGTGGCGGCGCTCAATATCGTTTCGACCATCACTAACGTTTTCAGCGTGGTATACATATCTCTCGGAAGCGCGATATCGATAATGGTCGGAAATCTGCTTGGCTCCGGAAAGCTAAAGGAAGCCAAGGAGACTGACGGCAAGATGATATTTTTCTCGATACTCTGTTCCGCGGGTATCGGTATAGTGCTCATCGCGTGCTCGTCGCTGTTTCCGCTTATGTACAATATATCCGCCGAAGCAAGGCGTCTTGCCGCTTATATGATAATCGTCGCGGCGGCGATAATGCCGATGTCGGCGCTTGCAAATTCCGCGTATTTTACCCTGCGTTCCGGCGGACGCGTGCTGGTGACGATACTCTTTGACAGCGTTTATATGTGGGCTATCGTGGTCCCTCTCGCGTACTGTCTTTCGAGGTTTACCTCCGCTGATATACGGATCATGTATCTGTGCTGTCAGTCGCTTGAGGTGATAAAGGGTGTGTTTGGTCTTATACTTGTGCGAAAAGGTGATTGGGTGCGTCAGCTCGTGAATGACGGACAGAGCTGCGAGGAGGTCACGGCGGAGGTCTGAGGTTTGAAAAAAGGTACGAAAAACGTAAACGTCGAAAGTGAAGTGCATTTTGAAGGCAACGGCGCTTCTTTTTTGAAAAAAGGCAGATACGGCGTGCTCAGGGTGATATTCAGCCGAGCCGGTGTAATGCTGTTGATGATACTCGTTCAGCTCGTCGTTTTGATCGGTATGTATTTCGTCTTTGAGGACAAGCTTACTTACTCATCTGCGGTGATGTTCGTTTTCAGTCTCGTGATGATACTGTGCCTCATCAACAGCCGTTCGGATCCGACGTCAAAGATAACGTGGCTCATCATAATAATGAGCTTTCCCGTGTTCGGAACTCTGCTGTATGCATATACGCGCAACGAGGTCGGTCACCGAGCGCTTAAAAAGCGTCTTGATACCGTCTCGCGCGAGAGCGCGGGTGCGCTCGCACAGAACGGCGAGACGCTTGAGGAGCTGGAGCTTGAGGACGGAGGTGCCGCGTCGCTTGCGAAATATCTGTACGGTCACGGCGGTTTTCCCGTTTTTGCCGATAACGGGATCACGTACTTTTCCGGTGGGGAGACTATGCTCGACGCGTTGCTTTGCGAGCTGGAGAAAGCCGAGAGCTTCATATATATGGAGTATTTCACCGTGGAAGAGGGCTATATGTGGGGAAAGATACTTGAGATACTGCTCCGCAAAGCCGAGTCCGGGGTTGACGTCAGGGTGCTTATCGACGGCACGTGTGAGGTCACCACGCTGTCCGCGGATTACGCAGATCGCTTACGCTCGCGCGGCATAAAATGCAAGAGCTTCAATCACGTGACGCCCTTTCTTTCCACTCATTACAATTACCGCGATCACCGCAAGATAACCGTTATAGACGGCAATACTGCGTTCAACGGCGGGATCAACCTTACGGATGAATATATAAACCGCAGACAGCGCTTCGGACATTGGAAGGATGCCGCGGTTATGATCCGTGGCAGTGCCGTTGAGAGCTTTACGTATATGTTTATGCAGATGTGGTCGGCTGACGAAAAAGAAGTGAGCTTTGACGGCAGACTTCCCGTTTCGGTATCCGCCGAGCACTGTGGAGAGGGCTTCGTGATACCTTACGGAGACCGTCCGCTCGATGCGGATAAGGTAGGCGAGCGGGTGTATATGGATATCCTCAACCGCGCACGGAGCTATGTTCATATAATGACGCCTTACCTGATACTTGACGGTGAGATGGAGAGTGCTATAAGATTTGCATCCGAACGTGGCGTTGAGGTCATATTGATGCTTCCGGGAACGCCCGATAAAAAGATACCGTACGCCTTGGCAAAAACACACTACGAGAGCCTTCTTTCTTCAGGTGTGAAGATATACGAATATTCTCCGGGCTTTCTGCATTCCAAGGTGTTCGTCTCGGACGGTCGCGAGGCGGTCGTCGGTACTGTAAATCTTGATTACAGGAGCTTTTATCATCATTTCGAGTGCGCCACTTATATGTTCGGAGTTCCGTGCATACGGGATATCGAGGAGGATTACCGGCGCACGTTAGAGAAATGCAGAGCCGTCGGTGTGGAGGAGCTTAAAAAGGAAAAGCTGTCCGTGAAGCTCCGCGGAATATTATTTAAAGCGATAGCACCGCTTTTGTGATCGGGAATGCCCTTCGGAGTCGGATGCCAAATACGGCGAAGGCTTTGGGGGGCATTTTTGCGCCCGAGCGAGCCTTATTGCCTGTGAGCACCGTCGGCTGTCCTCCTGTTTTTTTCGAGGTCAGCAGGCAAAAATCGTATGATTTGTTAATTATATGTGAAAACTCGCTTTAGGGTATTGCATTTTGAAAAAAAATGAGTACAATAACTATCAGTGTTAGCACTTGACACGCAAGAGTGCTAAAAAATGATCAGGAGGAAAATGAATATGAAGATCAAACCTTTATCAGATCGCGTCGTTATAAAGATGGCAGAGGCGGAGGAGACCACGAAGAGCGGCATAATCCTTGCCGGAAACGCCAAGGAGAAGCCTCAGGTAGCGGAGGTCATCGCAGTCGGTCCCGGCGGTGTAGTGGACGGCAAGGAGGTCGTGATGACCGTTAAGGTCGGAGACCGCGTCCTTACCAGCAAGTATTCCGGCACCGAGGTCAAGTGTGACGGAGAAGAGTACATCATCGTAAAGCAGGGTGATATTCTCGCTATCGTCGAATAAGTCGCGGTACCGAAACGCCGACGGCGGAACGGCGTTAAGCTTGCCGCCCGAAAAATTTTAATGAATCATTGAAAGGAACGTTTTTATTATGGCAAAGGATATAGTTTACGGAATAGATGCAAGAAATGCACTTCTTCGCGGTGTCGACAAGCTTGCCGATACCGTCAAGATAACTCTCGGACCGAAGGGAAGAAACGTAGTTCTGGATAAGAAGTACGGCTCTCCGCTGATCACCAACGACGGTGTTTCCATCGCCAAGGAGATAGAGCTGGACGATCCTATGGAGAATATGGGTGCACAGCTCGTAAAGGAAGTCGCCACCAAGACCAACGACGCAGCCGGTGACGGTACGACTACCGCTACTCTGCTCGCTCAGGCGTT
>CAZMWM010000032.1:12893-17276 GCA_964570105.1 uncultured Lachnospiraceae bacterium | reverse complement strand
GGATGAAGGTTAGGGCAAAACGGTAAAAATAATGCAGAAAAGTCGGCTCAAATGCAATCATGGCATTTGAGCCGACTTCGAATAAATAACTAATTCGACTTGCAATTCCCGTACCGAAAAGACGCATTACAGCATCGCTCGCAGACGTTTGCGTTTGTGATCAAAGGACGATCTCATCACCATCATTCAGTGCCATTACCGGGAACGGATATCTGCCACCAAGCGATGAGATATGGTCAAATCTCGGCTCCTTGAGATCGGATACGTGGTTGAAATACAGCGCATCGGTCGAGAGCCGGTCAAGGTACCGCTTTATCTGCGGTATTCCAAAGTGCGCAAGCTCACACACAAATGCGTCGAGCTTATTTTCAAGGGCGTACACAGGGAAATCGTTTCCGCTCATACCGTACGACATATCCCCGGAAAACATCACCTTTTTGCCTTCCGCTTCGAGCAATATCGCATAGCTCGGCTCACCGACGCTCTCGAGATGCTTCGTGGGATAAAACGTCACGCGTATGTTTTCGTCGGTATAAACTGTGTTTTCGTCATATATCACAAGCGGTAACCGCTTCTCGTCAAGCTCAAATCTTTTATCGCTCGCGCGGAGCATCATTTTGATGGCATCCACAAGAGGCGGCTCGGTGATAAAGGTCTTGAAGGATGCGTTCTTGAAATACCAATTGCAAAGAGAGATAAGATCGACAAGACCGCCCGTGTGGTCTCCGTGGACGTGAGTGGTAAATACGGCTCTGATGCGCTCCATCGAAATATTGCGCTTCATAAGCTCACCTGTCACCTGTGTGCCCATATCGATGAAATAGACACATTCCCCCACCTCTATCATAGCACAGGAGCATCTGCGTTCCGCGGACGGAACTCCGTGGCTCGTACCGATAAATGTGATCTTCATTTCAGCCCTCCTTCACGTAACAGATCTTTGGCGAGCGGATCAAACGTTAAATCGGAAGAGCGTAACGTCTCCGTCCTTCATCACGTAATCCTTGCCCTCGCTCCGCACAAGACCTTTTTCCTTCGCCACGTTCATATTACCGCAAGCCATAAGGTCGTCAAAGGATATTATCTCTGCGCGGATAAATCCGCGTTCAAAATCCGAATGTATCTTTCCTGCCGCCTGCGGAGCCTTCGTTCCTTCGGTTATGGTCCACGCCCTTACCTCCTTAGGTCCGGCTGTAAGGTAGCTGATAAGCCCGAGAAGCTTATAACCGGCAACCACGATCCGCTCAAGTCCGGAGCTTTTCAGCCCGTATTCTTCCATAAACACCTCGCGGTCAGATGCGTCCATCGAGGCTATCTGCGCCTCTATCTCCGCGCATACCGGAATGACCGTAGAGCCTTCGGCATCGGCGAGCTTTACCACCTGAGCGTAATACTCGTTGCTTTCCGGAGAGATGATACCGGCTTCGTCAAGATTTGCGGCATAGATGACCTTCTTACCGGAGAGGAGCGGCACGGTCTCCATCATCGCCGCCTCGTCCTCTGTAAACTCCATCGTTCTTGCGTTCTCGCCCCTTTGCAATCCGCCGAGCACGCGCTCAAAGAGCGTGATCTCCGCCTGGTACGACTTGTCGCCCTTGAGAAGCTTCTTAGAGCGGTCTATGCGACGCTCGAGCAGCTCGATATCCGAAAGTATCAGCTCCATATTTATTATTTCTATATCGCGCACGGGATCTATCCCACCCTCAACGTGCGTGATATCGTCATTTTCGAAGCAACGCACGACGTGAAGTATCGCGTCGACCTCGCGTATGTGCGAAAGAAATTTGTTTCCAAGCCCTTCACCGTTAGATGCACCCTTGACAAGCCCGGCGATATCCACTATCTCGAGCACGGCAGGAGTGTATTTTTCCGGAGAGTACATCTCGGCAAGCCTGTCAAGACGTTCGTCTCTCACGGGAGCGATCCCCACATTAGGCTCTATCGTACAAAACGGATAGTTCGCCGCCTCGGCTCCTGCGTTGGTGATAGCATTGAAGAGCGTGCTCTTTCCCACATTCGGCAAGCCCACGATACCAAGTTTCATTTTCTCTTTTTCTCCTTTTATACGGTCATTATTATACGGTCATTACGTTTTGTCCGAAGCTCGCGCCGACGGTTGACGCGTCATACTAAATTATAGTATCGAACGCGATCTTTCTCAAGTGTTATTTTGTTAACAATAAACAGATGCACCCGTTGCCCTACCGGGCGTTCCGCGCCGACGCGAGGGGCTTTAAAGTCCCTCGTAAAACCTCACAGCGCCCGAAAGGTCGTCCGCGTCCGGATGCCCCTTCGCGATGCCGCCGATAAACTTGAACGGTCCGAAGGTATTAAACCCGAAGCACCCGTATTCTCCGAGAATTACCGCGTCGTGCTTCTTTACAGCGTCGGATATCGCCGATGTATAGCCGTTCTTCTTCGCGCCGTAGGTGTAGATAAAGAACACCTGCGCCCCCTTCGGTAAACGCTCCTGCGCAAGCTTGATAAGCGACTTCTGGAACTTGGAATAGTATATTCCCGAAGCAAATCCGATGCGGTCGTATCCGTCCAGCGTCCCATCTCCGATCTCGGTCACGTCTATAAGCTCGACCTCGTGCTTTTCCGCAATAGCATCCAAAAGCTTTTTGGTGTTGCCGTGATGCTTTGAATAATAGATGATCGCAGTTCTCATTTCTTTCTCCTTTTTGATCTTGGGGGTATGTGTATGTATATCCTCGACCGTAGCGATCGCGAATGGCGCAAATGTATATCTCAGCGATCGAGCGGCGGAAGATATCGGGCTTCGTAGACGTATATATTCCCGTAGCTCCAATTATATATCCTCGAGCCAAGATGGCGGTCGAACGTGATCCAAAGATACTTCATCCTGCTTCCGCCGGGCACGGGTATGACCGTTCCCCAACCGCGAAAGCCTCCGTCATCCCAATCGCACGACAGCGTTCTGCGGCAGGAAAGGTCGTCGGCGTCGTAAACGTTATACCGTGCGCGTTCGTTGAACTCCGCTCCGCAGATGAAATAGCGCTTCGAGCCAAAGCGCACCGTTGTGCCGCCGGTCTCGTTGTGTCCACCCGTGCGTGAGACGAAGCTGTAGCCGTCGAGCGGACTGTCCGACTCAAACCTGAAATATTCGTATCCGCCGTCGGGATGCGCATCCGAGCGCCTACACACGGTCAGATACCATTTTTTCCTTTCGGCGTCGTAATATATATCGGGATCCTCGTCGCCGTACTTGCCGAGAAACGCGCAATCATCCCGAAGCTCCGCCTTGCCGCCCCCAAGCTCGGCGCCGACGTTGGTGCCGTCACCGAGATATCCGTCACGGGTGCTCTCCGTATCCATAAGCTTGACGTCTATAACGTTTATACCGTGCTTCACGTCACCGAGCGCCTCGCCTCTCGCAAGTATATGCCCGTGGCTGAAGGAGCACATCCATATTACGTATCTGCTCCTTTCCCTGTCGTACACCACGGACGAAGCAACGTCGGCACACCAATATCCGTCACCCGTATCAAAGAACATAGCCCCCTCAAGCCGCATATCGCATCCCGAAGGATCGAGCGATATCACAGACTGAAAAGCACCCTTGGTCAGCCGCGACGACACGGTCAGGAACAGCCTGCCGTTCTCGAGCATCGGCGTACCGTCCTCGTACCGCACGGCTCGCATATCGGCATGAGCAAGTCCGCCCTCGAGATACCATTTCACGCCGTAGCCCTCGAAAGCCCCACCATTTGGCAAGGATATGTAGAGCGCGGCAACGCAGGACGTGAAATTCACGTATCGGCATATTCCCGAAAACTCAGCCACGTGAAACGAGCAAAGGTACCTCGGATACCGTCCGCCGTCGCAAAAAACGTCAAATTCATCTCCGCGTGAGGTGACCGAGAAAACGGATGACGCGGTAATTTCCCGAAATATCTCCGATCTCTGGGAGCTGACCGACACATCCCCCACTCTCACGTCACAGCAGACGCAATACCCGCCGATCTCATCACCGGCAACGTAAATATCCACCCCCGGAGCGTTTTTTGAGTTATAGTCGCTCCCATCCTCCGGATAGCATATGAATGAAAAACCGACCGAGCCAACAAGAGAAGAGAGCACGAGCGAGTACGTTGCGTACGGAAAATGCTGTCCGAGCAATCGGCGCACGGTCGATGTATTGTCAGAACACCCTTTGACGCGGTAATTCCCCGAAAATATCTCTTCCTCCACATTACCGTCGAGACCGAGCACGGGATACGGATCTCCTCTTTCCGAGCCTATCCACGATGTGTTGAGACTCATCTCCCCAAGAGGAAGTCTCAGCGATTTGTAGGGATTTACCGAGTATTTGCGTTTAAATCTCACGTTTGAGATATCCGTATCGAGCTTATCCATTTT
>CAZMWM010000032.1:0-12793 GCA_964570105.1 uncultured Lachnospiraceae bacterium | reverse complement strand
CTTTTTGCCGTTTCAATCAAGCGAGACTATCTGTTTTCCCGAGCGGTATACGCTCTTTATATTGAAATCACCGTCGCAAACCGCAAGATCGGCGCGCTTGCCGACCTCAAGAGAGCCGCGTTCCCCCTCGATTCCCAACGTCATAGCAGGATATAGGCTTGCGGCATTTACCGCTTCGCAGACGGATACCCCGGCTTTTACCGCGTTGTCGACCGCTTTATTCAGCGTCAGCACGCTTCCCGCTATCACTCCGTCAGCCAGCATACAGCGTATGCCCTTTACATATACCTTTTGCCCACCAAGCTCGAACGTACCGTCCGGCATTCCTCCGGCACGCATACAGTCGGTTATCAGATTAAGACGTTTCCCAAGTATGCGAGAGAGCGGAGCGAACAGCGCAGGATGGATATGAAAAGTGTCGCATATCAATTCACAGCTCACCTCATCCGAGAACAAGCACGCGCCGACCGTACCGGGAGCGCGGTGATTTATCCCGGTCATCGCGTTAAACAGATGCGTGGCGTGCGTGATACCTGCGTCTATCGCCCTGCTCGCGATACCGTGATCCGCCGCCGTATGACCTATCGAGATAACGATGTCGCTTTCCGCCTTTATTCGGCGAATTACCGCAAGATCACCGTCCATTTCCGGTGCTACCGTAATGATCTTTATGATATCCTTGTTTTTGAGGATAAACTCCGCGTCCGGCTTTACGACGTATTCCTTTGGCTGAGCGCCGCACCGCTCGGGATTGATAAAAGGACCTTCGGCGTGCACCCCGAGCACCTCCGCTCCGCGGCGACGCCCCGATGCCTTCACCTTACGCGCGGCATCAAACGCCTTTTCAAGCTCCGGATACGATACCGTCATAGTAGTCGGCAGGAACGCAGTCACCCCGTTTCGTGCGATGCCGTCCGCCATCTTCTCAAGTCCGCTGACGCTTCCGTCCGAGGCGTCCTCACCGAGATAACCGTGTATGTGCAGATCGATAAGTCCCGGAATGACCGTGGCGCCGTTCAGATCAACCGCGCTCACGCCCTTTTCCCTCTCCGAGCTTTCGCATATCCTCTCGATCCTATCCGAGAAAAAGATGCTTCCGTCCTCAATTATTCCGTTCGGCTGAATGATCCTTGCGTGAAGTAACTGCTTCATATCACGATCCCATCCTTTCAAGCTGCGACATTTTTATTTTCATTCGACTGTATATAATTATATATCACCGAGACCGATTTTTCAATAGATTTTTGAAATATCTCCGTCTTTTAACAAACTCGTCACAGCTCCGAGCTGTCATAATACCGTTTTCACCGACGGGTGCTCCGAAGTCTTACAAAAAAATCCGACACTATCCGTGACGCATCCTCAGCGCACACGCCGTACCTCACCTTCACCTTGTGATTGAGCGGATACGAATTAAGATCCAATACCGAGCCGAAAGCGCCTGCTTTGGCATCCTTGGTCGCACAGATGACCTCAGCTATACGCGCGTTGACCGCGGCTCCGGCGCACATCGGGCACGGCTCCATCGTAACGTACAGCTTGCACCCCGGCAGACGCCAGCCGCCGAGAGCCTTGCACGCCTCGTTTATAGCCGCGATCTCCGCATGCGCCAGCGCGTTACGGTCATGCTCGCGCGAATTTCTTCCGCGCCCTATCACCACCCCGTCACGCACCACCACAGCCCCAACGGGTATCTCGCCCATCTCCGCCGCAAGCTCAGCCTCCGATATCGCCTGCCGCATATAGATGACATCTCCACCTTCGGCTCCGCAAGACTCCTTCTCCGCCTTTGCCATACCGACCTTTTCCATCATCCGTCTATCCTTTCCTTTGCAAGCCTTCCGTCCCTGAGCAGTGCCTTGAGCGTCTCCCTGTCGCCACCCTTTATCGCATCGCGATATTCGGAAAGGCTGTCTATGATGATATCCAGCTCCTTGCCGAGAAACTCCGCGTTTTCGACGAAAAGCTCGCTCCACATCTCCTCGTTGAGCCAAGCGACACGCGTCATATCCTTGTACGAGCCGGCTGAAAAGCCCTTATGCATATCGGCGGTCGGGCTTTTGATATACGCATTCGACACCACGTGAGCGAGCTGCGAGGTGAACGCTATCATCTTATCGTGCTCACACGCCGTAGTCACGCTGTATTTCCCAAATCCAATGGGCGAAAGTGCTTTTTTGACGCGCTCGAGCAGAGCTATATCGTCATAGCGCGGCGGAACTATCACCATCGGCGCACCCTTGAACAGCGTCGCCTTTGCGTACTTTATTCCGGAATACTGCCTTCCCGCCATCGGATGTCCGCCAACGAAGGTGTAACCGTACCTCTCCGCAAGTTCCCATCCCACACGGCAGACATTCTGCTTTATTCCGCACATATCCATTACCAGCGCGGACTTATCCACGTACGGAGATATCTCGGCAAGATACCTCTCCGTCGCTCGCGGATACAGAGCCACGATCATAAGCTCGCAGTCTCCTGCCGTTTTCGCATCAAGCACACCGTCCACGATCCCCGAAAGCTTGGCGTAACCGAGCGCGGTCGAGTCAATATCATATCCGTAAACGACGTTGCCGCATCCGCCCTCTCCGTTTTTGTACGCCATAGCCACAGATCCCCCGATAAGCCCGAGACCGCAGATACCTATTACCATATCGGTTTACCTCCAAAAAGCTCCTCAGGACTCGGCGAGTGCTCCGCGCAAAGCGCGAACGCTCTTCATAACGCCGTCAAATTCCTCCGGGGTGAGCGACTGCGCGCCGTCGCAAAGCGCGTGGATGGGATCGTTGTGCACCTCTATCATAAGTCCGTCCGCTCCGCAGGCGACCGCCGCCATAGCCATGCTCTTGACGTATCTCGCAACACCGGTCGCGTGGCTCGGATCGACTATCACCGGCAGATGCGTAAGCTCGTGGAGCACGGTAACAGCCGAAAGATCCAGCACGTTCCTCGTATACTGACTGTCAAATCCGCGCACGCCGCGCTCGCACAGTATCACCCGCTCGTTGCCGCCTGCCATTATATATTCGGCGCTCATAAGGAACTCCTTCAAGGTCGCGCAAAGACCGCGCTTCAAAAGTATCGGCTTCTTTATCCTTCCAAGCTCTCGAAGCAGCTCGAAATTCTGCATATTCCTTGCCCCGACCTGTATCAAGTCGACCTCCTCGAACAGCGGAAGGTGCGCAGGATCCATTATCTCCGTGACGATGGGCATTGAATTACCGTTTCCGGCGGCTCTCAGGTAAGCGATGCCCTCTCCGTGCAGTCCCTGAAAATCGTACGGTGAGGTGCGCGGCTTGAACGCGCCGCCGCGAAGTATGTCCGCACCTGAGAGCTTCACCGCCCGAGCCACCGTCTCCACCTGCTCCGCCGACTCCACGGAGCAAGGACCTGCCATCACGCAGAAATGTCCGCCTCCGATCTTCACGCCACCGACGTCGATGACCGTGTCATCCGGGTGAAATTTTCGATTTGCGCTCTTGAACGGCTCGCTTATACGCTTTACGCTCTCCACCATATCAAGGCTCTCCAGAAGCTCGCCATCCACCTTGCTCGTATCTCCTATGAGACCGACGATCGTCTGAAATCTACCGCGCGAGATGTGCACGCCAAGCCCCTGTCCCTCGAGCCACGACCTCAGCTCTCCTATCTTCTCCTCCGATGTATCCGCTTTAAGTACCGCTATCATTTGATATCTCCACTATCCTTTCGTTTAAGTCGTTTAAGATCTGTGTTCGTCAGCATTGGTTTAGATCTCACATTCCGAGCCGCGTCCTTCAAACAACAAAGGCATAACGGTTTTCCCGTTATGCCCCAACGTAACGCAAAAAACCTCTATCATTATCTTTCATAACGGTAAAGGTAATAATACTCATTTGCAGATACGTATATCATCATTTTAGCACACTTTCCCGAAACTTGACCGAGCGATGCCGTCACCGCTCCCAACGACGCTATTCTATCACAATACGGAGAGTTTGTCAACGCCTGCGGCGCAAAATTAAAAAAATGATAACAAAATCCGCCCCAAAAGCGTCACCGCACCTCAAACGTATATTCAGTCTCGCCCGACAGCGTCCTGCGCGTGAATATCCCATCCTCCATAACGAGATAACCGCGCTTGCTCTCGGACTTCGGGATGGAGACCGAGCCGGGATTCAGGCAATATATCCCCTCTCTCTCCGCACACATCGGGACGTGAGTGTGACCGAAGAGCAGGATATCGCCCGCCTTCAGATTTGGAAGCGAGGTGTCGGAAAACCTGTGTCCGTGCGTCATAAAAACGGTGCGTCCACAGCATTCAAGAAGAGCATATTCCGCCATTATCGGAAACTCAAGGAGCATCTGGTCTACCTCGGAGTCACAGTTACCGCGAACGCAGAATATACGGTCATTGTACGCGTTCAAAAGCCCGACAACTCCCCTTGGCGAATACCCGTCGGGCAGATCGTTTCGCGGACCGTGGTATAGGATATCGCCCAAAAGCAGAAGTCGGTCTGCGCCTTCCCTTTCATAAGCACCCAAAAGCTCAGCGCAACAGCTCTCCGAGCCGTGAATATCCGATGCGATCACATATCTCATACGACTTTCACCTATCCTTTGTTTTCTTATTTAGTATCATTCGTTGCCTTATTTTAGGCAAGCGTCAGGCGAGCTTATCTTTCGAGCCAAAAACTTCTCTCCGCGCCGTCGGAGGTGTTTCCTTGAGCGGTAATATTATGTAGTTTGCTCGGCACGCTTGCTTTTTCGGGCGCGTCCTGCTATAATCATATTAGGCTGACGTGCTGCAGAACGCGGTCAATTCACGAAAGGAAGCTTTATTTTACATATCTTGTCAACAGCAAAACATCATATCATAGCAATACCCATTATCGGCGCTCTCGTCTGCCTTTCCGCGTTGTACGGTTGCGCCTCGGTCAAGGCAGAGGTACCGGACGCAGAGGAAGAGCCGCCCGACGTTTCCGAAGGCGCGGTGGATACCGTTTGCGACGCGCTTAGGGTGAGCATAGACGGAAACGAGCTTGGCATACTTGAAAACGCAGAAGCCGTCGACCGTCTTTCCGAGCTTTTGTGCAACGGTCAAAAAGAGCATTTGGAAGAAATGGGGCTGAAAATAGAAGAGATACGAGTATCGAGCAAGCTTGATATCTCAAATACCGAGTGTCCAGCGCATCTTATCTCAAATGCAGAGGACACAGCGGGGCTTATAATGTCACTCGGAATAGACGTAAGCTACGAAGTCAAGGAGGTGGTGCTTGAAGCCATCCCTTTTTCAACGGTATATAAAAATTCATCACTGTATTACGAAGGCACACGTACGGTGGAGACCGTCGGCAAGGTCGGCGAAAAAAGAAGCGTTTACAAAGCAAGCTACGTCGGCGATAACGCTAAGGAGCGCGAGCTTATGTCAGAGGAAACGCTTGCCGAGGCAACAGATGAGCTTGTGCTCGTCGGCACCAAAAAGTCCACCGTTTCCACCGGGACATACGCTTGGCCGACCAAAAGCGTATACGTGACCTCGTATTACGGCTGGCGAACTATAAACGGAGTTCGCGGCTACCATTACGGAATAGACCTGCGCGCATCCGTGGGAACTGCCATCTACGCCGCGGATGGTGGCGAGGTGATATACTGCGGCACAGCAAGCGGATACGGCAAGCTTATAAAGATACGCCACGATAACGGCGATATCACGTATTACGCGCACCTGAGCGCTTATTCAGTCAGCGTCGGAACTCGCGTTTACAAGGGACAGCAGATCGCAAAAAGCGGAAACACGGGAAGAACTACGGGACCGCATCTGCATTTCGAGATCAGAAAGGGCGGCTCCACTCGCGTCGATCCCCTGAAATACCTCCCCGCTTTCTGAAGGAAAGCATCAGCTTTTTAAAAAAGCTGGGCAAAATGAGTTGACACAAGGTCAACTCGGTGTAACACGGCGAAGCCGTGTTACACGCAAGGATGTAGACTTTTGGTAATTAGTTTCCGTATAGCTTCGCGGTTGAAAATTGTTATTTCATCAAAGATATAACTCTTAATATTTTCCTCCGCGTTTAAGCAAAATTTTGAGAAAAGCGGTAGCCCTTATGCCTTCCCCAGCGGGGGAAGGGGACCGCGATAGCGGTGGATGAGGTGTCATACACTTCAAAGGCAAGCCTTTGAAGTGTGGCTTACACAGCTCTGCTGTGTAAGCGCTAAGATGTAAAGCTTTTCTATTGTTCAACTGTGGCTTGCGTGGCAAAACCACGCTACGCGCTAAGCTGTAAACTTCAGTTATAAAGACACGCCTTTGAAGTGTGGCTTACACAGCTCCGCTGTGTAAGCGCTAAACTATAAACCTTAAATTAAGTTCCGTGAATAAGACGTCCTCCCCGCATTAGTTACTTATGTATGCGGTTACACGAAATTTACTTCAAAGGTATTGACCAAGGGATCGTATGAAGTCTGAAAGATAGATCGACAGACGGAGTTCTCATCCCCGTCTTTGGATGATCTTAAATTCCGACAGGATGTCATCGGCTACGCTTTCGGGAGACGAGCGAGCGCCGGAGGATATACGGGCATCACAAAAGCGACAGTACATAGGCAAACGCATATCGTAAAGTGCGCGGCGCTTGTCTATATCTCCCGAGAGCGGTCTGCCGCTCGACGCCAGAAGCTCCGGTGGGCGGTCAATGAAGAACACCGTGCCGTTCTGACGCAGAATGTCTCTGTTTTCCGCAACGGTCACAGCTCCGCCGCCCGTGGCGATAACTCTGCCGCTCTCCTTACAGATATCCCGTAACACCTCGGTCTCGACCGCGCGAAACGCACCCTCGCCGCGCTCACATATCCACTGCGCAGGCGTCATTTCTGTCCTTGCGGTCACCTCGTCATCGCAATCAACGAAGCTCTTGCCGACCGTCCGCGCAAGCGATCTTCCGACCGTGGATTTACCGCATCCCGGCATACCGATAAGAACGATATTGCGCATTTTTGCCGCGACCGCGGACAACACAGTCGGCAAAGTATCCTCCGGATATTTCTTATCGAAAAAGTATTCGGCGGCGCGGATAGCCTGCGCCACGAGCATAGAAAGACCGTACGCGCAGTCAAGCCCCAGCGTCTCCGCTTGCAGGAGCAGAGCCGTTCTTCCCGGGTTGTACACCGTATCCACCACGGCGGAGCAATTCGGCAGATCTCGGAGATCTACCGCGGCATCCCCGTTTTTCGGGTACATCCCGAGCGGTGTCGTATTGACCGCAAGCTCCGCGTCCGCGTGCAGCCCGAGATTGGAATAATTGTTTTCCCCCGTTCTCGAAACGGTTATCACCTCTCGCGCTCCCATATCCAAAAGCGCCGTGCGCGCGGTCTTTCCGGCTCCGCCCGAGCCGAGCACCAACGCCTTTTTGCCGCGAGGCTCGATGCCGTAGTAGCGGAGCATAGCCGTAAAGCCGTAATGATCGGTATTATACCCGGTGAGCGAGCCGTCGACCTCTCTTACGACCGTATTGACACTGCCTATCCGCCTTGCCTCGTCACTGAGCCTTGAAAGATACGGTATCACCGTCTGCTTGTAAGGAATGGTCACGTTTATACCGTCAAGACCTCCGAAGCGCAGAAAATCTCCCACCTCATCCTCCGGCATCGGATAAAGCTTGTATTCGTAATCGCCGAGCATCGAATGTATCTGAGGTGAGAAGCTGTGCCCGAGCGGATGACCTATCAGTCCGTATTTTTTCATGTCCTTTACCGTTCCTTTTTTCGGGGAATTACCGCGTCATTCGAGTTTTACCGTCCAATTATCCTCACACACCGTCGGTATACGAACGGTCTAATTTTATCACGCATTTGAGAAGCGGATCGTACTCCGCGACAGCCCTTGACAGCTCCGCCGAATATTCCTCGGGCGGACGCTTGGCATCGGACGGGACGACCAGATCGAAAATGAGATTGGTATGCGTGTCGCCGTATACAGCGCGAAGATCGTGTACCATCAGCCGCCCGTCAAGGCTGAGCGCAAGCTCCTCCAGCTTCTGCTTTATCGCATTTATACGCGCGTCCTCGGTATCTATCGGATCCATATGGATGACCGCTTCACAGCCGAGCTTTTCGTTAAGCTCTCCCTCAACGTTGTCTATAACGTCGTGAAGCTTTAGTATATCGCCCTTTGCCGACACCTCGGCGTGGAGCGATACCATAACTCTGCCCGGACCGTAGTCGTGCACCACAAGATCGTGGATACCGAGTATCTCCCCGTGAGCAAGCGTTATACTCTCAACTGCGCGTACCGTCTCCGCGCTTGCAGGACGTCCGAGAAGAGGGGAGACCGTATCGTTTGCCGCACTGATACCGGCTTTTATTATCACGAGCGATACGAGCATACCGCACACTATATCGATGTATCCGTTTCCGGTAAGATGAGAAATAACGCCGGAAAGCAGTACCGCGGCGCTCGACATAGCGTCGGAGAGACTGTCAACGGACGTTGCCTTCATAGCGGACGAATCTATCAACCGTCCGTATTTGCGGTTATAAGCAAACATATATATCTTCACCGCGATACCGACGAGCATTACCGCGACCGTAAAGGCTGAAAGCGAGACTGTGCCCGGAGAGGATATCTTTTCTATCGAGCTTTGTATAAGCTCGACACCCATGAGCACTATCATAAGCGATACCAAAAAACCGGAGAGATATTCTATCCTTCCGTGACCGAACGGGTGTTCCCTGTCCGGTCTTTTTGCCGAGAGCCTAAATCCGACGAGCGTCACGACGGACGAGCCGGCGTCGGAAAGGTTGTTGAACGCGTCGGCGGTTATCGCCACCGAGCCGCTGATCAGTCCCACCGCAAGCTTTGCTCCGAAAAGCACCGCGTTGAGAAATATCCCAAGGATACCGCATACCGTTCCGTAACGCTCTCTTCTTTCATTTTCGGAAAGCTCCCGTCCTCTATCCGCAAAAAGTCTTATAAGCAGTTCCGCCATACAAAGTCATCGTCCTTTCCGTACAGAGCGGCTCGCGATACCGATCGTACCCGAGATGATACCCACCCGTCCGCTTGCCGCTCATTGTGATCTCCACGGTGTCACCGACACGAACAAGATCTCCGCACACCGATGATCGGGCGCGGAGAGGTGTGACGGCTCAGATCCTCCGGGGCTTTCTGCAAACAAAATACCATTTTTCTTCGCCCGAAGCCTGAGTTGCCGCGTGCCCGTTGCGGTCACCGTACACAGCTACCGTCTCAAGCCCGGCGGTGTTTATACATCTCCCAAGCTGTTCCATCGTCCACATCTGCTCGCGCTGATGCTCCTCGAGCCGCCTGTACGTACCGTCTCCGTTCTTTACGAACAAGGTTATCAAAAACTCGCACGCACCGCTCCGCTCGCAAAAGTCACTGCGCCAACCCATATAGACCTCGGAGCTTCCGTCGTCCGAGAAAAAATCTCTTTTGGCAAACACCTCGCGAAATCTCCAAGGCGTATTGACGTCAAACAGGAACAATCCGCCCGGATCGAGATAATTCTCCACCTGCTTCATACATTTCAAAACGTCATCTTCGCTCGAAAGATAATTTATGCCGTCGTTCGCGCAGACCACGGTATTCACCGTCCCGTAAAGCTCGAACGAACGCATATCCTGAAGAAGATAAAGGATACTACTCTCCGCGGAGCGCCCCGATGCAACGTTCAGCATATCGCAGGACGCATCCACCCCGATCATATCGTATCCGCGCCGCGCAAGCTCTTCTGTGAGCGAGCCTGTACCGCAAGCGAGATCAAGCATCAGAGGAGAGGTGCCCACCCCAAAGGAGCGGACGGTCTTATCTATGTAATCGGCGTACCCCTTCATATCGGAGCCGTCGAGGATATCGTAATATTCCGCAAGCGCCGTAAATTGCGCCCTTCTTCCTCCCAAGACCGAAGCCCTCCTTTGATCCTTATTTTTAATGATTTCAGCATAACGGCTTCAGTGCGTATCGGTAAGCTCCGCGCCCTCTCCGCCTCCGAACAGCGGAAGCGTCCCGTCGACCTCTTCGGCATCCACGAGCATAACCGCTTGCCCGGGCGCGACAGTCTCCCCCACTCGCGCGATAAGAAGCTCCACACGCCCCTTAAACGGGGAATACTCGTGCATGAGCGCTCCGTCAGCCTCGTACGAGAACAGGGTGTCACCGAGACTTATCATACCGTTTTCGCTCTTTCCGTACGAGAGCAAGCGAAAAGAATCAAGCTCGGGGCTTATCTCCGGCATACATACCGTTATCTCCATAAAAACGACCGTTCCCTTTCATTTTGTAACGACGGCCGCCAATGTCCCAATGCCGTGACACGGCGGCTCTTTTAAAAGTATACGAACGGTGATATCGCAGTATTACGCGCGACGCTCATATTTCCATGATAACGGGAAGTATCATCGGCTTTCTGCCGGTCTTGCTCGCAAGATAACGCGTGAGTGCGTCCTTTATCTGATTTTTAACGTCCGCCCAATCGTGATTGTTGGAGTCGAGACACTCGTTGAGAACACCTCGCGCAAGGTTGCGCACCTGGTCCATAAGCTGTTCCGCCTCGCGCACGTACACAAATCCTCTGGATATGATATCGGGACCGGAGATTATATATCCGTCTCTGCCGTCGACCGTCGCCACCACGACTATAAGACCGTCCTCCGCAAGATGACGTCTGTCGCGCAGGACTATATTCCCAACGTCGCCGACGCCGTATCCGTCAATAAGTATCGGACCTGCGGTGACCGTCCCGTTCCAGCGTGCGCCCTTTCCGTCAAGCTCGAGCACGTGACCGATATCGGGCGAGACGAATATGTGAGACGGCTCCATTCCCATCTCCTCAGCCAGAGCCTTATGACGCACCAAATGCTTGTATTCTCCGTGCACGGGCATAAAAAACTCCGGCTTTGCAAGCGCGTGCATCAGCTTCAGCTCTTCCCGACAGGCGTGCCCCGAGACGTGCACTTCCACTACGTTATCGTACATAACGGTAACGTCTTTTTTGCTCATCTCGTTGACTATCTTCCCCACCAGCTTTTCGTTGCCGGGGATCGCCGTGGCGGATATGACGACGAGATCCTTAACGCCAAGCTCCACCTTATCGTGAGAGGAAAAAGCCATTCTGTAGAGCGCCGACATCGGCTCGCCTTGGCTTCCGGTGGTTATTATCGTTATGCTCTCGTGCTTGTATCTGCGTATCTCGTTTATATCTATCAGCACCCCGTCGGGAACGTTCATATACCCCAGACGTATAGCCGCGCTTATAATGTTCATCATAGAACGACCGGTGATCGCGACCTTGCGCTTATGCTCCGCGCTGACGTTGATTATCTGCTGTACCCTATGCACGTTGGACGAGAAGGTAGCTATCACTATCCTCTTGTCGGTATTCTTCGCAAATATATCCTCAAGCGAACGTCCCACGTTCTTCTCCGACGGGGTAAAGCCCCCTCGCTCCACGTTCGTTGACTCACAGAGCAGGAGCCTTACGCCCTCCTTGCCAAGCTCGCCTATCCTCGTGATATCCATAACGTCGCCGTCGATAGGCGTAAGATCGAGCTTGAAATCACCGGAGTGCAATATCACGCCCTGCGGCGTTGTCACCGCGATGGCGCAAGCGTCGGCTATCGAATGGTTCACGTGTATGAACTCCGCGGTAAACCCTCCGAGCCGTACCGTGTCCCCCGCTTCCACGCAAAAGAGCTTCGGCTGTACGTCAAAGCGATGCTCCATAAGCTTGTTTTCAACTATGCCGAGAGTAAGTCGCGTTCCGTAAACGGGCGTGTGTATCCGCTTGAGCACGTAAGGAAGCGCGCCGATATGGTCCTCGTGTCCGTGCGTCAGCACTATACCGCGGAGCTTATCCTGATGCTCTTCAAGGTACGTGACATCGGGAATAACGAGGTCTATGCCGAGCATCTCGTCGTCGGGAAATCCGAGACCGCAGTCCACCACAAGTATGTCGTCGTCCGTCTCGATGACGGTCATATTTTTACCTATTTCGTTGAGTCCGCCAAGTCCGAAAATGCGCACCGAACTCTTTTTTGCGCCGGTTCTTTTAGTTCTTGCCATAAATTCTCCATTCTGCCATCAGTATGGCTTGATAATAACGTTCAAAAAGTCGTACGGTAAACGAATGAATGTATGTAACCAATGCCCCGACATCCCGATGATGCGCCGCACAAATCCCCCCAAAAAATAACAACGCAAAGACCGCCCCCGAGCCAAGCGCAGACGAAGGGTGTATTCAATATTCGGCGCATCCGAAAGGACGCGGAAGTCCGAAAGACAGATCTTCAAGTCTGAAAGATCTACCTTTCAGAGGCGTTTTGTGCCTTGGGGATCTGAACGATCGCCATTCCGGCAAAACCGAAACTGCCACAAAACTGCTATGATTTAGAAAGGCGTGGTCATAAAAATGCAAGCCGCAGTCGATGACTAAGACTCGAAAGCGAGCCTTGGAGGTTGCATTGTCCCGGATCAGACCTCGTTTCGCCCGGAGCCGCCGTATCCCACAGATCGGAAGCTGCCGGAGCAAATGCTTTCCACTGCATCGCTCAAAGCAAAGACGGTGCAGTAAAAATCAAACGTTCAAACAAATACTCTCTTGATTATATCACAATAATATGAACGTTTAACGTCTAAATGTGTAAATTCACAATTAACCCCCAGCTTTTTGAAAAAAGCTGTGGCAAATAGAGTTTCCCTGCGGGATACTCGGCGTAACAAGGCTTCGCCATTGTTACGCGACGCTTTTTGAAGGAAAGCATCAGCTTTTCAAGAAAAGCTGTGCAAAAACTTCTG
>CAZMWM010000031.1:0-18499 GCA_964570105.1 uncultured Lachnospiraceae bacterium | reverse complement strand
AGCTCCCTTTACACAAGGGAGCCAAGGCACGCCCCTGAATTAGTTCTAACACAGATTGGGCGTACCATCGCCACTAAAGTGGCGCGGAGTTTGGGTGGAGGGGATTTGTCGGGCTACTGCTTTGCTCGGAATTTGGTTTAAACGCGGACGATATTTCACGGAACGACAGATTGTCGTTCCCTACTGATGGAACAACAAACTTCCACCGCGAAGCTGTACAGAAGCTTTTGCCCAGCTTTTCTCGAAAAGCTGGCGCGAAGATACTCGGAAGTCTTTGCTAAGCTTTTCTTGAAAAGCTGATGCATTCCTTCAGAAAGCGGCGGAAAGCGGATAGAATGGGAGAATTTCGGGATAATAAGACGGAAAACATTTAGTTGGGAGTGAGCGAAATGGATAGGCGAGGATACGCGGCTGTCTATGCGGTGTGCGCGAATATCGCGGACGTTGACGAGGCGTTTCGCAAGATATTATCGCTTGCTTATACGGAAGATCGGGAGAGGTACGTGTGGGGCGTGCTTTTGGATCTGTCCCCGTCTCTTATATTCCGCGCGTGTGGTGACGCCGCTATCGAGGAGCGCGTGCGCAGGTGCTATTCGGAGCTTGAAGCCAAGCTTCCGACCTGTGACTGTTTTGCTCTGCTTCGCGGCAGAAGATATGGCGTTGACCGCGTATACAGGTGTGAAAACGGGCTTTTCGGAGCGCTCGCGGCGCTATCAAGGCTCGGATGTCGATCCGAGGACGGATGGGGCGAGTTCACGCTGTCGCTTGGGATATTTTCGCCGGAGGGGGACGTTTGGCGGTGCGGCGAGCGGATATTCGTTTTGCAGACGGACGGGTATATGAAGAACGCACCTCCCGGCACTCTTGAGCGAGCTTCGGAGCTTGACGGAACGGTGGCGATGGTGCCTTGTCGGATGGGATCGGTCGGTCGCAAGCTTCAAAGACGCGGTAAAACCCGAAGAAAACCGCACGTCACGACCGAACGTCTCTACCGCGGCGACGGTTGGTTCATACCCGGTGTCGAAGTCGCGGACGGTGATATTCGGCTCTTTTTATACGACGCATTCGTGAATAGCCGTGCCGATACGCGCTCCTCGGCACGCGGCTATTTCGGATATACGGTGCCGTCTTTCGGCGCGGAACGCACCGCAGGCGACAGCTTGTTTCGGTGCGTGGAGGCTTGTCTCTGCTCCGCCTTCGGCTTTGATATGCGAGAGGGCGAGGCTAAAAGGCGGATATCGGGGCTTTGGCTCGGGGCGGATGAATGCAGATGCACCGCTATCGGGGAGCTGATGCTCTCTGCTACCGCTATTTACGAGCTTGGGCGCTTTGAAACGTTGACGCTGTGCGATATATACGACGCGCTCTGTGCCGAGGCGGAATACTGCTTGGTTCTCGGGAATGAGATGTCATCGCCTGCATTTCTGCGTTTTGCACTGTTGATATGTGCCGCCGAAGCGGAAAGGCTTGGGGTGGATACCGGCGTTATGTATCTCGTCAGCGGACGGCTCGCAAGGATCGCGGAGCTTTTGCGCAGGCGGTACGAAAGCGGCGCTCACCGCACGCGCGGTGACGGCGGCTTTCATATGAAAGTGACCGAGCGGACCGGCGGTGGACTAAAGAGCGGTGCCGACGCCGTCTATCTGCATTACCTTGCGCTCTGTGCCGAATGTGTTCCGCTCGCTCGAAAGCGCGAACTGCTCCTGACGCTCTGCGGTGGAGAAAATATGCTCACATCGGACGGGATAGCGCGTGGCGGCAGATGTTGGCTTCGGGACAATTCGCTTGCGGTATGCGCCGCCGCCGAGATCAAAAACAGGACGTTTTCTCGGGGTATTGCCGCGTCGGGGGAGCTTTCTGCTCATCTGTCGGCGCTGTGGAGCTTCCGCGGTGCGTATGAGCCGACAAGGGTGCGTGAGGAATTATCTGTGCAGACCTTGGGGCGTATGAGTGTGCGCGGTACGGAAGCCGTGAAACTGAACGGGCGGTTTGAGCTATGCTTCGAAGCGCTCAGATATTCGGTCGCCGCCGCTGAGTGCTTTGCGGCTATCGGCGCTCGGGCGGATATGCTTCCGTTCGTTGCTTTTTTTCAGAGCATTATGAGACGTATAGAGGCGAAAGACGCGGCAGATCACCGATATCGCGTGTGTATAGAGACGGAAAAGATGTCCTATCCGTTGGTGAAAAGGCTGATGGAGGGGGCGACGCTCTATGGAGATATCGAACGGCGATGTTGCGATATATTCGGTGCGCCGAGCGGAAAATATCGCGGCGGCGCTTTCCGTCTTACCGTGCTCACGGGTGACGGGTACGGAGCTTCCGATATCTCCGATGCGCTCGGAAGAGGATGTGAGATATGTCTGATATCGGAGGAGCTTGGTCGGAGAGCATACAGGGAAAACTCGGCGTTTTACCGCGTGATCAACGTTGAGACCGCGCTTTCCGACCTGCTTTGACGCACTTGTCGCGTGGCGTGTTCGGTCGGCTTTTCCGCGATAAGCCCGACGTGGGAAAAAATAGTTATAAAATATCGCGAAATACTTGAAATCGTCACAATATTATGATATAATACTTTAGTAAAAGCTTTTTTGACCGATCGACGTTGATCGATGTTGATCGGGCGCGGCGCGTTGCCGCGTATATCTACGCAGACCTTGGGAGGAGCAGCCGTAACGATGGATACCGTACGAAAGATGGAGACCGTAAGAAAAAAGATATTGCCCGGAGCGTACCTCACGGTCATTAAGACCGAGAGGTTTAAGACCGATCATCTCGCTCTGAATTTTTATATACCGCTCGAGAGAAGGAGCGCGGCGGAGACCGCAGTCCTGTCAAGAGTTTTGGCGAGAGGAACGGAGCTGCATCCGTCCGTTCGCTCGCTCAACCGTTACGCCGATACGCTCTACGATCTTTCCTGCGATATCGGCACGTCCGCTGTCGGTGATTATCAGACGCTCACGGTGCGTATCGATATGCTCGGCGAACGCTTCGTTCCTAAGGACGAGGGCATCCGTCTGCAAGCGGAGGCGTTCCGTTTTTTGGTGGAGATACTTGCCCGTCCGTTGGTGAAGGACGGCGCGTTTTCGGAGGAATACACGGAGAGCGAGAAAAAGCTCCTGATCGACCGCATCCGCGGTGACATCAACAACAAGGACAGATACGCGATGAAGCGCGGAAGGTCGCATATGCTCGGGGAACATCCGGCGGCGATATCTCCGGACGGGGAGGAGGATGCGGTCGCATCCGTTACCGCAAGGGCGCTTTACGAAAGATTTACGAATATACTCGGCTCGGCTCACGTTGAAGCCGTTTATATGGGGCACGTGGGCGAGGATACGGTGGCGCTCCTACGGGATGCGATCGGTGCCGTTTTGCTGTCCGCTCGCCCGGATACGGGGCTTCCGTCTCTTACGCCGTTTGTGCCGAATGAGAGCGGAGAGCGGAGCGTTACCGAGCAGGTGGAAGCCAAGCAGGGCAGATTGCTTCTCGGTTATTCTCTGCCGTACTTGCCTTCCGAAAGCCCTGCCGCGTCGGTCTTTATCGAGCTTTTCGGAAGCTCGCCCATGAGCCGACTTTTCAAGAACGTTCGCGAAAGGCTCAGCCTTTGCTATTACTGCACGGCGGCTCTGGAGCTTTCGCTCGGCGTTATGTGGGTGCGGAGCGGTATCTCGGCGGAAAATCTTGCATCCGGAACTGATGAGATCGCGCGACAGCTTGCCGATCTTGCCGCCGGAAACATTACCGAAGAGGAGCTTGATATATGCAAGCGGTCGGTGATAAGTGCGCATGAGAGCATCCTTGACGCCCCCGGCGCTTTCGGTGACTGGTATATACGGAGAGTGATCGTCGGCGCGGATACCGACATCGGCAGACAGATGGAGAAGGTCAGCCGTGTAACTGCCGCCGAGGTCGCCGACATCGCGCGCAGAGCGTCGCTCAGTATGACGTATTATCTGCGCGGTGTGACTTGCGCGGAATGAACGGTGAGCGATCACGCTTGTGAAAGGTCTTTGGGAAACGGAGTTAAAGATATGAAAGAAGAATACTTCAGAAATACCGAGCTGTCTTGCAAAAGGAGCGAGCTGCTCGGGGAGGAATATACACTGATCCGTCACAGGAGCGGACTTGATATTTACGTGGTGCGCAAGGAGTTTGCGTCGTCCTACGCCGTATTCGGCACGAAGTACGGCTCGCTCGATAACCGTTTTCGCGTTAAGGGTGAGGATCGCGTCATTGAGGTGCCGGAGGGTATCGCTCATTTCCTTGAGCACAAGATGTTCGAGATGAAGGACGGCAGGGATGCGTTTGAGCTGTATGCCGAGACCGGAGCGGACTCAAATGCTTATACCACCTTTGAGCGCACGGCGTACCTGTTCTCGTGCACATCGGAGTTTGAGCGTTCGCTCGAGATACTGCTCGAAATGGTGACCGAGCCTTATTTCACTGCCAAGACGGTGAAAAAGGAGCAGGGCATCATAGGTGAAGAGATAAAGATGTGCGAGGACAGACCGGGGGATCGGGTGTTTTATGATTGTATGCGTGCCCTGTACGCGGAGCACCCCGTCAGGATACCGATAGCCGGTACGGTCAGCTCGATAGCCGAGATAACGCCGAAGCTTCTTTACGAGTGCTACGACACGTTCTACAATCTCGGTAATATGTATCTGTGCATCTGCGGAGACGTCGACACGGACGTGATCGTCTCCATAGCGGATAAGATGCTGAGACCGTCGGCTCCGACCGAGATCGAGCACGTGCTTCCCCGTGAGAGCGAGGTCGTCAACGAGCCGCGTCGGATATCGTATATGCAGGTGTCGAAGCCTATGTTCCAGATAGGTGTTAAGGATACGGAGGAATATATCGGAGGATACGGTCACGGCGAGGCGGTGCGGAGCTTGCTTTGTCAGGCTATGTTCGGTCAGTCGAGCGAGCTTTATGCCGAGCTGTACGATACGGGACTGGTCGGAGGTTACGATGCGAGCTTTTTTGCGGTCCCCGGCGCGAGCACGATGCTCATAGGTGGGGATGCGGACGATCCGGAGGCGGTATATGAGCGTTTCGCGAGCTATGCCGAGCGCGTGGCGCGTGAGGGCGTTCCGGAGGAGGCGTTCGTGTGTGCCAGAAGAGTGCTGTACGCACAGCTCGTTCGGAGCTTCGATTCCGCGCAGTCGGTGGCTGAGGATATGTTCTCTTCGTTGGTGAGCGGCGAGGATACCCTCGATTGTGCCGACGAGCTTTACAGGGTGAAGAAGGAAGAGGTCGATCTGCTCGCAAAGCGACTGTTCGCCAAAGAGCATTACGCTATGAGTGTGGTAAGAGCGCAATGATGCGCAGACCGAGAGCTGATGTGCGCTTCGGCGCGGACGGCTCGGTCGTGTGCGTGCATTGAGCGGAAAGGTACGGTGAGGGTTATGGCAGTGATCATTGACGGCAAAGCCGTGAGCGCCAAGGTAAGGCGCGAGATAGCAGACAAGGTAGCAGGTATGCGGCAAAAGCCCGGACTTGCGGTGATAATAGTCGGAGAGGATCCGGCGTCGAAGGTGTACGTGAGGAATAAGGCGAAGGGATGTGCCGAGGTGGGCTTTTACTCGGAGGTACACGAGCTTCCGGAGTCGGTGCCCGAGGGGGAGCTGCTCGCTCTTATAGACAGACTCAATTCGGACGGCAGGATAAACGGGATACTCGTACAGCTTCCGCTTCCGCCGCACCTTGACGAGAAGAGCGTTATAAACAGGATATCGCCCGAAAAGGACGTGGACGCTTTTCATCCGATAAACGTTGGGAAGATGATGATAGGCGAGCCGTCTCTCCTGCCCTGTACTCCGGCAGGCGTTATGAGACTGCTTCGGGAATACGGTATATCGCCGGAGGGTAAGCGTTGCGTGGTGCTCGGAAGGAGCAATATCGTGGGCAAGCCGCAGGCGATGCTCCTGCTTCGGGCAAACGGCACGGTTACGGTCTGTCACTCAAGAACGCCCGAGCTTAAAGAGGAATGCAGACGTGCGGATATCCTCGTCGTGGCGATAGGACGTGCGAAATTCATCACGTCCGAATACGTAAAGCCCGGAGCGACGGTTATCGACGTCGGTATGGACAGGGATGAGAACGGTAAGCTCTGCGGAGACGTTGACTTTGAAGGTGTCAAGGAGATCGCGGGGGCGATAACTCCCGTCCCGGGCGGTGTCGGTCCTATGACTATCGCGATGCTCCTTGAAAACACGCTCCGCTCCGCTGAGATCGCGCAAAACAGGGAAGCATGTCCGAGGTGAGCGGTGCGCGTACTGTGGTAGCCGTGGTCGGTCCTACGGCATCCGGGAAAACGGCTCTTGCGGTCGAGCTGGCTCTGCGTCACGGCGGAGAGGTGATATCCTGTGATTCTATGCAGGTGTATTCGGGGATGGATGTTGGGAGCGCGAAGGTGACCGAGGGCGAGATGCGCGGTGTTCGGCATCATATGCTCTCGGTGGCTCCTCCCGATACGGATTTTTCCTGTGCGGACTACGCTAAGATGGCGAGATGCGCGGTCGAAGATATCCTTTCGCGCGGTAAATTACCGATATTTTGCGGTGGGACGGGGCTTTACCTCGACGCCGTTTTGAAAAACAACGAGTTTTCCGCGGCAGGCAGGGACGATGAGTACAGAAGCGAGCTTCGCGGCTCCTATTCTCCGACGGAGCTTCACGCTATGCTCGGCGCGGTCGATCCAGTCAGCGCCGCGGAGATACATCCGAACAACGTGAACAGAGTCATACGTGCTCTGGAGATATATAAGCTCACCGGCAAGCCAAAGAGCTGGTGGGACGTACGCTCCCGCACAGCGCCGTCTCCGTACCGAAGCATCAAGATAGGTCTTGCTTTTAGGTCGCGCGAGCGCCTGTACGCAAGGATCGACAGACGGGTGGACATAATGATGGAGAGCGGATTGCTTGAGGAAGTCAGGACGCTCGGGAGCGAAAGCTTTAGGCGTTCCACCGCATCTCAGGCGATAGGATATAAGGAGCTGCTCGAGTATCTTGACGGCGGCTGTACGCTCGATCGGGCGGTGGACGGGATAAAAAAAGCGAGTCGCAATTATGCCAAGCGTCAGCTGACGTGGTTTTCAAGAGACGCGGACATCGATTGGATATACGCGGATGACGCTCCGGAGGATGACGGTGCACTTCGGTATATCGCGGAGTGCGCGGAAGGCATACTTGAGCGTCGCGGACTGTGACGACGAAATACGAAAAGAGTTGATACGGTTGGAATATAAGGATAAGCTCACAAACGGTGAGGTCGAAGAAAATTATCTTGAGGTCTCAAGGCGCGTTTCGGAGGCGAGTGGCGGCGGATGCAGAGTTCTGCTTGCCACCAAGACCGTCTCATGTGAGCAGATAAACTTTTTAGCCGAAAGGCACGGTCATCTGCTGATAGGTGAGAACAGGGTGCAGGAGCTTTGCGAAAAGTATCCGTTTCTCGACAGGGAGCGTTTGGAGATACATTTTATAGGTCAGCTTCAGACGAACAAGGTAAGGCAGATGATAGACAAGGTCTCGATGATACACTCGGTCGACAGTCTGCATCTGGCAGAGGAGATAGACCGCAGAGCAAGAGCTGTTGGCAAGGTGATGGACGTGCTCTGTGAGATAAACATCGGCAGAGAAGCTGACAAGGGCGGAGTTATGCCCGAGGGGGCGGAGGAGCTGTGCGAACGGATAGATGCGCTTCCCGGTCTGCGCCTGAGAGGGCTTATGACGATGGCGCCGAAGCTTGAGAATGCGGGCGACTATGCTCCGTATTTCAGCGAGACGAAGCGGATATACGAGCGAATACGGGCATCGCGCCCGACGGATACCGGATTTGATACGCTAAGTATGGGAATGTCAGAAAGCTATATGTCGGCAGCGGCGCTCGGCTCGACCGTGGTGCGTGTCGGCAGTGCGGTGTTTGGAAAAAGAAGTTGAGAGATGGCGCGTATCGTGAGAAAGCGGTCGCGGCACATTGCTTGAGGAAAGGAAGCTTTCGGATAAGCGAAAGCAACGGTCATAAAAATGAAGCTATCCGATATACTTAAAAAAAGGAACAGCATTTACGATGAGAGCGAGGTCGAGTGCGACGACGAAGCCGAAGGTGCTCAGTCCGAAGAGAGCGGCTCACCTCACCGCGCACACGAGGGCGGCGGAGGATTGCGGATGAAATTTCTGCGTCCGCTCGGTTTTGATGAGGTGACGGTCGTTGCCGACTGCCTTAAGAGCGGTCAGGCGGTGGTGCTCAATCTTGAAAACGTGGAGAACACGGTCGCCAAGCGGATGATGGATTATCTCGCCGGAGCGCTGTATGCGCTTGACGGAAAGCTTGAGCGGCTTGCGCGTCGGGCGTTCCTGCTCGCTCCGTATGGGGTGAACATATCCTCCGAGGATATGGCTCAGCTCCATCCCGAAAAGTGATGCTCGCAGCAAGTATATTTTCCTCCGTGCTCCGCGGAGCGTGTTATATCGTGCTGTTTATGGATATAGCTTCGCGCACGACGGCTTGGATAGGAGCGGAGGACACCTTCACCGGCAGGACGCTCGAGCGCGTCTCGGAGCTTTTCGCGTTTCCTTTTCGCAGACTTCTGCGGCGCTTCACCGACCGTCATCCGACGGCGGTCGATATACCGAGACTGCTCGGCTCGGTATTCATCCTTCTCGTTGCAGCTCTGGCTGAGCTGTGATCGATGAATAAAGAAAGAATAAAACAAAAAGACAGTTATATAAGGAGAAAGCTTAAGATGGCAAAGGATTTTTCTAAAACTCTCAATCTTCCGGGTACGGAGTTTCCAATGAGAGCAGGTCTGCCCCAGAGAGAACCTGAGATGCTCAAGGGCTGGGAGGAAAAGGGGCTGTACAAGCTCCTTATGGAAAAAAACAAGGATAAACCGAAGTTCGTGCTTCACGACGGTCCTCCGTATGCAAACGGCGAGATACACATCGGGCACGCGCTCAACAAGATACTTAAGGATTTTATCGTCCGTTACAACAATATGACGGGACGCTGTGCGCCGTACGTTCCCGGTTGGGACTGCCACGGACTTCCGGCGGAGAGCGCGATAATCAAGCAGACCAAGCTTGACCGTGCTTCGATGACCGTCTCCGATTTCAGAAACAAGTGCAAGGATTTCGTTCTCTCGTACGTTGATAAGCAGAGAGAGGGCTTTAAGCGTCTCGGCGGTATCGGAGATTGGGACGAGCCGTATCTCACCGTCCGTCCTTCGTTCGAAGCCAAGCAGATAGAGGTCTTTGGCGAGATGGCGAAGAAGGGCTATATATACAAGGGTATGAAGCCGGTGTATTGGTGCGCGTACGACGAGACCGCGCTTGCCGAGGCGGAGATAGAGTATCAGGATGATCCTTGCGACTCCATCTACGTTAAATTCGAGCTTACCGACGATCTTGGCGGTAGGATAAGAGGTATCGACGGTATTCCGGAAAAGGTGTATTTCGTTATCTGGACCACCACCACGTGGACGCTTCCCGGAAATATGGGCATCGCGCTCAATCCCGATCTCGATTACGCTATCGTCAAGGTCGGAGACGAGGCGTACATTATGGCAAAGGAGCTTGTGGAGACGGTCGCCGCGGATGCCGCTATCGGCGAGTATGAGATCATAGCCACCCTCCGCGGAAGAGATATGGAGGGGATGAAGGCGGCGCATCCGTTCCTTGACCGAGTATCGTATGTCATCTGCGGATATCACGTAACGCTTGACGGCGGTACGGGATGCGTTCATACCGCACCCGGCTTTGGAGCCGAGGACTTTGACGTGTGGAGAAAGTACAAGGACCTGCCCGAGCTTATAGTGCCGGTGGACGGTAAAGGCAGACAGACGGAGCTTGCAGGAAAATATGCCGGAATGACCACATCTGAGTCCAATACCGCCATCCTTGAGGATATACGCGAGAGCGGAGCGCTCCTTGCGACCAAGAGGATAGTACACTCGTATCCCCATTGCTGGAGATGCAAAAATCCAATAATCTACCGCGCGACCGAGCAGTGGTTTGCGTCGGTATCCGATATGACCGAAGCGGCGGTCAAGGCTTGCGACGGCATCAAGTGGTTCCCCGCGTGGGGCAAGGACAGGATGACCGCCATGATCCGCGAGCGCGCGGATTGGTGTATCTCGCGTCAGCGTAATTGGGGCGTTCCGATACCGATATTCTATTGCGCGGATTGCGGAGAATATATCATAAACGACGAGACTATAAGCCGTGTGTCCGCTCTGTTCCGCGAGAACGGCTCGAATATCTGGTATGACAAAGAAGCGGATGAGCTTGTTCCGGAGGGGCTTAGCTGTCCCAAGTGCGGATGCAAGCACTTCACCAAGGAGCACGACATCATGGACGTTTGGTTTGACTCCGGCTCCTCTCACGCGGCAGTGCTTGAGGAGCGCGAGGAGCTGACCTCGCCCGCGGACGTTTATCTTGAGGGCGCGGATCAGTACCGCGGTTGGTTCCAGTCGTCTATGCTGACCTCTATCGCCGCACGCGGACGCGCTCCGTACAAGCAGGTGATAACTCACGGCTGGACGGTCGACGGAGAGGGCAAGGCGATGCATAAGAGCCTCGGAAACGCCGTATCTCCTTCCGAGATCATAGACGGATACGGAGCCGATATACTCAGACTTTGGGTGGCTTCCGTCGATTATACCGTTGACGTAAGGATATCAAAGGATATCTTAAAGCAGCTTGCGGATGTTTACCGTAAGATACGTAACACCGCTCGCATACTTATCGCCAACCTCGGAGACCGCGGCTCCGATTTCGATCCGGATAAGGATGCGGTGGCGCCGGAGGATATGCTTCCGCTGGATAAATGGTTGCTTGCAAAGCTCAACAAGCTCATAAAGACCGTAAACGAGGCGTACTCGTCCTATCAGTTCCATATCGTTTATCACGCCATCAGCAATTTCTGTACGCAGGAGCTTTCCAAGCTCTACGTCGATATAGTCAAGGATAGGACGTACGTTGAGGAAAAAGACTCGTTTACCAGACGCTCGGCGCAGACTGCGATGTTCATCTCGCTCGATGCGCTTGCAAAGCTCCTTGCTCCGATGCTTGCCTTTACCTCCGATGAGATCTGGCAGATAATGCCTCACAGAAGCACGGATGACGCAAGACACGTTCTGCTAAACGATATACCGTCCTTCGATCCGTCCGAGCCTTGGAGCGATATCGAAGCGCGTTACGACAGGCTGTTTGAGATGAGGGATACCGTTCTCGTTGCGCTCGAGAACGCGAGAAACGCAAAGATGATCGGTAAATCTCTTGAAGCCAAGGTCTCGGTGATATGTCCCGATGACGACACGCTCGGCTTCCTCGCTTCATTCGGAGAGGAGCTTGCGGATACGTTCATCGTTTCGGCGGTGGAGCTTAAGAAGGGAAGCGTTGCCGAGGGAGAGCTTATCGGAGCTGAGATATCACGTGCCGAGGGCGAAAAGTGTGCGCGTTGCTGGAAGCACGCGACCGACGCTGTATCGGTCGGTGACGGTGAGTTCGTTTGTCCGCGTTGTGACCGTATACTGAACAAATAAATGTCGGATATGATAAAAAAGTATTGGCGTTTAAAGCCACTTCACGCTCTGCTCTGTTTTTCGGTCGTGGCTCTGACGGTGGCGATCGACTTTATCTCGAAGCGTCTGGTCATGGCAAATATGAAGCTCGGAGAGAGCGTGGCGGTGATAAAGGGCGTGTTCAATTTCACCTACATCACCAACGACGGAGCGGCGTTTGGCTCGTTTTCCGAGCACAGATGGGTGTTTATGGTGCTCTCGGTCGTGTTTATAGCAGTTCTTACCTGTTCGCTGTGCGTTTGGGAAGAGGATAAGCTCTTCTATATCTCCGCGTCTATGGTGATAGGCGGTGGGATAGGCAATATGATCGACCGTATCGCATACGGAACGGTGGTCGACTTTTTGGACTTTTGCGCGTTTCCGTCGCTCTGGAAATGGATATTCAACGCAGCCGACAGCTTCGTTTGCGTCGGCGCGGCTCTGCTCGTGCTCTACTATATACGTTTTGAAGTGAAGAACGCAAGGGAGAAGAAGGCGGGTGCCGACGGTCAGGACGGAGCTGATACGGGAGACGGAGACAGCGACAAGGGTGCATAAAAATGCGAAAGACGCGGTAATTCACGGAGGATCGTAGATATATACGGTATCCGGAACGGAGATGCTTGATGGAAAGACTCGATCTGTACGTGTCGGAGCGGGAGAAGATCACCCGTTCGGCGGCGCAGAAGCTGATAGACGAAGGGCTGGTCACCGTGAACGGCGCGGTAAGACCGAAGAATTACCGCCTGAGACCTGAGGATGAGGTCGAGGTGGAATATCCGGAGCCGTTGCCGGATGACGCGGTGCCCGAGGATATACCGCTCGATATCGTTTATGAGGACGAAGCACTTTTGGTGGTGAACAAGCCCAAGGGAATGGTGGTGCATCCGGCTCCCGGAAACTATACCGGTACGCTCGTGAACGCGCTGATGTACCATTGCGCGGAGTCGCTCTCCGCGATAAACGGAGTGATAAGACCGGGGATAGTACACCGTCTGGACAAGGATACCGGGGGGCTGTTGCTGGTGGCGAAGAACGATGCGGCGCATATATTCCTCGCCGAACAGCTGAAGGAGCATAAAGCCGACCGTGTCTATCACGCGATAGCCGTCGGTCAGCTGAAGGATGACGTCGGGACTGTGGATGCGCCTATCGGAAGATGTCCGAATGACCGTAAAAAAATGGCTATCGTGCCCGGGGGACGCGATGCTGTGACGCATTGGCGAGTGCTGGAGAGATTTCCCGGATTTTGCTACGTTGAACTGAGGCTTGAGACGGGAAGAACGCATCAGATACGCGTTCATATGTCGAGCTTGGGGCATCCGCTTCTCGGTGATGCCGTTTACGGCGGAGGTCATACCGCCTTTGAAAAGAAGCTCGGCACGCTCCTTGTGGGGCAGTGCTTATATGCAAAGCGCATCGGCTTTAAGCATCCGACGACAGGCAAGGATATGTGCTTCGAGCATGAGCTTCCGGAGTGGTTTTCGACGGTGCTCGATAGGCTCAGGGCTTTATCGGGCGATATGTGACAGATCTTAATTTGAAAGGAAAAGCGAAGATGAAGGAAAAATTTTATATAACCACGGCTATACCGTACTGTTCCGGAAAGCCGCATATAGGAAATACTTACGAGGTGATACTGACCGACGCCATCGCGCGTTATAAGCGTCAGCGCGGATATGACGTGTTCTTTCTGACGGGAACGGACGAGCACGGGCTTAAGATCGAGAACGCCGCACGCGAAAAGGGCATCACACCCAAGCAGTACGTGGATGAGGTCAGCGACAACGTGAAGCGCATATGGGCGCTGGTCGGCGCGAGCTACGATAAATTCATACGCACCACCGATGATTATCACGAGGAAGCGGTGCGCCGCATATTCGAAAAACTGCTTGCGCAGGGTGATATTTATAAGGGTGAGTACGAGGGCTGGTACTGCGTGCCGGACGAGTCCTTCTTTACCGACACTCAGGTGACGGACGGGAAATGCCCGGATTGCGGCAGACCTGTTCAGCGCGCGAAGGAAGAGGCGTATTTCTTTAAGATGGGCAAATACGCCGAGCGGCTCTTAAAGCACATAGAGGAGCATCCGGATTTTATAGAGCCGGAGGCAAGGGCGCGAGAGATGATAAACAACTTCATAAAGCCCGGACTTCAGGACCTTTGCGTTACCAGATCATCATTTACTTGGGGAGTCAAGGTCCCGGGTGACGAAAAGCACGTAATATACGTTTGGATAGACGCGCTTTCCAACTATATTACCGCTATGGGATACGGTGTCAACGAAAAAGGCGAGCTGTATAAGAAATATTGGCCGTGTGATGTGCACGTTATCGGTAAGGATATAGTGCGTTTCCATACCATCTATTGGCCTATACTGCTGATGGCGTTGGGCGAGCCGCTCCCCAAAAAGATATACGCTCACGGCTGGATGAACTTCGGCGTGGATAAGATGTCGAAATCCAGAGGGAACGTGATGTACGCGGATGATCTTGTTGAGTATTTCGGAGTTGACGGAGTGCGTTATTACGCGCTTTCCGAGATGCCGTACAGTGCCGATGGAAGCATTACCTATGAGAGCCTTATAAGCAAGTACAATACAGATCTTGCGAACAATCTCGGAAATCTTGTGAGCCGTACGCTCGCGATGAATAAAAAGTATTTCGGCGGAGCTGTTCCCACGCCCGAGGGGGAAGAAGGAGTGGACGCCGAGCTTAAGGCGACCGTCGCCGAGGCTATCGCAGGTGTTGACGCCGCGATGCAGAGCTATCACGTTGCGGACGCCGTGGGATGCGTATTCGATATGCTTCGCCGTGCAAACAAGTATATAGACGAGACCGCGCCGTGGATACTTGCCAAGGACGAGGCGTCAAGGGGCAGGCTCGGAACGGTCATTTATAACCTTCTTGAGACGGTGAGAGTCGGCGCTTCGCTTCTTACGCCGTTCATCCCCGAAACTGCGGCAAAGATATTCTCGGCGCTCGGCACGGACTGTGACGGGCTTTCGTTCGGAAAGCTTGAGCCGGGAACGGTGAACGGTGATGTCGCACCTCTGTTTGCGCGTATCGACGAGAAGCAGATGCTCGAGCGCATAAGTGCGGACAATGAAAAGCGTTTCCCGAAGGCAAAGGAGGAGCCTGAGATCTCCGCGGAAAAAACCGATATTGCCGAAAAGGAATACGAGCCGCTCGCACCGCAGATCTGCTTTGACGATTTTTTGAAGCCGGATCTCAGGGTAGCCAAGGTGCTGGAATGCGAGAAGGTCCCGAAGTCCAAAAAGCTGCTCAAGCTTCAATTGGATCTCGGCTTTGAAAAGCGGCAGGTGCTTTCCGGAATAGCGAAATATTATTCGCCCGAAGAGCTTGTTGGCAAAAAAGTGGTAATGGTGGCTAACCTTGCTCCGAGGATGCTCGGCGGCGAGGAGAGCAACGGTATGGTGCTGGCTTCCGGTGAGGAGGACGTCAAGGTGCTGTTTGCCTCGGATGATGCCGTTATCGGTGATAGGATCGGTTGACGGTGACGCGCTCGGAGGAACTGCGGAATGCATTTGTTATTTGACTCGCACGCGCATTACGATGACGCGCGTTTCGATGAGGACAGAGATAGGGTGATATCCTCGCTCCGACAAAACGGTGTCGGCTGGGTGATAGACGCGGGATGTGACGTGCAAAGCTCGGAGGCGGCGATAGCGCTTGCCGAAAGGTACGGGGGATTTTACGCGGCTTGCGGATTTCATCCGAATAATACCGACGGTATCTCGGATGAGGACGCGGCTATCGGTTGGCTGAGGGAGATACTTAAGCACCCGAAGGCAGTCGCGCTTGGCGAGATCGGACTTGATTATCATTACCCCGACACGGATAAGGCTACGCAGAGAAGGTGGCTCGAGCTTCAACTGTCGCTTGCGGAGGAGCTGGAGCTTCCCGTGGTCATACACGCGAGAGACGCGCACGGTGATATAATGGACGCCGTGCGTGCGCATCCTGCGGTCAGAGGTGTGTTCCATTGCTTCAGCGGAAGTCCCGAAATGGCAAAGGAGCTTATCAGACGCGGATGGTATATCTCGGTCTCCGGTGTGGTGACGTATAAAAATGCGGAAAAGCTTCCCGAGGTCGCCGCGCTCGTTCCGGATGACAGACTGCTGATAGAAACGGACTCGCCGTATCTTACCCCGGCGCCAAACAGAAGGGAACGTAACGATTCTGTCCATATGAGGCTCACCGCGGAAAGGGTTGCAGCCATTCGCGGTATCAGCTACGAACGGGTGTGCGAGATGACCGCTCAAAATGCGGCAGGGTTGTTTGGAATAAAGCTTTGAAAATTTGACGCGACATTCGCTTTTATTGGGGAATTGCCGCGTCTTTCGGGATATTCGGAGGAAACTCGGTTTGATGGAGGGGCATATGACGGTAGTATACGAGGTCGGGGACGGTCTGTACGTCAATCTTACGAACAGATGCACGAATAAATGTAGCTTTTGCGTGAGGAACGTCGCGGACGGTGTTTACGGGGAGCTTTGGCTGGAGCGCGAGCCGACTGTTGATGAGGTGGTGAACGCCGTGATCGGGAGCGATCCTGCGAGATATTCCGAGGTCGTGTTCTGCGGATACGGAGAGCCGGCCGTCAGATTTTACGATATGATACTTATAGCGTCAAGGATAAAGGAGCTTTATCCGAATACTAAGATACGCCTAAATACCAACGGTCACGCCAATCTTATATTCGGTAAGGACGTGACGCCGCTCATGCGCGGAGTTATCGACGAGGTATCCGTCAGCTTGAACGCGGTGGGAGCGGAGGAATACGTCAGTCTTTGTGCGCCTGTCTTCGGTACTGCGGCTTACGAGGGGATGCTTGAGTTTGCGCGTCTTGCCAAGAAGCGCGGATGCGACGTGGTGTTCAGCGTCGTTAAGGAGAGCATTTCCGATGCGGATATCGAGAAATGTCGGGAAATTGCCGCAAGCTGCGGTGTTAAGCTCAAGGTCAGAGATATGATACGCACATCACGAGCGTAGCTTGAGCTATACTGATCCGCAAAGAAATATTGCGGAAAAGCGGATAAATGAAACGGAGAGTGGAGCCTTGAAAAGGGTAATTGTAACCGGTGGCGCGAGAGGAATAGGGGCGGAAACGGTGAGACGCTTTGCCGAAAGTGGCGACGCTGTGGCATTCATATACAGATCGGCTGACGGCGAAGCGGAAAAGCTTTGCTCCGAGACGGGAGCATACAGCGTACGCGCAGATATCGCCTTGCCCGAGATGGCGGATAAGGCGGCTGTGGAATGTGTGGAATATCTCGGTGGGGCAGACATACTTATAAATAATGCAGGTATCGCGCAGATCAAGCTGTTTGATGAGATCACGGATGTTGATTGGCGCAGGATGATAGATACAAATCTTTCGGGGGCGTTCTATATCACGCGTAGGGTAGTCCCTTTTATGCTTCGTGCGCATCGGGGAAGGATAATAAATATCGGCTCTATGTGGGGAAAAACAGGTGCGGCGTGTGAGGTGCATTATTCCGCATCCAAAGCCGCACTTCGGGGATTTACCGCGTCTTTGGCTAAAGAGCTTGCGCCGTCCGGCGTAACCGTGAACTGTATCGAGCCGGGCGTGATAGCAACGGATATGAACGCATCGCTCCCCGAGGAGGAGCTTTGCCGACTTAGGGAGGATACCCCGGTTGGCAGGCTCGGAACGCCGCTCGACGTGGTAAATGCCGTGGAATTTTTTGCATCTGATGCTTCGGAGTTCATTACCGGTCAAGTGCTCGGCGTTGACGGCGGATTTGCGGTGTGACGGCGCGAATGTTACGTTGCTTCATAAACACGAACGGATATAAACATATAAAATATGGACACATATGATGCATTTACTCGTGACGGATATCGCCACTGCACCGAATGTCACGTAAATGAAAGGAGATCAATGTATGCTCAAGGGTAAAAAGCTTTCGATACTCGGAGACAGCGTTTCCACATACAGAAGAGTTTCGGACGATCATCGCGCCAATTATTCGCTGATATACAATCCGTATTTTTACCGCGAGCCGATGCCGCTTGAAAAGACGTATTGGATGCGCGTGATCGAGCACTTCGGGATGACGTTGTGTGTAAATAATTCGTGGGCAGGCGGAAATCTGAGCGGAAGGGACGATCCGCATTCCGGTCTTAACCGAGCCGAGGTTCTGTCTCGCGATGACGGGACAGATCCCGATATCGTCATATTGTTTATGGGGCTTAACGATCTGGGGCGACGGGTGGACGTGTCGGTCTTTTCCGCCGATTACGAATATACGCTGGCGGCTATCCGAAAAAAATATCCGAACGTGACCGTGTGCTGTATAAATCTGCCCGACAGGGAAGCCGTGATGAAGAAACAGACCGAAGCTTTTAACGCCGCGATCGACGCCGCCGTGAAAGCCGCCGGTAAGGATTGCTTCGTTGCCGACCTGTTCCACAGCCGTCTGAACAACGATTGCTATCATATGAATACGCTTGACGGATTGCACCCGGACGAGGACGGTATGAGGATCATCGCAGACGTGGTCACGGAAGCAATGAAAAGCCATTTCGGCAACGAATGATGTTATACTGTTATACGCGAAAACGCCGTGAAGAGACCTGCGGATATGTTTTGCGGATAATTTCGGATAATTTCATTCTCGAAATTTACCCGAAAGGTGTTTACACGGGATGAAAAATGTGCTACAATATAAGTTAAGCGTTGCGCGATGTATTGGACAAGAGCAGGGGACGGGAGGGCGCTGAATGAAGCTGCGGCTTGACAGGTTTTTGACACATACCGGTGCGCTTTCGCGGAGCGAAGCTGCGCGTGCGGCGAAGCGGGGGCGTATCACCGTTGACGGCAAGTTAGTGGGCGACTGTTCCTTTAAGCTTGATCCGGATGTGAGTGTCGTTATGCTGGACGGTG
>CAZMWM010000030.1:0-18764 GCA_964570105.1 uncultured Lachnospiraceae bacterium | reverse complement strand
GACAGCTCCCTTTACACAAGGGAGCCTACGGCGCTTAGTGCGAACACAGAAAAATGTGATGGAATATCCTATTTCCACCGCGAAGCTACTCGAAAGTTTTGCTAAAGCTTACATCCTTGCGTGTAACACGGCAAAGCCGTGTTACGCTTTTTGCCCAAAGCTTTTCTTGAAAAGCTGATGCTTTCTTCAGAAAGCGGGCGCACCTCTGTGATGGAACAACAAACTTCCACCGCGAAGCTACTCAGAAGCTTTTGCCCAGCTTTTCTCGAAAAGCTGGCGTACATCACTGTTTTTAGTTTCCTCGCTTGCGTAGGTTTTATACGCACGCCGACCAAAGGCGAGCTTGCGGTTTTTTTTCATAAACGTCGAGAGCGATATACACGGTAACGCGATATAATTAAAGGATTGTTTACCGGAAGTTCAACAAACCATCACATTACGCGGCTATAATGAAGATAGTTATTTTTTTGACGAAGTTTATTTTTTAAAAATTCAAATAAGGAAGGTATATGACAATGGCAGCAAAAATTCTTGTTATCGACGATGACGCAAACATCTGCGATCTTCTCAAGCTCTACCTTGAAAAGGAGGGCTACGACGTCAAGACCGCATCTGACGGAGCGGAGGGCGTGAAGCAGTTCAAGTTCTCGGAGCCGGACCTTGTGCTCCTTGATATAATGCTCCCCCAAAAGGACGGTTGGCAGGTCTGCCGTGAGATCAGAGAGATCTCGAACAAGCCGATCATTATGATAACCGCAAAATACGAGGTGTTCGATAAGGTGCTGGGACTGGAGCTTGGAGCCGACGATTTCGTGGTAAAGCCCTTTGATATGAAGGAGCTTTCCGCAAGAGTCAAGGCAGTGCTCCGCCGTTATACCGCGCACGACAGCGTGAACGACGAGGAGGTCATCAAATTCGATAATATAGAGATCAGCCTCCAGAAGTACGAGCTTAAGCTGAACGGCAAGAGCGTTGACATCCCCCCGAAGGAGCTGGAGCTTCTTTACTTCCTCGCTTCAAACTCAAACCGCGTATTCACCAGAGATCAGCTCCTTGATAAGGTTTGGGGCTTTGACTATCTCGGTGACTCAAGGACGGTGGACGTTCACGTAAAGCGTCTGCGCGAGAAGCTCGAGGGCGTTTCCGATAAATGGATACTCAAGACGGTGTGGGGCGTCGGTTATAAGTTTGAAGTATTGCAGTGATATCAGATGACTAACAGTATATTTACGAGATATCTCGCGACATTTATGCTGATAATCACCGTTGCGTTCGCTATCCTTTGCCTTGTGCTCGGCTCTAATATGTCGTACACGACCATCAAGGATAAGAGCGAGACCGTGGAGCAGATATCGCAGACGATATCCGGAGTTATAAGCCGTCTGGTTGCTCCCGGCTCTCCCGAGAACGTCAGGGACGAGCTTTTGGGGACGGAATGGCGTCTCAAGGAATATATCACCCTAATGTCGGATTTCGATACCGATATGATAGTGTTCATCGTTGACACGGAGGGCAAGGTCGTCCTTACAAATTCCGGGCTTGGAAGCGACGTGATACTCACCGATGTCCCCCGAGACGTGATGAGTGAGCTTAACGGCGGCGAGGAATACAGCGGATATAACGATCTTGACGGCACGCTCTCTTCTCAGTACCTATACTGCGCAGTCCCCGTTTATTCATCGGACGGCGAGACGGTGATATGCTCGGTGTTCACCTGCGCGTCATCCGCGAATATAAAAGCAATGGTCGCAAACACCATGAAGATACTCATAATGGCGAGCCTTTGGGTGTTCCTTGCTTCCCTCATAGCCGTTTACTTCATAACGGAACGCATAACGAGTCCTCTTAAGAGCATGAGCCGCGCGGCAAAAAGCTTTTCAAACGGTCAGTTCGATATAAGAGTTCCCGTGAGCGGTAACGACGAGGTCGCAGAGCTTGCAATGGCGTTCAACCAGATGGCTGACAGCCTGCAAAATCTCGAAGAGATGCGCCGCGGCTTCCTCGCCAACGTGTCGCACGACCTGAAAACGCCGATGACCACGATCGCCGGATTTATAGACGCTATACTTGTCGGCGCCATACCTCCGGAGCAACAGAACGAATACCTCGAGAGGATAAAGAACGAGGTGTTGCGCCTGTCAAGACTCGTGCGTCAGCTTTTGGATCTTTCGAGAGTTCAGGCAGGGGAAAGAAAGTTCGAGTATTCGGATTTCGACGTGTGCGAGATAGCGCGTCAGATACTCCTCTCATTTGAACAGAAGATAGATGAGAAGCAGCTCGATGTGGAGTTCGACTGCGACGCGGACAATATGTGGGTAAATTCGGATAAGGATGCGATACATCAGATACTGTACAACGTATGCGATAACGCAGTCAAGTTTTCAAGAGAAAAGGGAGCTTTAAAGCTCTCGGTACACAATACCAAGGATAAAAAGATCGCCGTTTCGGTGTACAACGAAGGCGTTGGCATACCGGAGGAGGATATCCCGTTCGTTTTTGAGCGCTTCTATAAGAGCGACAAGAGCCGCGGACTTGATAAGACCGGCGTCGGGCTGGGACTTTATATCTCAAAGACCGTAATAAACGCTCTCGGCGAGGATATACGGGTTGAGAGCGAACACGGAAGCTTTTGCAGATTCATCTTCACACTTCCACCCTCATCTCCCGAGGACGCCCACCCGAAGCACTAAAGCGCGAAGCGCCGAAAAAATGCTTTTAAAACAGAGCATTAAGCGCGAATATGCTAAAAACTCCCACACCGCAAGGATCTGTGCTTTGCGGTGCGGGAGTTTGGTCTTTATCGGGGGAGAGTTTTTTTAATGGGAGTGGAAACGGGGATGCGGACATTCGGAGCTTTACGCTTCCGTGATGCCGTTTACGGCGTCAAGACCGTAACGGCGCAATATTTCCACTGTCTGCTCGACGTCACGGACGGTCGTCTCCGTGCTTGGCAAGGTATTCAACATACCGAGCGCCTCGTATCTTGATGCCGAAAGCGAATGATAGCGCAGTACCTTTACGCGCTTTATTTTGCCAAGCTTACCGAGCAGCTCGGCTATGCTCTCGCATTCAAGCTCGTTATACCCTTTGACCAGGGGATATCTTATCTCAACGTTGCACCCTTCCTCGCACAAAAACCGAAGATTGTCAAGTATCAGTCGGTTATCCTTTCCGGTGCATCGGCAGTGTACCTCGGGATCGGCGGCTTTTACGTCGTAAAGAAATCTTTCGGTATACGGGATGATCCTCTCAAGCGCCGCTCTCTTTACGTATCCGCAGGTGTCCACGTAAACGCCGATTCCCCTTGATGTAAGCTTTTTCGCCAGCTCCGCGGCAAATTCCGGTTGCGCCAAGCACTCACCGCCGGAGAGAGTCACGCCACCTCCGCTCATCCTGAAAAACGGCTCGTCCGTCAGCAAAAGCTCCGCAAGCTCCTCAGTGCCGTATTCTCTTCCGTACACCTTTAGCGCATCGGTGGGGCATCCGGCAGCTGTTTTCTCGCTCCTTACGCTTCCGCACGCGCCGCAAGAGATGCATTTCTCTTTAAAGAAGGCGACCTGCTTTTTTGCGGACAGGCTCTCGGGATTGTGACACCATATGCATCTGAGTGGGCAACCCTTGAAAAAGACCGTGGTACGCACCCCGTCGCCGTCGTGTATCTCCATTCTCTTTATTCCGGAGATCATTCCCTTCATCATTCACACACCGCGACGCCCGTCGGAGCGAGGCTTCCTTTCATTTTCGGTATCTCTATTATATATGTTACACGTTCGTACGCACCGTCAAACTGCCGATCTCTGTATAAACTCATCCTTTTCCGCTTCGCTGAGAGATGAGAACAGCACGTTCCAGCCGCACAGCCTCACCTGAAGCGTGGGATACTTTTCAGGCTCGCGCTTGGCGGCTGTCAACACCTCGGTATCAAGGACGTTGTAATGTACGGCAAACCCACCAAGCTCGAAATAAGCGAGCAGGCTTGCGACAAGAGCACAAATTCCGTTCTCTCCGCGCACGGATGATGAATGAAGATCGATATCGACTATCGCTCCGTTCGGCGTTTTCGAGGTATCGAGCCTTGATGCCGAGATAAGATGCGCGGTCGCGCCCTCTCTGTCCGCTCCGAAGCTTGCGCTCGTGTTCTGAGAGAGCGTCTCTCCCCGCCTTCTGCCGTCTGCGGAAGCGGCAGTCCTTCTGCCAAATTCCCATCTCCAATCGATGGAGAACAGCCCGAGTCTCCATTTTCCGCCCTTCGAGTTAGGCTTACAGCTTACCGCGCTTGAGAGCACGTCAACGGTATCCTTGGCTATGGCGTCGATCTCGGCGTTGCCCTGACCGTATTTCGGATATTTGTTTTTGATGTACAGCCGAAGCGGCTCCTTGCCCTCCCAATCTGAGCGCAAGATATCGGTAAATTCACGCAAGGTGAACGCCCCGTCGTCAAATACGGCTTTCTTTATCGCCGCAAGAGAATCGGTCGCGGTCGCCAGACCTATCGCGTTGAGAGACGAGCTGTTGTATTTCGCGGTATGATCTCGGTACAAGTCTCCGCCCTTTTCAAGAGCGGACGTATACGTTCCGGAAAGTATCGGCGCGGAATGAAGAGAGGGGTAATGCGCTTCGTAAAGCTCGGTAGCCTCGATCGCGCGTTCGCACAGATACTTGAGCTGTCTGCAAAACTCAGCCCACAGCTCACCGTACGTTTCGATGTGCCCGTCGTTTTCAAGCCCGAGGAGCTTTCCCGTCAGCATATCTCTTCCACCGTTGAGTGCAAGCTCCAGAGCCTTCGGAGCGTTTACTCTTGCGTTGCAGGAGCAGGTAAGCTCGCCGTATCCGCCGCATTCGTAACAGCCCACCACGTGATATCTCACGGAGTCGGCGTGCTCCGTGCCTTGCGCATCCAGAGCCTCAATCACGCGTCTGTCCGAGATGAATACTATGCTGTTCCGCCCGTCGCGCACGTAGCGCAGTGCCTTTTCGATGATGTCACGCGGAGTGTGTGCGGAGCACAGAAGATGGAGCTTGGTATCCGCAGTGCCCGATGCCGCGTAGGTATCAAGCAGAACGTACGAAAGCTCGTTTATCAGGTCATTCCCGTCCGCATCGGTGCCGCCGATGGCGAACGGAACGTTTGCTATCGCCTTGAAGCGGTCGATCTCTTTGATGTAATCAAGGAGCATCCCCTTCGCTTTTTCTTTATCTTCCTTTATGTAATAAGGATACAGCAGACTGTCGAGACGCCCGAACGTCCTCAGCACCGTACCGTCGAAAAACTGCTGGAGCGTATAATACACGACCGAGGTCTGCAAAGCTCCGTACAGATCCGTTGGTGCGCCGATACAAAGCCGAGCAAGCGACCGCGACATCTCGTCCCGTCCCATCTCAAGCGCCACCCGTGATGCCCTCTCTATAAAGTCGAGAGCCGCTCCGTACACTCTCAGGCACTGAGAGTAAAATCTCGCCGAGCCGTCGTCCACGGAATTTTTTTGCGCATATTCGGCTATGCGCTCGCGCAGTCCGTATATGCCGAGAGTTATAACGCTCTCCCATTCGGCTGAGGTGTGCGATATATCGTAAGTCCCCGTATATGCCAGAGCCTCGATGCCGTCTCCAAGCCCTGCATCCTCGAGCAGATGCGAAAAAGGTCTGCGGCGCATATCCATCACGGTGTCGGTCAGCCCCTCGCAGCTTACCCTTACGAAAAATCTGTTCTGCTCGGGAATGCTTATCTCGCAATTTTCAAGCATAAAAACTATGATATCGCAGTCGTTTTCAAAAACGTCGATACCCTCTCCGCATTTGACGCGACTTAAGATCTCGGCTTTAAGCTCTTCCTTTGACAGTGACAAGTCCATCACTCCTTTCACTGTCATTATACCACCGACCGCGGCGGATGTAAAGGAGCAATATTGATATTTTTGCACTTTTCGAAGCTTTAAGTGCGTTTTTGCTTGACTTTCTGTGTGAAATATGATATTATCGATAAAAAGTCCACGGGGGTAAAGGCTATGGGCGAGACGGATATCATACGCAGGACGTTCTGCATAAAAAGAATAATATCGGTGGTAAAGGGCGAAAATCCTCATCATCACAAGCTGTTGTCCGTGAACGGCAGGCACAGCGACGCGTTTGTTTACGTCATCTCGGGCAGCTGTACGTACGGCTCGGATAACGGGATGGAGTTTACGGCAACGTCGGGCGACGTGCTCTATCTCCCGTACCGTTCCGTGTACACGATGTATATACACACGGAGGATTACAGATTTATCTTCTGCGATCTTGAATTTGACGCCACCGCAGAGGAACGCGGCAGTCTGTACTGCAGTCACGGAGTGAAGAATGCCGGTGCACTGTTCGAAAAGCTGTACAACAGATACCGCTCCCCGTCCCAAAGCTCGCAGGCGGAATGTATGTCTGTATTATACGGCATATACGGAGCGATACAGCAGAGCGACCAGCACGCTTATATCGACAGGAGCCGAAAAAAGGATATGATGGATGCCGTACGCTATATCGACGGGAATTTCAGAAACGCGGATATGAGCGTTGCGATGCTTGCCGAAGGATGCGGCATCAGTGAGGTGTATTTCAGAAAGCTGTTCAAAGCACGGTACGGGATTGCTCCGTCAAAATATCTGCTCACGGTACGGCTGGATAACGCAAAAAAGCTGATGAAATACCCGTTTCTGACGCTGGAGGAATGCGCCATCCAAAGCGGATTTTCCTCTCTGCAATACTTCTGCCGCGCGTTTAAAAAAGAAAACGGCATCTCCCCCGGCAGATATCGCTCGGATGAAAAATAGTAAGTTGGGGCGGTCGCGTTATCCGCGCCGCGGAATGGGTATGTTTTCGGATAATTGCAAAAGCCCGGCTGCGAGAGCCGGGCGAAGGTATTCGTATGATGCGGAATAAGGTCGGGATCGACGGTTGATATCGACGGTCATCCGTATCCGAGATCAGTCAACTCTGGGGGTGCGGTCTCTTGCGTCTATTGCGGCTTTCTTAAGAAGCTCTGCAAGCTCGGTGTTGCCGGCTTCGCGCTCGGCGTCGCTGTAATTGAGAAGGATGTCCGTCTTATCCTTCGTGCCGTTCATTATGAGTGCATTGGCGGCGGCGGTGCGGATGCGGAGGTCGCTGTCGCGCAGGCAGGTATTTACGAGGTAGTTGACGGAGAGGGAGTGCTTGATGGTACGGAGCGCCTCTATTGCCGCAAGTCTGGTCTCGATGGGGTTGCCTTCGTTTGCCAGCGACTGGAGCTTTCCTACGTTGCCCTTGGCGGCGTACGTTTCACATCTCTCCTCGATGCTCTTTTTCTTGAAAATATCCAAAAGTCCCATTTTCTTATCTCCTTATCATTCGTTTGGTCTGCGGATGCTTCCGCCTGACCGTTATTTTTTTATTCGAGTTCAGTATATCATATTTTTATGAACTGCGTGTTACGTATTAGCAATTTTTTCGACGCCGGATAACGTTTTTGAGCAAGGTCTCGCCGAGTGCTCGGATGGGGTGGCGGAGGTACTGTGGGTTGCGTATAAACAAATAATAATATTTGGAATAGATCGTTCACAAAAAGTTCTGTTTATCGTTGTAAGTATATTAATATTGAGAGTGTATAATGGTAAGTGTGGAAGCTTTTATTTAAGTAGAACAACAGAAAGGGCTGTACGACTATGGAACTGTCACGTAAGAAGGAGCTTCAAAAGCTCGCCGCGAATATCCGTATAAGCATAATAGAGGAAGTATATCACGCCGCCTCGGGACATCCGGGAGGCTCGCTCTCCATTGCCGATATACTCACGTACCTTTACTTTGAAAAAATGAATATCGATCCAAGCTCTCCGAGAGCAGAGGATCGTGACCGTTTCGTGCTTTCCAAAGGTCACACCTCCCCGGCGCTTTACGCAACGCTTGCGGAAAGGGGCTTTTTCCCGAAGGAGGATCTCGTTACCTTCCGTCACAACGGAAGCTATCTTCAGGGGCATCCGGATATGAAGGGAGTTCCCGGAGTCGATATATCCTCAGGCTCGCTCGGTCTCGGTATTTCCTCCGCCTGCGGAATAGCTCTTTCGGCGAAGTACAACAAAAGACCGTACAGAGTTTACGCCGTCCTCGGTGACGGTGAGAGCGAGGAAGGTCAAGTTTGGGAGGCGGCGATGTTCGCATCTCATTACAAGCTTGACAATCTTTGCGCGATACTTGACTTTAACGGACTTCAGATAGACGGTCCTGTTGCCGACGTTATAGGACCTGCGCCGTTCGATGAAAAGTTCCGTGCCTTCGGTTGGAACGTTATAGAGATAGACGCACACGACTTCGATCAGATCGAGAAAGCGTTCTCCGATGCGGAGAGATGCAAGGGCAAGCCGACGCTCGTGCTTGCGCATTCCGTCAAGGGCAAGGGCGTCTCGTATATGGAGAACGTCTGCGCGTGGCACGGCTCAGCGCCCAAGACCGAGCAGTACGAGATAGCGATAGCGGAGCTTAAAGCCGCTCTCGCTTCGATATGACTTCGAGCTTTGAAAGGACGGTAAAGGTAAGATGGCAGATAAGATAGCAACGAGAGAGGCTTACGGAAAAGCGCTCGTGGAATTCGGAGCAAAGTACGATTTTCTGGTGCTTGACGCAGACCTTGCGGAAGCGACCAAGACCTGTTATTTCAAAAAAGAGTATCCGGACAGATTTTTTGACTGCGGTATCGCGGAGGGAAATATGATGAGTGTGGCTGCCGGTATCGCATCCACCGGTCAACCGGTCTTTGCAAGCAGCTTTGCGATGTTTGCCGCAGGTCGCGCGTTCGAGCAGGTCAGAAATTCCATAGGATATCCGCACCTTAACGTAAAGATAGGCGCTACTCACGCCGGTATAACCGTTGGCGAGGACGGCGCTACCCATCAGTGCAACGAGGACATCGCGACTATGCGAGTCATCCCCGGAATGACCGTGATCTGCCCTGCGGACGCGGTGGAAGCAAGGGCGGCGGTCGAGGCGGCTATAAACCACGTGGGACCTGTATATATGCGCTTCGGTCGCGCGGCAACTCCCGTGCTTTTCGACCGTGACAGCTACAAATTTGAGATAGGCAAGGGAATAGTTATGGCGGACGGAGACGACGTTACGCTGGTCGCCTGCGGAATGATGACGTCAATGGCTCTTGAAGCACGCGAAGTGCTGAAGAGTGAGGGCATATCCGCCGCGGTGATAAACCTTCCGACCATAAAACCGATAGACAGCGAGCTTTTGAGCAGGTACGCGGCAAAGACCGGATGTATGGTCACCTCCGAAGAGCACAGCATCATCGGAGGTCTCGGCAGTGCGGTCTGCGAGGTGCTCGGCGAGAGCTGTCCCGTTCCGGTATGCCGTGTCGGCGTTGAGGATAAGTTCGGCTCGTCCGGTAAGGCTATGGAGATGATGGAGGTCTACGGGCTTACGTCGGCTCATATCGTCGAGAGCGCCAAGCGCGCGATAGCGATGAAAAAATGATCTCGCAGGGGCGCGTATGCCTTCTGCGGAGGAAACGGAATTTACGATGAGCAAGAACAAAGAGAAAAATCCGCGTCTCGGCGTGGTGGGTGGTCAGGCAGTCCTTGAGGGCGTTATGATGCGCCACGGAAAGCGTTACAGCGTTGCCGTGCGAAGGGAGAGCGGGGAGATAACCGTCTCAAACGGTGAGCATGTACCTTTGCGCAAAAGATACAAGCTGCTTAACATACCGATCCTGCGCGGCGCGGTAAATATGGTGGAGTCGCTCAAGCTCAGTCTTGAAACGCTTGAGCTTTCGGCAAAGCAGTTCGGACTCGAGGAGGACAGCGATGAGGAGATGAGCCGCTTTGAGCGTTGGATCGACAAGCATTTCGGAGATAAGATACTTAATATAGTTATGGTGCTGTCTATGATACTCGGGCTTGGCTTGGGTGTCGGACTGTTCCTGTTCCTTCCCAGCTTCATTACCGGACTTTTGGATACTTATCTCTTCGGCGGTGAGATGGGTTGGTGGAAAAATCTTGCCGAGGGCTTTATAAAGATATTCATATTCATCGCGTATCTCGCGCTGGTATCTTTGATGAAGGATATCCGCAGGACGTTCGAATACCACGGCGCGGAGCATAAGACCATCTTTTGCTATGAAGCAGGAGAGGAGCTTACGCCCGAGAACGTAAGGAAGTACAAGCGCTTTCATCCGAGGTGCGGTACGAGCTTTATGTTCGTGGCGATACTTATAAGCGTTCTGGTGTCCTCGCTCCCATTTATAACGTGGGACAATATCGCTTTGAGATTTGTGACCAAGCTTGCGTTGCTTCCTGTGATAGTCGGGCTTAGCTTTGAATTTATAATGCTCGCAGGAAAGCACGACAACCCTTTGACAAGAGCGCTGTCCGTCCCCGGGCTTCTTATGCAGAGGTTGACCACTAAAGAGCCTGACGCGGAGCAGATAGAGGTCGCGATACACGCTCTGAAAAGCTCGATGCCGGAGGAATTTCCGGATTTCACCCCGGAGATATTGATAGACGGAGATAAGGAATACACGCGCGAGGAGCTTCTCGCGGGCGGCGACGTGACCGACGGTGAGTCAGACAGAGAGAAGGAAGCGTCCACCGAGGAATGCGCCGATGACGCGGCAATTCCCGAGATATCCGAGGCGGATCGAATACGGAAGGGCACTTCCGTAGATGAAAATGAAGCTGAATAAAAGAGAGCTTGATATCGTAAGAGACGCGCTTCCCACCGAGGATGCAAGGCGCGAAGCGGTAAGACGGGCAGAAGCCGGAGAGCCGCTTGCTTACGCTATCGGGGAATGGTATTTTTACGGTCACACCTTTAAGCTCGATCGCTCGTGTCTCATACCGCGTCCGGATACGGAGCACGTGGTCGACGCGGCGATAAGAGAGCTTCCCATATCCGGGCACTTTGCCGATATCTGTTGCGGCTCGGGATGCATAGCCGTATCCGTGCTTGCGGAAAGAGCCGACTGCTCTGCGGACGCCTTCGATATTTCCTCGGATGCCTGCGCCTTTACCGAAAAAAATGCGGCTCTGAACGGCGTTCGTGAGCGTTTGAACGTGGCAAAAGCCGATGTTTTTGAGCTACGGCTCGAAAAAAGCTACGACGCGATAATGTCAAATCCGCCGTACATCAGATCCGACGTTATCCCAACGCTCGACAGGAGCGTTATCGATTACGAGCCGCTCACGGCGCTTGACGGTGGGGCAGACGGAATGGATTTTTACGTGAGGATGCTCGGTGAGTTCGGCGGTGCGCTAAAGGATGGCGGCTGTTTCATATTTGAGATCGGATTTGATCAAAGAGAGCAGATATCAAAGCTTGCAAGGGAGCTTGGATATTCCGGCTGTGACGTGACCAAGGATTACGGCGGAAATTATCGCGTTGCCGTTATCAGACGGTGACGGCGCGGCAATTTCCCGAAAAAACGTTAAAGAGCGAGCCGATACGAGGGCTTGCGAGCGGAAACGGAAAAGGATATGAAGGATGATAAAAGCTCCGATGACGTCATAGAGAACGTTGCGGAGGATGAGACGCGTGCAAGGAAGCGTTACATGCGTTCGCTGTTCTGGAGCCGTGCGGTGCTGACGGTAGGGGCAGTGCTGACTGTGATAAGCATCAGCACCCTGATCTTCGGCGGATTTAAGTGCGTGTTCCGTACGCTCACGGGGATACCGTGTCCCGGTTGCGGAATGACGCGAGCCTTGCTTGCCGTGCTGTCCTTGAATTTTTCGGATGCGTTTTATTATCATCCGCTCTTCTTTGTTCCTCCGCTAATGGCGGTCTGCGCCGCGCTTGCGTTCATCTCAAGGAACGAAAAACGGAAAAAGATGTTTTTGGCGCTTCTTATCCTGCTTTTTGCCGCGTTTACGGTCTGCTGGGGCGTTAGGCTCGCTTGCGGCTGGAGAGGATGAATACATTTGATGATACCGTCATACGGTAAGAACGACAGCCTGTTGTATCAACAAGGTAGTTATATGTCAAAAGGAGAAAACGACAATGGACGAAAAGCTTAACAAAAAAGATGATCCCGTCGAGGACAAGACGGAATACGACTATACGGCGGTCGTGAACAATCAGCCGTTTCTTGAATATTCGGATATGACCAACCTTCTGGAGCAAACGGAATACAGATATTCCCTTCAGAACAGGAAAAACCCAAATCTATACCGTCATCTTTTCGAATACGATACCATACCGAAGGTGGCATTCAATCACCGCTTCGTGCCGATGAATATGCCCGACGAGATATGGATGACGGACACCACGTTCCGTGACGGTCAGCAGTCCACCTCCCCCTTCACCGTAAAGCAGGTGGTCGACCTTTTCAAGCTCCTGCATAAGCTCGGAGGTCCGAAGGGACTTGTGAGACAGAGCGAATTTTTCGTATACACGGAGAAGGACCGCCGCTCACTTCAGGAATGTATGGCGCTCGGATACGAGTTTCCGGAGGTCACCACGTGGATACGTGCAAACGAAAAGGATTTCGATCTGGTAAAGGAGCTTGGCGTTAAGGAGACCGGTATCCTCGTCAGCTGTTCGGACTACCATATATACAATAAGATGGGGCTGGACAGACAAAAGGCGATGGATAAGTACCTCGGTATCGTCAAGAGCGTCCTTTCCAAGGGCATCCGTCCGAGATGCCATTTCGAGGACATAACGCGAGCCGACTTTTACGGATTTGTCGTTCCCTTCGCCGAGGAGCTTAAAAAGCTCAGCGATGACAGCGGAATAGACATAAAGATCCGTGCTTGCGACACTATGGGCTTTGGAGTATCCTACCACGGAGCGGCGCTTCCGAGAAGCGTGCCGGGGATCATATACGGTCTTTCGCATTACGCCGGATTTCCGGCAAGACTGCTCGAATGGCACGGTCACAACGACTTTTACAAGGTGGTCACGAATGCGAGCACGGCGTGGCTGTACGGCTGTTCCTCGGTCAACTGCTCACTGCTCGGGATCGGTGAGCGCACCGGTAACTGTCCGCTCGAGGCGATGGCTATAGAATACGCTTCGCTCCGCGGCACGGACGGCGGAATGGATCTTACCACCATTACCGAGATCGCAAGATACTTCGAGGACGAGATAGGATACGAGATACCGCCGCGCACGCCGTTCGTTGGGCGTAACTTCAACGTCACGAGAGCCGGTATCCACGCGGACGGACTGCTCAAGGACGAAGAGATATACAACATCTTCAACACCGAAAAGATACTTGCCAAGCCTGCCACGGTCGCCGTCGACGTCCACAGCGGTCTTGCCGGTATAGCGCATTGGATGAACAATTTCTACCGTGTCAACGGCACGCCTGCCGCGGTGGATAAGAAGCATCCCGTCATCCAGCGCATAAAGGATATGCTTGACGAGGAATACGCCGCCGGACGCACGACGGTGATGGGTGACGGCGAGCTTGAGGAGATGTTCCACAAGGCGGATCCCGAGATGTACTACACCGTCTCGCACTATCATCATTAAATTAAAAGGAGCTGTCCTGAGATGAGTACAACGACTTCAAAAGCTATAATAACCGTTATCGGTACGGATGCTATGGGCATAATCGCGAACGTGAGCGGTAAATGCAGTGAATACGGGGTGAATATACTCGATATCACTCAGAAGGTATTCGGCGACACCTTTGCTATGATAATGATGGTCGAGACCGACCGTATGAACGTCAGCTTCGTTGAATTTACCGAGATCATGAAAAAGACCGGCGAGGAGCTTGGCGTGGTGATACACGCGACGCACGAGGACATATTCAACGCGATGCACCGTATATGAGCGTTTCGGGTGAAAGGATCTGTTTGAGAAGATGATCAATGCGTACGATATAATCGAAACTATAAAAATGATCGACGAGGAGCACCTCGATATACGCACCGTGACTATGGGGATATCGCTCGTTGACTGCATACGCGAGGACATAAACGAGACCGCGCGGCTGGTGTACGATAAGGTGACGCGCGTTGCCGAAAAGCTCGTCCCAACAGCGATGGGGATCGAGGCTGAGTTCGGCGTCCCGATAGTGAACAAGCGCGTTTCCGTTACGCCGATATCCATACTCGGAGGTGCTGTCGGGAGCGAGGACCTTACGCCCATCGCTGTGGCGATGCAGAGGGCGGCGGATACGCTCGGCATAGATTTCATCGGGGGCTTTTCCGCGCTGGTGGAAAAGGGCTTTACAAAGGGAGATCTGCGGCTGATAAACAGTATACCGTCGGCGCTTGCGTCCACTGAGAGGGTGTGCTCGTCCGTCAACGTCGGCTCGACCAAGAGCGGAATAAATATGGACGCGGTGAAGATGCTCGGACAGACGGTGGTCGATACAGCCAAGCTGACGGCGGATCGCGATTCCATAGGCTGTGCCAAGCTCGTGATCTTTGCAAATGCGGTACAGGATAACCCATTTATGGCAGGAGCTTTTCACGGTATCGGAGAGCCGGAGACGGTCATAAACGTCGGCGTTTCAGGTCCCGGAGTGGTCAAGGCGGCGCTGGAGAAGGCTCCGAATGCCGATCTTACCACCGTCTCGGAGATAATCAAAAAGACCGCGTTCAAGATAACGAGGATGGGACAGCTCGTCAATAATTTAGCTTCGGAGCGTCTCGGCGTTCCGTCCGGAATAGTCGATCTTTCCCTCGCTCCCACACCTGCGGTCGGTGACTCGGTCGCAAGGATACTTGAAGAGATGGGGCTTGAGACTTGCGGCGGATGCGGAACCACAGCTTGCCTTGCACTGCTCAACGACGCAGTCAAAAAGGGCGGAGTTATGGCGAGCAGTCACGTCGGCGGACTTTCCGGAGCGTTCATTCCCGTGTCTGAGGACGAGGGTATGATCGCGGCGGCGGAGAGCGGTACGCTCACTCTCGAAAAGCTCGAGGCTATGACCGCGGTCTGCTCGGTCGGTATAGATATGGTGGCTATTCCCGGAGACACTCCGGCTGACGTCATCTCCGCATTCATCGCGGACGAGATAGCCATAGGAGTGGTGAACACCAAGACCACCGCTGTCAGAGTGATACCGGCTATCGGTCATTCAGCCGGCGAGAGCGTCAACTTCGGCGGTCTGCTCGGAAGTGCTCCGATAATGCCGATAAAGCTGTCCTCGCCGTCTAAATTCATCGCAAGAGGCGGTCTTATCCCGGCACCGCTCCACAGCCTTAAGAACTGAGCGTTATGGCAGGTCTTGTGCGCATCGGTTAATTAAGTTGATAAATAATTCACCGCACCGTCAAAAAACGGACTTGACATCACCTGTTTACATAATGTATAATGAAGATACGGTGGGGATACCGTCTCGCCCCACGGAGGAAAACGACTACAGTAAGAAAGGTAGGTACTGCTGTTATGAAAAAAAGGATACTGTGCGCAGTCGTTGCGCTGTTTATGCTCTGTCCGCTACTCTCGATGCTTTCGTGCGGTAGCTCCGATCCGGACGCCGGCACGGTCACGAGGATGACCGTGGATATAAATCCGAGCGTCGAATTTATGATCGACGATCAGAATAAGGTCGTTTCGGTCACCGCTTTGAATGATGACGGAAGTCTGATAATTGCAGGTGAAGCCTTCGTAGGTCTTTCGCCGGAGGAAGCAGCCAAGCTCGTCGTCTCGATAGCCACGGAAACGGGATACCTCGTTAAGGGAAGCGTTGAGGCGGACGAAAATAATGTCAAGATATCCGTATCCGGCAATACCGGTTACGCTAAAAAGCTTGCCGACAGCGTAAAGTCGAGCGTAAAGTCCGAGCTTGAAAAGCACGGCGTCAAGGGCAAGGTCGAGAAGGTCGAGGCTCTTAAGACTGATGCGCTCCGCGAGCTTGCGCTCTCAACATCGATATACACCGAAGCCGAGCTTGCCGAGATGGACGATGCACAGCTCTGCAAGGTCATCGCCGCCGGACGCATCGAGACCGCATTGCTTTTGACGGATGAGCTGAGAGATGCTTATTACGCGGCTAAGGAATACGAGATATCCTTTGCCGAGAGCGAAGCTACAGCCGCCGTTATCGAGGCTATGGGCGGACTCAATCAGCTTACTTACACCGCATACAAGGCGGCGCTTACGGCGCTCGGCTCCGTTATAACCGAGCTTGACGAGCTTAGATACAGTGCACTTGTGGATCCCGATTCTGACTATCAAAAATCGCTTGAAGCGTTGAGAGCCGCCAAGGATGAGCTTTTGAAGCAGAAGGTCTATACGGCTTCGCTCGAGATAAACGGTCAGGAATACGTGACCGCATCGGCAACTCTTCAGCTGAAGGAAGAGCAGTACGAGACGGCGCTTGCGGCGTACGAGGCAATAGGCGATACGGTAAACTCGTCGCTTCAGCTCATCATAAATAAGCTGAAGGAGGCGGAGACCGCACTCAAGGCGCTTGAGGACAAATTCAGCGACGATATCAAGCAGGAGCTTAAAAATAAAGCGACCGAGCTTGAAACAAGCGTCAATGCGGCAAAAGACGGCTTCTTCGCCAAGTTCGAGAAGGCTCACTCGGATGATATCGCCGCAATTGAGGCTTCGCTCAAGGCACGTAAGCAGGAGCTTATAAGCTCGGTCGAGGCTTCCTCGGCTAAGTGATGCCGAAACGGTGGAAATGATGCCTAAAGACCGATAATGTCTATCGATATAAAAGACCGCGCTTCCAATGGCGCGGTCTTTTTCGGCAAGTCGAATATTTAATTCGCAACAAGGGGATTGTGAACAATTTGTTTAGAAAAACAAGTTGTTTTGTAAAACACAGACTATTTCTATTGACAAATGAGCATCCAAGGTGTATAATTTGGATATGTGACCAACCTTGGGAAATTTGGTGGATATCAGATTGCTACAAGGAAGGCACAAATTAAAATAAAGGATGGAGAAATTTATGACAGCGAAATCTATTTTTGACCGTCGAAAGGCGTTCGGCGCGGTAATTTGCGGAGTTTTGTGTCTGCTTATGCTCGTCGGACTCGCTTTTATGACCGAGACCGACGCACACGCCGCGACTGTCACCGCAAGCGGTACGTGCGGCGATAACTTGACTTGGGAACTTGACGATGAGGGGACGCTGACTATTTCCGGAAGCGGGGAGATGACGAGCAAACCGTGGGAGGATCGAAAATCCGACATCAAGAGCGTTGTCATCGGCGATGATGTAACGAGTATAGTAAGTGGTGCATTCACCAGTTGCAGTAGTCTTACGAGTGTGACTATAGGCAATAGCGTAACGAGTATAGGAAGTAGTACGTTTGAGAATTGCACAGGACTTGAAGAAATAAAGTTCAATGCAGTGGCAATGAACGATCTTTCGGCGAACAATTATGTATTCTATAATGCAGGAAAGAACGGAGGCGGAATAAAGGTAACGATAGGAAAAGATGTTACAAGGATACCGGCGTATTTGTTCTGTCCGTATGATATCAATTCTTCATATTCACCGAAAATAATGAGTGTAGAATTCGAAGAAGGTGGCGTTTGTGAGAGCATAGGAGATTATGCGTTCTACTATTGCAGTGGTCTTACGAGCGTAACTATAGGCAATAGTGTAACGAGCATTGGAAGTTCTGCGTTTAACTATTGCAGTAGCCTTACGAGCATAACTATACCCGATAGTGTAACGAGCATAGGAAATGGTGCGTTCGAGTATTGCAGTAGTCTTAAGAGTGTAACTATAGGCAATAGCGTAACGAGTATAGGAAAGTATGCATTTTACAATTGCACAGGACTTACGGAAATAAAGTTCAATACAGTAGCAATGAACGATCTTTCGGCGAACAATTATGTATTCTATAATGCGGGGATTAACGGAGATGGAGTAAAGGTGATAATAGGAAAAAATGTCACCAAAGTGCCTGCATATCTGTTTTCGCCATATTCATATTCATATTCATATTCTCCTAAAATAACGAGCGTAGGATTTGAAGAAGGAAGCGTGTGTGAGAGCATAGGCAATGCAGCATTCTCGCTTTGTGATAGCCTTACAAGTGTAACCATAGGTAATAATGTAACGAGTATAGGAGATAGTGCGTTCGAGTATTGCAATAGCCTTACGAGCATAACTATACCTAACAGCGTTACGACGATTGGTACGAATGCATTCCAATATTGCAATAGTATCGCGAGCATAAACATAAGTGATTTATCGTCTTGGTGTGTGATAAGTTTTGCTAATGCGGAATCAAATCCACTCTGTGCGACGAATAGTGCAAAAAAACTTTATCTTAATGGAACTTCAGTGACCGAACTTACAATTCCGAATGGTGTAACAAGCATAGGGAATTATGCATTCCAATCTTACAGTAGTCTTACAAGTGTAACCATACCCGATAGTGTAACGAGCATAGGTAGTAGTGCGTTCTACTGTTGCAATTATATTAGGCTCGTTGTTATAAACAGTGCATCCATAGCTTCAAGCATTACTAATTCGGCTAAATGTGGGGACATTGCGAGTTGTGCCAAAACTGTGGCTGTAAAAGCTGATATAACGACAATCGGAAGCTACATCACCAAGAATTTCACAAATATTAACACATTCGACATCGACGGCATTTCATACAATGTGTATTCCAAGCACACGCACGCCGAGGGCAGCACGAATTGGACTGTATCCGAAAACGGCGACAAAGCATGCTCTCTGTGTGCGCTTACCATCGCGGCTCCGGCTCCTGCAAAGACGGAAGGATACTGCGGCAACAATGTAAAGTGGGCATTTGACGACGAGACCAGCACTTTGACTATCACCGGTAAGGGTGCTATGAAGGGGTATTCGAGCGAGACGATGCCTT
>CAZMWM010000029.1:0-18944 GCA_964570105.1 uncultured Lachnospiraceae bacterium | reverse complement strand
TGCCTATAGTTATATTGGCAAGATTACAGCAACTATCGAACACCTCGTATCCTATGCTCGTTATACTGTTCCCTATAGTTACATTTGTAAGATTTTTGCAACTATAAAAAACGTAATCCCCTATGCTCGTTATACCGTCGGGCACGACCACACTCGTGATATCATTACAGTATACTAATGCAAACCAATAGATATCATAAGTCTTGCCATTGCAATTATCAGGCAATGTCAACTCAGTTTCCGATCCGTTGTATCCAACAAGATAACACGTGTCACCATCCGTATAGAATACATAGCCATCTGCATCAGTATGAAGTTTGCTTTTACCGGAAGAAGCGGTATAAACATTACGGGCAAAATAACCGATCTGACCGTTATTACCTGATTTTTCAGCCTTTATATTCAATGAAGAAAGATTACACACCTCAATGAGCTTGAAGCAATCGCCAAATGCACGCCTCCCTATGCTCGTCACGCTATCCGGAATCGTAACGCTCAAAAGGCTCCAGCAATTGGCAAACGCGTTTTCACCTATGCTCGTCACAGTGTTAGGTATAGTCACGCCCTTAAGAGTACTGCATTCGTAAAACGCACGTTCTCCTATGCTCGTTACACTATTACCCATAGTTACGTGCGTAAGCTTACTGCACCACGAAAACGCAGAATTTCCGATGTTCTTTACGCTGTCTCCTATGGTTACACTCGTAAGCCTACTGAACTCCTCAAACGCATAATTGCCTATGCTCGTTACATCACCACCTATCACGACAGTTTTGATGCTTGAGCTGTATGAACTCCACGGAGAACTTGTCATATCTCCGCTTCCCGATATAGTCAACGTACCCTCATCATCCAGCTCCCAAGTCAGATTATCTCCGCACGTACCGCTTGCGGTAACAGTCGCGGCGTGTGCGTCTGTCTCGGTCAGAAAAGCAAGTCCGACGAGCATAAGTAGGCACAAAACCCCGCAAATTACCGCACCGAACGCCTTCCGACGGTCAAAAATAGATTTTGCTGTCATAATTTTCTCCATCCTTTATTTTTATTTGTGCCTTCCTTGTTCCCGTCGAATATCCACCAAACTTCCCAAGGTTGGTCACATAACCAAATTATACACCTTGATTGCTCATTTGTCAATATCCCAAGTCCTTGTTTTACAAAATAACTAATTTTTCCAAACAATTCGTTCACAATTTCCTTGTTGCAAATTAAATATCACAACGCGAAAAAGCCTTCCCCAGCGGGGGAAGGGGGACCGCGGTAGCGGTGGATGAGGTGTCCATACAGTTGCCTTCAGCAACTGTATGTCATAGCTCTTAAGTTCCCACTTATGAGCCAAGCCCCCGCCCTACGATCCCCCGTTTTGGTGCAAAAAATGTTTCTAATGCGAGGTTGCAACCGTTTTTTCTTAAGTTGATGACATTGCCCACGGCTCGACCGACACCGAGATTATCGAGCTTATCGACCTTATCAAGGACACGACGATATCCGACACCGTTCGACATTTTCCGTATCACCGAGGAAATAAACAGACAGCATCGGCAAAAAGACCGCCCACCAAGCGTGGGATCTCGCGCTATGCAAACATATACAAGCACGTGCAAGCATATATAAAACAAACGACCGCCCATTTAGGCGGCCGAAAATGCTATGTTGCGAACATTTATTTACGTTCCGGCACGATCTCATTCCGGAAAAATGTGACAATACAGTCTGAACGTGTATCCCTCATCATAAGCTTGACAGGTCATGACCGGGCTGCTTGTCCCGCAACATTCGTTTTGAATTTATTATACACGAAAACAGCTTTTTTGTAAATATTCAAATTGACCTATTTTTATCAAACCTTTTTGTGCATTTTTATATCAATTATTCATACCCGACAAAAACCGCACTCGCTTTTGGTAGATAAATGTATTATACCTCACATTTCGCGGTTATTTTTACCAATTCCAATATAGTAAAAAGCACAAGTCCGCACCCCGAAAGGTTATTAAAGTTTTTTTACTGCCGCCGCGAAATGTAATATTTGCAAGTCTCGAAGCCTGCGTTTTTCCCTGTCCGTTCCGCCGAAAACCGCAAAAACGAGGACATCGGAAGCATTCTCGCCGCCCCGCGCTCCGCCGCAGGATTGACCGATACTCGCTTTCGTGCATAAAATGTAAACAGCGGTATCCAAACAGCCCACAACCCGCGCCCCACACCGCAAAGCCGCCGCGGACACCGCTCACCCGAATACGAACAGCGCAAGCTCTCACAACCGCAAGCCGCATCGCGCATACGCCCCCACGCCCAAGCGAAAGGCATAAAACGGATATGCGCACCCACGCACGAGCACAAAGCATATCGCGAACGCATTCCGTAAAGCTCAAGCCTAAATCCGTGAAACGGCTATGCGCACCCCACACCCTCGCTGTTCAAGCAACGAAAGCTACCCAAAAGGCAGACCAAAATACGCACAGAAAGGACGCTTTCATTTAGCGGATAAATGAAAGCAACAGTCATAAATGAGTAACAAATACGGAAACGACCGTCGCCGCGCGGCTCCGAGCATAAACAGCTCCGCGCCGAGCCGCACCTCGCCGCCGCCCATGACCGAGGAGCCGACCTCGCTCGCTATGGTATATGCAATATCACAGCGGTGGGAAGGAATAAACGACACGGAGTGCGGCTTTGAACGCGGCACGCTTTTCGACGCGCTCGATATGCCGTTTTGCGGCGACAAATGTCGGAAATGATCCCGAACTACCGAAAGGAGCGATAAGCTCGTGAATAAAAACGAAAGAAAGAGCAAGCACCGACTGATGAAGGATATCCAACGATCCGGCTTTTTCGTTACTGAGGCGGCGCTTTACCTTGACACACACCCGTTTGATAAAAAGGCAATGGACGCGCTCGCCGATTATTGCGCGGAAAAACGCGCGGCGATAGCCGAATACGAAGCGCAGTACGGTCCCGTGACCATTTGTTCACCGTGTAATGCAGACAGCTACGGAGAACAAAGGCGTTATAACACCTCCGGGCGCTTTACGCCGGAGGTATACAGTTGGGCGACGACACCGTGGCCATGGGAAAACGACGACTGCTGATACGAGCCGTTTCCCACACTTGCGACGTGCGGCAGATATGCTCGGTCACAGTGCCGATATCAAGCCATTATTTGCTCATTTAGGTTATTAGAAGTCATCACGTCGCAAATAAACCGACTCGAAAGGAATAATATAACAATGTGGTTATATGAACGAAATCTTCAATATCCGGTAAATATAAAGAACAGCGATCCGGCGATGGCAAGAGTTATAATAAGTCAGCTCGGCGGACCGGACGGAGAGACCGGCGCGGCACTGCGATATCTGTCACAGCGTTATTCGATGCCCTACCGCGAGGTGAGCGGCATATTGACGGATATAGGTACCGAGGAGCTTGCGCACGTGGAGATAGTCTCGACGATACTCTACCAGCTCACGCGAGGAATGAGCATAGAGGAGATAAAGCGCAGTGGCTTTGACACGTATTTCGTGGATCATACCGCCGGAATATATCCTCAAGCTGCTTCCGGCGTCCCCTTCACCGCAGGCGCATTTCAGTGTAAAGGCGACGTGATCACCGATCTTAACGAGGATCTTGCCGCAGAGCAAAAAGCGCGTACGACCTACGATAACATCCTGCGGCTTGCGGACGATCCGGACGTGATAGCCCCTATCAAGTTTCTTCGCGCACGTGAGATAGTCCACTATCAGCGTTTCGCGGAAGCACTCGGAATAGCTCAGGATCGAGCCGAATGTAAGACGAATTTTTATATTACCAACCCATCATTCGACAAGAATTGCTCTCCGAATTGCGATGCGACCTCCTGCGGAAGCTGTGACACCAACTCACGCGTCGGCGGCAGGACGTCTGTCGAGACGCGACGCTATACCAATACTCACCGTCCGTACTGAGAGCTACCGTCACAGAAAAGGTCTTTCACAAGCTCGAAAAAGCTTACGCCACGTCCCCCGACGGAGCCGTCAGCCCAAGTTCTGACGGCTCCGTCTATTTTTTTTGCGAGGAACGTATGATCGTTTTCGGATAATTTTTGTTGAAAAAGTAAAATGATTATTAAACCCATTGACAAGCCTACGGATATTTGATAAAATTAAGGGAGTTACCGCGGTTATCTCGCGCCTATCGGCAAGATATAGCCGTGTGATTTTTATACGGAGGACAAGATATATGAAAAAGCAGTTTAAAACAGAATCCAAAAAAATGTTGGATATGATGATCAACTCGATCTATACGCACAAGGAGATATTTTTGCGCGAGATCATCTCAAACGCAAGCGACGCGATAGACAAGCGTTACTTCCGTTCGCTCACCGAGCCTGATATAGGACTTTCGCGCGACGAATACAAGATATTCATTGCCGCTGACAAGGATGCTCGCACCATCACTATCACGGACAACGGTTGCGGAATGACCGCCTCCGAGCTTGAGAATAATCTCGGCACCATAGCAAAAAGTGGCTCAAATGATTTCAAAAACAACAATGAACAACCCGAAGATATTTCCGTGATCGGTCAATTTGGCGTAGGATTTTATTCCGCATTCATGGTGGCTGACAAGATCACCGTATACAGTCAAGCCATCGGAGAGACGAGCGCCAACGTATGGCAGTCCGAGGGCGTCGACGGATATACCATCTCAGCTTGCGACGCGCGTCCCGTAGGTACCGAGATCGTGCTCCATATCAAAGAGGACAGCGAGAACGAAAAATACAGCGAATTTCTCGAAGAATACAAGCTCCGCGAGCTTGTGAAGCGCTATTCCGATTACATCCACTATCCTATAATGATGGACACGGAGACGAGCAAGCTCAAGGAAGGCACCGGAGTCGACGGCAAGGAAGCCGAGTATGAAAAGGTGACCGAAACGGAAACTCTCAACAGTATGATACCGCTTTGGCACAGAAGCCCCTCCGAGATAACAGAGGACGAGTACAAGAGCTTTTACGAGGAAAAATACTACGATTTCAACGCTCCTGCTAAGACCGTGCACTTCAAGACCGAGGGTACCGTAACATATGAAGCCTTGCTCTTCATACCCTCCAAGGCGCCTTACAATTATTATTCCAAGGGCTACGAAAAGGGACTGCAGCTCTATTCGAACGGCGTGATGATAACGGAAAAATGCGCCGAGCTGCTCCCCGACTATTTCAGCTTCGTGAAGGGACTCATCGACAGCCCCGATTTCACGCTGAACATCTCGAGAGAAACGCTCCAGCACGACCACCAGCTCCGTGCCATTGCCAAAAACGTGGAAAAGAAGATCAAGTCTGAGCTTGCAAAAATGATCGAGTCCGACCGCGAGGGTTACGAAAAGCTGTTTGCCGAGTTCGGCGCTCAGCTGAAATTCGGACTGTACTCCGATTTCGGAATGCACAAGGACGTCCTCTCCGACCTTATTATGTTCAAGTCGTCGCTCGACAAAAAGTACGTGACGCTCAAGGAATACGTCTCGCGTATGCCCGAAGAGCAGAAAAAGATATACTACGCCTGCGCCGAGACCGTCGACGCCGCCGAATATCTCCCCCAGACCTCTGCTGTCAAGGCGAAGGGATACGAGGTGCTCTATTTCACGGACGATGTTGATGAATTTACGATACAGTCCCTGCGTGAGTACGACGGAAAGCAGTTTGCCAACGTGGCGTCGGAAAACGCAGATCTTGCCACGGAAGAAGAAAAAGAGGCAAGCAAAAAAGAGAACGACGAGAGCAAGGATCTGCTCACCTTCATAAAAGAGAGCATCGGCGACGGCGTTAATTCGGTGCGCTTCACCACCTCCCTCGGCGAGCACCCTGTCTGCCTTACGAGCGAGGGCGGAATATCCACCGAGATGGAAAAGGTGCTCGGTAAGATGCCCGGAAGCAACGCGGAAAATTCCGTCAAAGCCGAGACGGTGCTGGAGATAAATTCAAATCATCCGATAGCCGCAAAGCTCAAGGAGATATACACCACCGACAAGGAAAAGACCGCAAGCTACGCTAAGATACTTTACGCTCAGGCACGCCTGATCTGCGGTCTTAATATCGGCAATCCTTCCGAGCTTAGCACCCTGATCGGCGATACGCTCGCAACGCTTTAAACGCATATATAACGCAAACGGCGGCAAGGAAACTCCTCGCCGCCGTTTTTCATATGTATATCGTTCAATAGTCAAGATCGTGGATATACCATCCTTCATTTTCAAAGACCATCTCGAACGTCAAGGTCTGCGTGCCACCGCCTTGCAGCTCCATCGTCGCAGTCGCGGTCGCGTTTTTACTGTCGGTCACCTTTATAGCGGATATCTCCAATTTCATAAACTCACCCTCGGTAAGATTTACGCCCAAGCTAAAAAGTGCCGACATATCTATGTAACCGCCGGAAAACGCCCTGATAAGGTCTATCGACGCCTTAAGGGTGCTCCTTGACTTGGCATCGAAGCATTCCAGCACAGTATCCATATCCCCGTTGTTGTACGCCGTCACAAATTCTTGTATCCGCTCGGTTATCAGCTCCTCGTCCGTGGGTGGATCGATCAACCTCATAATATCCGCACAGGAAACAAGCATACCGAGACAGATCAAGGCGACAAACAGCGCTAAGCATCTTTTCATCATTTCAAACCTCGTTATTGTTGTTTTGGACATCGGTGTCGATATTTTGTGCTATTGTTTCGACATTTTGTGCGCACATATCAACATTTTGTGTTCCCGCCGCATCTGTCTGAGTATTGGAAATATGATCAGCTTTAACGTACTCGAATGTACTCCGCACCTTATAGGAAAGATAGTACAGAAGCACGACGAAAGCAACGGTCAAAATGATATTCAACACCGCCCAAAAGGTCAGACGGATATACGCATCGGGAATATCTTCTATGGAAACATCGGACATTTCAAGAATGAGATCGAGCAATATTTTGTTCAAAGGTACACTCACGATGTTCAAAATAGCGCCGATCTTAAGCCATGTGAATTTGATAGGTCTGTCCACCGCATCGTTCAGTATCTTGAAAAAGCCGCTCGTGTTGTTCTTCTCCTTAAGCGATATTATGAGCGCGATGATCGAACACAGATAAGAGATCACGGTAACGAGACCGACACACGCAACCCCGGGAAGATTTATCTTATGCCAATCACTGTACGTCGTGCCGGTAAGCCAGCTGTACGATTTTTCAAACGGAATATTGATCTTCAGAAATGGTACGAACATCAAGATGAAATTTAGAATAAGCAGAGCGATCGCGGTGTAAACGACATACTTCGTCGTTCGGTCTTGCTGTGAATTAGGTAATTGTGTTATTATTATGACCATGTCTTTCTAAATCACAGCAGTTTTGTGACGGTTTCGGCTTTGCCGAAATGCGATCGTTCAGATCGCCAAGGCACAAAACGCCTCTGAAAGATTTGTCTTTCAGACTTTTCTCCTAAACCGATAATTTATTTGTCGGTCAAGCTCTGCACGGCACGCCAAACCGTAAAACCTCTTGATGGGCACGAAAGCGGACGTCATCCGTCCCGTGCCAAAAACAACGCTTCAGCGCCTCCTTTCGCTTATCCTGTTTTTTTGGCAATAACGTACAGGTCGACCGTACGTTCACAATTGTATCACATATTTTTCGAGTTGTCAAGTCTTTAATTTACAAAATTACCTATTCTTCATTATCCGACGTCGACGGTATGTTCTTACCGAGTTCAAATATCGCCGCCGCAGATCAGCGGCGTGTTGCCTGTTCCCTGTTGCTTGTTCCTTGTTCTACTTTTCGTATAAGCTCGCCGCTTTCGTTTCTTCGCACGACTGTTTTGTTATGAATATCGACCGAGTTAAAAAATTTATCAAATTTCTATTGAATTTAAATGCGGAGTGTGATAGAATAGATGTGTATGCCGAAAAACGTCTCAAAACGGAGGTCAAGCCTTGAAAAACCGTATTTTCAAGTCACCGAAGCTGTTCCAAGCCTTCGACGCCGTATGCATCCTTGCGGTATTGCTCGTCTCCGTACTGCTGTTTTTCGTATCCGGAAGTCTTTTTCACACCTCGGAGCAGACCGCTTATCTCAAGATAAACGCAGACGGGCATATCTGCTCCCTTCCTCTCGACACAGACTGTAGCAAGGTCTTTTACAGCAACGGCATAAAGCTGACCGTGACCGTCTCGGACGGGTATGCGTGGGTGGCGGAGTCGGAGTGTCCCGACCGCGTTTGCCGTGCGATGGGCAGGATCAGCCGCGCAGGTCAGACCGTCGTTTGCGTGCCTGCCAAGTTTTCCATGACCGTAATATCACAGCAGACGGAAGGGGAGGTGCTGCCCGATGCGATCGTCGGCTGAGCATATCGCATATTGCTCCGTGTTCGTTTGCGCGGCACTCGCGCTTTCGTACCTCGAGGTATTGCTCCCGTATGTTCCGATTCCCGGCTTTCGACCGGGACTTGCAAATATAGCAGTCATGTCCGCATTTTTTCTGCTGGGTATGACCGACGCCGCCGCAGTGGCTCTTTGTCGCGTAGCTCTCTCAGCCGTCCTGTTCGGCTCGCCGATATCGTTCCTGTTTTCGCTTTGCGGCGGACTTTTCTCCATCGCAGCTCTCGCGGTAACGAAAAAGCTTCTGCGTGGCGGCGTCGGCTGTATCGGCATCGGGGTGTTGTGCGCGGCATCTCATTGCGTCGGGCAATGTCTCGTCGCATCACTGCTTTACGGAGCATCACTGCTCGTTACATATCTGCCGTGGCTCCTTCTGCTCTCATTGCCGACCGGTGCGCTCACCGGCTCTCTCACTTACGTGACCGTGAAAAGTCTGAGCCGTTACCGCCGTTAAGAAAGAGGGCACGAACACTCTTGGGCTACGTATACCAACGGGAATATTCACAGAAAGGAACTTACATCCGATGTCCAACAGCGCCGCGCTCCCGAAGGAGGAGCTGGAAAAACAGAAAAAATATATGTCCCTTGTGCGCGAGCTAAATCTCGGCACGGAAAAATACGTATATATAAAGACCTTCGGCTGTCAGCAGAACGAAGCCGACAGCGAACGGCTCTGCGGTATGGCGTCAGAGATGGGATATAAGCCCACGGACGATCCGTCGCTTGCCGATATCATCCTCGTGAACACCTGTGCAGTTCGCGAGCACGCCGAGCTTAAGGCTCTGTCCATAACCGGCGGATTTAAAAAATACAAAGAAGCAAAGCCCGATCTTGTGCTCGGTGTCTGCGGATGCATGGTCGCGCAGGAGCACCGAAAGAACGATATAAAGACCAAATATCCTTACATAGATCTTCTGCTCGGCGCTACGCTCATACACCGCTTTCCCGAGATACTGTACCGCACGCTGAGTGACGGCGGCAGAAATTTCTGGATAGATAACGACCTGTCCGTGATAGCCGAGGATCTGCCGGTAAAAAGAACGTCCGGCTCGGCTTCGGCTTGGGTGTCTGTCATGTACGGATGCAATAATTACTGCACGTACTGCATAGTTCCGTACGTACGCGGAAGAGAGCGGAGCCGCGAGCCTGATATCATCCTTCGTGAGATACGCGGACTTATCGCCGAGGGAGTGCGCGAGATCACCCTTCTCGGTCAGAACGTCAATTCCTACGGGAAGGATCTCGGCGGTGAGTACGATTTTTCAAGACTGCTCTCCGACATCTGCGCTCTTGAGGGCGAGTGCGTCATCCATTTTATGACCAGCCATCCGAAGGATGCGAGCCGCAGACTTATAGATACCATGGCTTCAAATCCTCCGACTGCCGGAAAGGTCGGCATAGCGCGGAGGCTCCATCTTCCTCTGCAAGCGGGAAACGACCGTGTGCTTGCAGCAATGAACAGACATTACACCCTGAGCGAATATCTTTCGCTCATAGATCACGCAAGAGAGCGCATTCCGGGCATAGCTCTAACGACGGATATAATAGTCGGCTTTCCGGGGGAGACAGACGCGGAATTCGAGGATACGCTGAGTGCTGTTTCGAGGGTAAGGTACGACAATATATTTTCCTTCATATACTCGAAAAGAAACGGTACGCCGGCGGCATCGTTTCCCGATCAGGTACCTGACAGCGTAAAGCAGGAGCGTATGCGCAGACTGCTGGAGCTTCAAGCTGATATAAGCCGTGAGGACAACCGTAAATACCTCGGCAAGACGCTCAAGGTACTTGTCGAGGGGATAAGCAAGACAGACGCAACTAAGCTGACCGGAAGAACGGAGCAGAACAAGCTCGTACATTTCGAGGGCGAAGAGAAGCTTATCGGGCAGTATGTCGAGGTCGAGGTCGTCTCGGCAGAGGCTCACTGTCTCCACGGAAGGCTGAAACGCCCGACGGCGTAGATTTCGCTCTTCCGCGCATCTCAAAAAAAAGAAACGTGTCACGAAAGGATCGCACCGATGACGCCGATGATGCTCCAATATCTGGAGGTTAAAAAGCAATATCCGGACGCTATACTCTTTTACCGTCTCGGAGATTTTTACGAAATGTTTTTCGACGATGCCAAGCTCGCATCAAGAGTTCTTGAGCTTACTCTTACCGGAAGAGATTGCGGTGAGAAGGAACGCGCCCCGATGTGCGGAGTTCCGTTTCATTCTGCGGACACATATATCTCAAGGCTCGTGGCAAAGGGATACAAGGTCGTCATCTGCGAGCAGATGGAAGATCCGGCAACCGCAAAGGGACTTGTAAAACGTGACATCGTGAGGATAGTCACGCCCGGAACAGTCACCGACAGCGCGATGCTTCAGGAAAACAAAAACAATTATCTGTGCGCCGTACGCTTAATGGCAAACGAATGCGGCATAGCCTTTGCCGACGCATCTACGGGCGACGTATACGCCACCTCGTTCAGCGGAGGCGAGCTTACCAAAAAGATCATCTCGGAATGCGAAGCGTATTCGCCGCGCGAGGTGCTCATAAACACGTCTCTTGACGGTCAGGACGAGCTTAACGAGTACTTCCGTTCGCGTCTCAACGCCGTTTTGGACGTAAGAGACGACGAAGCCTTTGACGAAGCCTTGGCTCAAAAACGGATACGCGCTCAGTTTTCAGGCTCCCCCTCGGAGCTTGGCATAGAAGCGCAGGTGACCGTCTCCGCCATCGGAGCACTGCTCGGATATATAGCCGAGACGCAAAAGACCGACATTTCATACGTAAAAAAGCTGAACGTCTACTCCGAAGGTCAATATCTTGAGATCGATCCCAACACGAGACGCAATCTCGAGCTTTGCGAAACTATGCGCCAAAAGGAAAAACGCGGCTCTCTGCTCTGGGTACTCGACAAGACCAAGACGTCGATGGGAGCAAGACTGCTCCGCAAATGGGTGGAGCTTCCTCTCGTCAACGCTCACGCGATATCGCGCCGTCACGACGCCGTGGGCGAGCTTAAGGATAATTATATGCTGAGAGAGGAGATCTCGGACAGGCTCTCATCCGTTCTGGATATCGAGCGGCTTATGACCAAGATCGTATACGGCACGGCAAACGCCAAGGATCTGCGTGCCATCTGTGTTTCCCTCTCCGCAGTCGAGCCGATAAAAATGCTTTTGGCGGATGCCAAGGTATCGGAGCTTGGCTCCTTGCGCGACGCACTCGATCCGCTCGAGGATATAATAAAGCTTGTGGAGAGCACGGTCGTTGACGAGCCTCCGTTCTCGATACGCGAGGGCAAGATGATACGCCCCGAGTCCGACAGTGAGCTTTCGAGACTTCACGGTATACTCAATAACAGCTGTGACTATCTCGAAGAGCTTGTACGGAAGGAACGCGAAAAGACCGGTATCTCCAAGCTCAAATACGGATATAACCGCGTGTTCGGCTATTACCTTGAGATAACCAATGCAAACAGACCGGAAGCTCTTCCCGACTATTTCATAAGAAAACAGACGCTCGCCGGAGCGGAAAGATATATAACCCCTGAGCTTAAGGAGCTTGAAGCCGCGATACTCGGCGCATCCGACCGTATATGTGCGTTGGAATACGATATCTTCTGCCGCGTGAGGAACACCGTCGCGCAAAACGCGGAAAAGATACAGAACAACGCCTCGGCGCTTGCTCTGCTCGACGTTTATTGCAGTCTTGCGGACGTCGCCTTAAAGAATAATTACGTCCGTCCCGAGATCTCTCTTGACGACCGCATATCCGTAAAGGACGGCAGACACCCCGTCGTCGAGCAATTCGTGCGTGACAGCTATTTCGTCCCGAACGACGCGGAGCTTGACACCAAGGATAACCGCCTTATGCTGATAACCGGACCTAATATGGCAGGTAAATCCACGTATATGCGTCAGGTCGCGCTCATAACGCTGATGGCTCAGATAGGCTCGTTCGTTCCTGCGCGTGAAGCGCATATAGGCATAATAGACAAGCTGTTCACAAGAGTCGGTGCATCCGACGATCTCGCATCCGGACAGTCCACCTTTATGCTCGAGATGACCGAGGTCGCATACATTCTCAAGAACGCCACCACCCGTTCTCTGATCATATACGACGAGATAGGGAGAGGCACGAGCACCTTTGACGGAATGAGCATAGCCAGAGCCGTGGCGGAATACACCTGCGGCAAAAAGCTGGGTGCAAAAACACTGTTCGCCACGCATTACCACGAGCTTACCGAGCTTGAGGGAAGCTATGCAGGCGTCGTGAATTACAACATCGCGGCAAAGAAAAAGGGTGACGAGATAATATTCCTGCGCAAGATAGTGCGCGGCGGTACGGACGACAGCTACGGGATCGAGGTCGCAAAGCTCGCCGGCGTTCCCGGTGAGATAATCAAAAGAGCCAAGGAGATACTCACCTCGCTCTGCGAGCAACCTCTCGGCATTCCTTCACCGAAGAGCGGCGCACAAACGCAGAAGGATACGGACGACAACCTATCGTTCGAAGCGTTGACCGAGGCTGAGGTGATAGCAAAGCTCCGAGCATACGATCTCAACACGTCGTCCCCTATTGAAGCTATGAATTTTATTTTCGAAATGAAAAAGCTGCTCGGATGACCGTCCGAGCCTCTCGTGAAAGGAAGCTTTTGCACAAGCGAAGGCTATTGTCATACTTATGGGAAAGATCAACGTCCTTGACACACAGATAGCAAATCTTATAGCGGCAGGCGAAGTGGTAGACAGACCGGCATCCGTCGTAAAAGAATTGCTTGAAAATTCCATAGACGCAGGCGCAAACAGCGTAGTCGTCGAAATAAAACGCGGCGGATCCTCGTTTATCCGCGTAAGTGACGACGGATGCGGGATCAGCCGAGAGGATGTTCCCGTGTGCATAAGACGTCACGCCACGAGCAAGATACGGGGCGCCTCAGACCTTGACGGAATAACCACGCTCGGATTTCGCGGAGAAGCTCTCGCGGCGATAGGCTCGGTATCCACTGTGCGCATAATGACCAAGCCGCACGGAGAAAAGCTCGGTACCATGCTCGTTTCCGAAGCCGGCGTGATAAAGCAGATCACCGAGACCGGTTGCATGGACGGAACGACGGTGATCGTTGAAGAGCTGTTCTCAAACGTGCCCGCAAGACGCAAATTTTTAAAAAAGGATTCGTCCGAGACCATGGCTGTTGCGGCGGTCGTGGAAAAGCTCGCGCTTTCGCGCCCCGAGATCTCGTTCAAATTTATCGCGGACGGAGCCTTACGTTTCGTGACCGCGGGCGACGGAAATCTCCGCGGCTGTATATTCGCCGTGCTCGGCAGAGAGTTTTCACAGCGGCTCACCCCCGTTGAGGAGCTAACGAGCGGAATAGGCGTCGAGGGCTATATCGGCACTCCCGACAACGTACGGGCAAACCGCAACTATCAGAATTTCTTTATAAACGGAAGATATGTAAAGAGCCGGACGGCTATGGCGGCTCTCGAGCAAGCGTTCTCATCGTACATTCCGGTCGAAAAATTTCCGGTATGCGTGCTTTATATAACCATACATCCGGCGTTCGTGGACGTAAACGTACACCCGGCTAAGCTGGAGGTTAAATTTTCAAACGAACAGGCAATTTTCGATGTCATATATTCTGCCGTGAGAGGTGCGTTGAGCGAAGCCGTTACCCGTCCGTCGTCACTGTTCAAGAACAGACGGGACGCTTTGCGTGAAGCCCAAATACGAAACGGATTTGTGCCGCTGCCCGACCGCGGCGAAGCCTCCGAAGGCTCCGTTCAGCTCAAGCTTAACGGTGAGGTACCGTCGTCCATCCTCACACCGGCACCGGCGCCATTGCCACCTCCGGCAGGGGATGAGGGCGAATTTGCCTATCCGAAGCGCTCGCAGGAATTTGATCCGAGACTTCCGCGCACGGCTGTACCGGAGCCTCCCCTTCCGCTGTCCTTTGACACAAATACCGACGGAAGCATAGTATCGTCCTCCGCCAACACACTGCGTTTGGGAAGCGAGGACGAAGCCTCAGACGAGCAAGCACATCCGGGCGGAGATCCGCTTTTGCGTTTTATACAGCAAAAGTCGCGCCGCACCTCCGCGGAAAGACCGCCCCTGATCACCCAGACCTCCCCCGTTGCGGAAAAAGAGGACGATTCGATCAAAAATTACGTGCGCACCGTAAAGCTTCCCTTTTTGGATAACGGCTCCGGCGGCTCGGTCTCGAGCCTTAACCGTGCATCTGCGAAGAGCGTTGCCGCGCCCGAGTATAAGATGCTCGGCGAGGTGTTCAATTCATACATCCTTGCGGAAGCCGAGGGCAAGCTTCTGATGATAGACAAGCACGCAGCTCACGAACGCATCCTCTTTGAGGATATGAAAAAAAATCTTCGGAGCGACAGGTCATCCCAGATATTGCTCGTCCCGACGGATATATCACTCTCACCCACCGAGCTTGCGGCGACCGAGGAATTTAAAGACGAGCTTACCGCCTCGGGCTATCAATACACACCGTCACTCGACGGTCACGCGGTATCCGTCACGGAGATACCCGCATTTTTGGAGACCGACGACGCGGTCGCCCTGTTTTCCGCTATGACGGAAAAGCTCGCGAGCGGCACCGGAAATGTTGAGCGCACGAAAAACGAATTTTACGAGCAAGCGCTGTATCAAGCATCCTGCAAGGCGGCGATAAAAGCGGGACGCATATACGACGAGGAGCATCTTAAATGGATATGCGACAGAGTGCTTACAGATCCTGCGATACGCTTTTGCCCTCACGGCAGACCTGTGGCGTTCGAGATATCCAAAAGCGACATAGAGCACAGCTTTAAAAGAAGCTGAGCCTGTCGCACCCATCTCTCATTATATCTGAATATCTGAATTTGAAAGGACAGCTTGAAATGAACGAGCTTAAAACGATACCGAGATCCTCATTCACCGTACTGAAAACGGAAGGAGCCGCTCGCCGAGGAGTTATGCAGACAGTGCACGGCACGGTGCAGACGCCGGTATTTATGAATGTCGGCACCAGCGCCGCTATCAAGGGGGGAGTTGCCCTTCCGGATTTGAAGGCGTGCAAATGTCAGGTGGAGCTATCCAACACCTATCATCTTCATATACGCCCGGGAGACGGGCTGATATACAAAATGGGCGGACTGCATAAATTCGCGAATTGGGACGGACCTATCCTTACCGACAGCGGCGGATTTCAGGTGTTTTCTCTCGCCAGGCTCCGCAGGATAAAAGAGGAAGGCGTCTATTTTCAATCGCATATGGACGGCGCACCGATATTTATGGGACCTGAGGAAAGTATGCGCATACAGTCGCATCTCGGCTCGACCATCGCAATGGCTTTCGACGAATGCATCGAAAATCCGGCGGAATACCGCTACACCAAGCGCTCGGCAGACCGCACGGTGCGTTGGCTCTACCGTTGCAAGGCGGAGCTTGAACGGCTCAATTCCCTGCCCGATACCGTAAACCCGTCTCAGCTCCTTTTCGGAATAAATCAGGGCAGTACCTATGACGATCTGAGGATAAACAATATGAAGGCGATAGCCGAGGCAAACTGTGACGGCTATGCCATCGGCGGACTTGCGGTCGGAGAGAGCGCGGACGTTATGTACCACGTGATAGAGCAGGTGGAGCCGTATATGCCGAAGGATAAGCCGAGATACCTTATGGGCGTCGGCACTCCGCAGAACATCCTCGAGGCGGTACGCCGCGGAGTTGACTTTTTCGACTGCGTGATGCCGAGCCGTAACGCGCGTCACGGGAACCTGTTCACGTGGAGCGGTAAGCTCAACCTGTCAAACGAAAAATTCTTTGACGATCCCCGTCCGATAGACGAAAAATGCGATTGCCCGACCTGCCGCACATACTCACGGGCGTACATAAGACATCTTTTCAAGGCTCGCGAGATGCTCGGAATGAGGCTCTGCGTCATACACAATCTGTATTTTTACAATACCCTTATGGAGCATATACGCGATGCTCTCGACAACGGCAGATACGAGGAATTCTACCGCGAGCATATCGACATCCTCGGCGCACGCGTCTGATCCGGTCTTTCCGTGTACCTGACCGATATTGTGACCGGTCGATTAAGATGTGTTATCATAAATTTATAAATCAACTTTTTTATGAATATATTGACACTGCTCCAAAAATATGATATCATATCCTCACAGGCTGTGAACGGAAACAAGTAGACGTTGCGGTACCGCACAGAGAGGCGTCGGTCGGTGCGAGACGCAGGGAAACGCAATGCCGAATTACCTTCCGCGAGCCGATATGCTGAAAGCCGACATCCGCTTGGCAAGGCGTATCCGGGAGCGCCCGTTAGCGCGCAGGAGCATTTCCGCCAAGTCCGTGCGGAGTGCTTCGTGATGCCGCTCTTCCGTAAGGATGCGGTAAACTGAGGTGGTACAGCGACGTAATGCTCGCCCTCTTTCCTTTGGGAAAGAGGGCGTTTTTTATGCTTCGAGCGTTATCCGAGGTGACTTACGGATACAGAAAAAGAAAGGATGGCAAAAGACCATGGCGACCTCTGCAATAGTTATCACGGCAATACTTTTAGTGCTCTTCTTCGCGCTTATGATAGGCATCGGAGTATACTGTCGCAAGCACGCGACCGACGTAAACGGCTTCGTCCTCGGAGGAAGGAGCGTAGGTCCTTGGCTTACGGCGTTCGCATTCGGCACCTCGTATTTCTCGGCAGTCATATTTGTGGGCTACGCAGGTCAGTTCGGCTGGAATTTCGGACTTGCTTCAACTTGGATAGGGCTTGGAAACGCGTTTATCGGCTCTCTGCTCGCGTGGTGCGTCCTCGGCAGACGTACCAGACTTATGACACAGCATATAGGAAGCAAGACCATGCCGGACTTCTTCTCGAAGCGTTACGGTTCGGATAAACTAAAGATAGCCGCTTCCTTCATAGTTTTCGTTTTCCTCATCCCCTACACCGCCTCCTTGTACAACGGACTTTCCAGCCTGTTCAATATAGCCTTTTCCGTTCCTTATTGGATATGCATTCTCGTAATGGCGGTCCTTACGGGCGTATACGTCATATTCGGCGGATATATGGCGACGGCGATAAACGATTTCATTCAGGGAATAATAATGCTCGGCGGAATAATAGCCGTCGTTGCCGCAGTATTGCACTCCAACGGCGGACTCAACGAAGCCGTCAGACGCCTGTCTCAGGTACAGTCGAATTATGCAGATACCGCAGGTACACAGGGGGCGTTCACGTCCTTCTTCGGCGCTCAGCCGCTATACCTGCTGTTCGTTATCCTGCTGACCTCGCTCGGCACGTGGGGACTTCCGCAGATGGTCGGAAAATTCTATTCCATAAAGAACGAGGACGCGATACGCAAGGGCACGGTCATATCCACGCTCTTTGCGGTGATAGTCGCAGGCGGCTGTTACTTTATCGGCGGATTCGGCAGACTTTACGCAGACAAGCTCACAGACGCCCCTGACACGTTCAAAAATTTCGACGCGATCATCCCCACTATGCTCTCAACGCTACCCGACGTCATAATAGCGATAGTGATAATGCTCGTGCTCGCCGCATCTATGTCCACCCTCTCCTCTCTCGTCTTAACCTCGGCGTCAACTCTCACGCTTGACGTTATAATGCCGAGGATGAAGGAGAAAAAAGACGATCAGAAGCTCTCATTGCTCACAGTCAGGATATTTATCGTCTTTTTCATCGCCGCCTCCGCGGTCATAGCGATACTTAAAGACACAAATCCCGAGATCACCTTTATCGCGCAGATGATGGGCGTCTCGTGGGGTGCGCTCGCAGGTGCTTTCCTCGCTCCGTTCCTTTACGGGCTGTACAGCAAAAAAGCCTCCCCTGCCTCGGTCGCCGTTTGCTTTGTGTACGGCGTCGGCATAGAGATAATACAACTCCTCATTATGCTCGAAGCCATCCCGATGCCCTCGGGAGCACTCGGATTTATATTTACAAATTCCCTGTATTCCGGAGTTTTCGCAATGCTCGGAGGTTTGGTGCTTGCACCGCTGGTCAGTCTCTTCACCAAAAAGCAGGATAAAGCGACGGTGGACGCCATCTTCTCCTGCTACGAAAGATGTGTCACCGTTCCGGCGACGGACGCGCTTGACAGCGATCAAGCATAAGCTCTCCAAAAACAGCAATGTCATCAACTTAAGAAAAAACGGTTGCAACCTCGCGTTAAAAACATTTTTTACGCCAAAACGGGGGGATCGTAGGGCGGGGGTTTATCTCATAGATGGGAACTTAAGCGCTAAGTATGATGCTTTAATTAAAATCAGCGTTTTTGTTTGACAATCCCTCAGTCACCTTCGGCGCCAGCTCCCTTTACACAAGGGAGCCTACGATGCTTTGTCAGCGCCACTTCAGTGGCGGAGGCGCGCTCACCTGTGTTCGCACCGAGCGAGAGTGCGCCGTAAACAAAGGAGCCGAACGGTACGTTTCAAAATCAGTGCAAAACACAAATTGCTACCGCCGCGGAGCGGCGATCGGCTCCCTTGTGTAAAGGGAGCTGTCAGCTTTGCTGACTGAGGGATTGTAAAAAC
>CAZMWM010000028.1:0-20000 GCA_964570105.1 uncultured Lachnospiraceae bacterium | reverse complement strand
CCATATCTTTTTGCTTTTTTTATCTTTTTGGGTCATATCTATTTACAACGTAGATTATTCATTTATATTTTGCAAAATAACGCTTGACATCCGCGCACGCAAGGTGTATACTAAAGCGTTGATAATAAAAAAATATAGGTCGCGGCAAACGCACGGTGACACACCGTCTCGCCCGACCGTGTCAAACGAAAGGAATTTTCAGAATTATGACAAAGATCGATATATTTTCCGGATTTCTCGGAGCCGGAAAGACCACGCTCATCAAAAAAATGATCGCCGAGGCTTACAAAGGCGAGAAGGTCGTCCTGATAGAGAACGAGTTCGGAGATATAGCAATCGACGGCGGTTTTTTACAGGACTCCGGTATAAACATAACCGAAATGAATTCCGGCTGTATCTGTTGCAGTCTGGTCGGTGATTTCGGCAGAGCGCTCCGTGAAGTTATAGAGAAATACCACCCCGACCGTATACTTATCGAGCCTTCCGGCGTCGGAAAGCTTTCGGACGTTATACGTGCGGTAAGAGGTCTCGACATCGAGGATGCCGTTCTCAACGGATTCACGACGGTCTGTGACGCAGGAAAATGCAAGATGTATATCAAAAATTTCGGCGAATTTTTCCTCGATCAGGTAGAGAACGCGGGCACGGTGGTATTGAGCCACACCGGCAAGCTGTCCGATGACAAGATAGCCGCCGCAGTCGCTATGCTTCGCGAGCATAACTCCACCGCCGTGATCGTCACCACTCCGTGGGATCAGCTCGACGGCGCCCAGCTCCTTTCCGCAATGGAAAGAAAAGATACGCTTGAGGCGGAGCTTGAAAGACTTTCCGATGAGCACGAGCATCATCATCACGATGACGAGTGCGACGATCCGGAATGCTCTTGCCATCATCACCACGACGATGGTGACGATGACGAGCACGAGCACCATCACCATCACGATCACGACGAGTGCGACGATCCGGAATGCTCCTGCCATCATCACCACGACGATGATGACGGTGACGAGCACGAGCATCACCACCATCATCACGACGACGAGTGCGACGATCCGGAATGCTCCTGTCATCACCACCACGACGATGACGATGACGGTGACGAGCACGGGCACGAGCATCACCATCATCACCATCACGCAGACGAGGTATTCACGAGCTGGGGCGTTGAAACTCCGGTCAAATTCAACGAAGATAAGCTTCGCGAGGCGCTCGGTAAGCTCGAAAACGAGGCGGAATACGGCGTCATCCTCCGTGCTAAGGGCATAGTAGCCTCCGATGACGGCAGGTGGATACATTTCGATTACGTTCCCGGGGAGCCTGACATACGCTACGGAAGCTCCGCAATAATCGGGCGGCTTTGCGTTATCGGCTCCCGAATATCCGAGGAAAAGCTCGCACAGCTGTTCGGCGTACAGGCGTGATCGGCATCGAAAGGAATTTAACGAAATGGAAATGCCAGTATATCTTTTTACCGGTTTTCTTGAAGCCGGTAAGACCAAAATGCTCCACGAGACCTTGGCTGATACGAGGTTTCAGGAAAAGGAACGCACGCTCATTCTTCTTTGCGAGGAAGGTATAGAAGAGCTTGATCCGTCCGAGTATTCCGGCGAGGTCTCAATGGTCACCGTCGAAAATGAAGCGGATATCACCGCCGAAAACCTGATCAAATGGCAAAAGACCGCGAAAGCAGAGCGCATACTTATAGAGTATAACGGTATGTGGCAGCTCGCTTCTTTATACAATAACCTTCCCGACGAATGGTTTGTTTATCAGGAAGTGCTTTGCGTAGACAGCACGACGTTTTCGACTTATAACTCAAATATGAGACAGCTCATGTTCGATAAGCTGTCGGGTTGTAGCGTGGTGTTTTTCAACCGTTGCACAGACAGCACCGACGTGATGGCTCTTCACTCGGAAGCACGGGCTGTGAGCCGTACCGTAAATATCGTATACGAGTACACCGACGGGCGCATACAGCCCGACGAGATAGTCGATCCGTTGCCGTTCGACATCGAAGCCCCGATCGTGGAGATAGCAGACCGCGATTATGCGATCTGGTATCGCGATATGGCTGAGGACGTGGATAAATACGTTGGAAAAACGTTGAAATTCAAGGGAATGGTCGCGCGTGACCGTTCGCTCAAGAGTGATTCGTACGCTTTCGGAAGAATGGTCATGACCTGTTGCGCCGAGGATACATCCTTCCACGGCGTAGTCTGCAAGGAAAAGCAAAATATCGATCACGCCAACGGCTCTTGGCTCGTGGTCACCGCGACGCTCGAAAAAGAAAAGCATAAGCTCTATCGCGGCGTAGGTCCGGTGCTTCACGTGCTGACCGCAGAGCCTTCCGAAGCCCCCGAGCAGCCGGTCGCGACCTTCAACTGATCTCTTGACGCTTTCACTCAAAACGCGGTAGATCCTCGGATATCACCGCGTTTTTTCATTCAGAAAAGGAGAAGCCCCAAACGAAAAGAGGTATTTCGGACACCGAGCAGTCCGAGCTTGATGCCTATACCTCAAAGGGACGATTTTGAGATATGAGCTTTGATGCTTTTATGACGCGAGCCGCCGCCGCCGAACTGAACGAGACCTTATGCGGCGCTCGCGTAGAGAAGGTCTTACAGCCTTCAAAGGATGAGATATTTTTACTGCTCCACCGCGACAGTCGTCATTACCGACTGCTATTGAGCGCTTCCCCGTCCGCACCTCGCTTCGGAATAACGGAGGAAGCTCCCGAAAATCCCCTATCCCCACCGGTATTCTGTATGCTTTTAAGAAAACACTTGACCGGTGCGCGTGTGATATCAGTAAAACAGCTCGCACTCGAGCGTGCGATAAAACTGAGCCTCGAGACCTACGACGAGATGGGTTTTCTGACGGAAAGACACGTGATATGCGAGATAATGGGAAGGTGTTCGAATATATTACTTTGCGAAAATGCAAGCGCAAACGGCACTGCCGAGACCGACGAATGTAAGATGAAGATCATCGCCTGCGCACGTCCGGTAGACCTCACCACCAGCAGTAAGCGTCAGCTTTTGCCGGGGCTTTTCTACGAATTACCGCCGGAGCAGAACAAGCTCGATCCCCTGTCATTTACACGCTCGGAGTTCCTTGGGCTTGCCGACCGCATACCCTCCGATCAACCGTTCGCACCGAGCGCATCCGCCTTTCTTTTGGAGACGTTTCTCGGCTTTTCACCGCTTCTTTCAAGAGAACTGGCGCATCGCGCCGATACCGTCCCCGGCACTCGCGAGAGCAAGCTCTCAGCGCTGGCGGACGCCTTCGAAACAACGGTCGACGCGGTAAATTCCCGAAAATTCATTCCAACTCTCATCTGTACTCCCGACGGGGAGCCTGTCGAATTTTCCTGTTTTGACGTTACCTGCTACGACGGTAGCTACACCGTGACGCACCCGGACAGCTTCAGCGAGCTTACCGATACTTATTTCGCCAAGCGCGCAAGGCTCGCGCGCGAAAAGAGCCGCGCCGCATCTACCGCAAAGCTCATATCTAACCACGAAGCAAGGCTCAGAAAAAAGCTCAATGCACAGAAAAAAGAGCTTGAGGAAGCCGAAAACGGCGACATTTACCGCAAACAAGGCGATCTCATAATATCAAACCTTCATATGCTCGAGCGCAGTCGAGCCGATGTGGAGCTTACGGATTATTCCGATTATAGGGACGACGGCAGCTACGGCACAGTAAAGCTGCATTTAGATACGCGGCTCACTCCGGCTCAATATGCGCAAAAGCTCTATAAAAAATACGCACGCTCCAAAAACGCAAGAGCGCATCTCACGGAACAGCTCCGGCGCGGAGAATCAGAGCTTGTCTATCTCAGCTCCGTAGCCGACGCACTGTCGCGAATAAACGGGCAAGCCGATCTTGACGCCATCAGAGCCGAGCTTGCGGAGTGCGGTTATATAAAAAAAGGCGCCGACACCTCAAACGGCGCGGCAAATCCCCGAAAAAAACAAAAATCTCCACCTCCGCGACAACTAAAAAAATACGTCACATCAGACGGCGGATACACCGTGCTGGTGGGACGCAATAACATTGAGAACGATCGAATAACGTTCAAAACAGCCTCAAAGAACGATCTCTGGTTTCACGTCAAGGACGTTCCCGGCTCGCATACCGTATTGCTTCTGAACGGTGCCGAGCCGTCGGATGCGGATGTCCTCGAAGCGGCGGAGCTTGCCGCACGCAACAGCTCCGCCGCCGGACAAACACGGGTATGCGTGGATTATACACGCGTAAAGAACGTAAAAAAACCGTCCGGCGCCAAACCGGGATTTGTGATATACACGGAATACAGACAGCTGAACGTATCCGCCGAAGAGCCTGCCGTTCCTCAAAAATAAAGCATTACCGTTTCGGTCGGGTACATACGGTAATGCCTTATTCGGAGCATTATTTGCTCACAAGCTCGATAAACGCCGTTCCGTGCGGCAAGATGTCAAACCGCAATTCCTTCACCTTCCCGTTCACCCTTCCGCATCTCACAGCTATATCGCTCACAACATCGGTCACGTCGTCCGTGCAAAGCTCCACGACAGCCTCTTTTGTGCCGTGGACGCGGTTGTCAAACAGCGTATGATCGACCGCGAACAGCACGCGACGTCCGCATTCGTCCTCAAAGACCGTAACACCTACGTTTTTGCCGAACACTATCGGCGACGACAGTCTTGCCGTAATATCGCTCAGCGCCCGTCTTATCAAGCCACCGACTATGAAAGCACCCTTTGCATCGCACATCTTGGTCTTATCTGCGCATCCGAGCGACACCAATGCGGTATTTATGATCGCCGTTCTCTCGGTCGTGATGATCACGGGAAGCGATCCGTTTGCCGTAAATTCCACCTGCGCCCCGGACGGAGCGTACGCAAAATCACCCTCGGTATTGTAAACATACTCCTTTTCACCCATATATTCGACCGATGTGACGGTCTCGGAACGCCTGCATACCTCCACGCCGAAAATATCTTCAAATCCGCTGACATCCGACACCGCTATCAAACCAACACCTGCATCATAGAGACGGCGTATCTCGGCAACAGCCTTCGCATCGGCATTTGCAAGAGACGGCAGTATCAAAAGATCACAGTCATCCTCGCTCAGCGTACCCAGCAGATCGAAGCTTACGCCGAAGCCGTTCGGTATCCCGGCTTCTCTTGCACATTCGTACACGACGGTCTGTCCGCTTTCGCTCCGATTGTAATAATTGCATTCGCGCCTGTAGATATCATCGTCGCCGCTGTACTCTGCAATATATGCCACAGACCTCAGCGGTCGCACGGGCTTGTAACGGTGAACATACCACCACCCCTTAACAAATTCGTTGATATATTCGTTGGTACAAAGCCCCCTGTGAAATCCGTAAGTATTCCAATATGCAAATCCGTCCTTCGTTTTATACGCCGTGTTATATACGTATTCGAAGGCAAGCGTTAGATTTTGATACGGCGGACAATCGTAATCCCCCATAGGAGCGTGCGCGTATTTCACCGCTCCGTCGATACATCCTCCCCTGCTTCCCACATATAGCTCCGGATATAGCGTAAGCTCGGGACAGTGAAGCAGTAAGGTCATCACCGCAAAAGGTCCTCTGTACGTTTGGTACGAGCAGGAAAACGGATAATCCTCAAATATCGCAAACCCGCTGTAATATTCGCGGCAAAGCTCTTCATCCTCCGGCAGACCGAAGAATTTCAACGAATGATATGTAAGCGTCGGATTGTAGTAAGGCGGGATCGGACCGTAGACCGCGCGTTTTACATTCGGATTTATCTTTTTAAGCTCGGAATTGTGCTCAGCCACGAGGGCGTGCTTTCTTCTGTTGATATATTCCATAAGCTCGCGACCGCAGAGCGCAACTATCTTTTCGTAGCATTCCTCGGTGAGATCTTCCCCATCAGTATATCCGGTCTTTTCCAAAAGCTCGGGAGCATCCGCAAAGAAATCGGAGATAAGGCTCCTGACACCCGGGTAAGTATAGAAATGCCGCCACCAATGATCGACTCTGTTCGGATAAAGACTGTAAGCACCGAGCGGATCGCAACTCGTATCCACCGCGGTATTGAACAGATAATCGGAGTTTTTGACCGTAACATCGTGCTTTGGAGAAAGATAATCATCACACGTTCGGATAGCCAGCCAAGCAAACCATTTTCTCCCAAACAGCTTTATATACTTCCATATCTCCTGCCGCTCCGCTTCCACGGGTGTTGTCGTTGCACAAGCAATATAATGCCCGAGATCACACGACGGCATAGGGTTTGAGAGGTCAAATCCGTTTCTTGCGAGTTTTTTCTGCTCGTTGTTCATCGTAAACATAAACGGAAGTCCGCTTGCGGTGGGAGGGCACACGTCGGAGCTTTCATCGTATACCTCAAACGCATGAGATACCGTCCTGTATTCCGCACCGCCGTAAAGGATCGTAAATACTATTTTATACACCCCGACCGGGAGAGGCTCGAATACCGCTTTACAGCACACCTCGCCCACACCGTCGGTGCACGATCCAGCGGTTTTCACCACGTTCGCGACAGCGACCGTATCTCTTTCGAACACATCCTTTATCGCCGCCACAAACTCAAGGTAGCACGGTCTTATTTCAGTTCTGAAAAGCAATGAAAATTCAATGTTCTCGCTCGCCGAAAAATAATGATTGTTCTTAAGGTGCGCGAGGATATTTTCATATTCGGCACAGTCCGAAGGAATAAGGCTCACCGCCACCTTATCCGGCGGAGATATGAGAGAATAGGAGCCTTCGCCGTTTTTCGCAGGACCGCAATACAAAAGCGCACCTTCACGTGAAAACCGAAATTCACATCCGCCTGCCTGTTGAGCGTATCCCTTGCAATTAAGCTCCCGATACCCGAAGATAAGCTCGGTCACCTCATCCGGCACTAGCCCCCGTATTTTATACGCGCATTCGATCGGCAGAGCGATATCGCCGAAAAAGATCTTCTGGCAGTCCCAAAAAATATTCGGATCGACAAAGCAGTTCTCCTTGCTTGAAATATTAAAAATAACGTCACCGTATCTATCCGCAAGCCCTACATAAGGCGCGGTCATATAGTCGACCTCCGCCACGTACTGTCCGAGACGCTCGCTCTTGCACCGCTCCCTGCTCTTTGTTCCGCCGTCAAGCTTTGCGGTCAAATAGTATTCTCCGTCTATCGCGTCTATACCGTATTGGATGGTGTACGGAATGTCACCGCCGTTTATGAGCGGCACCGCGAGCCTCGGCGTCCCGACGATATTATTACTTTCAAATTCCTCGGCGGTTTCAAACGAAAACTCCCGTATTATCAGTTCACCTATAAACGCTCCCCTGTCAATGGCAAGCCTTCCGCGCCGATTTTTGATATCGAACGAAAACTCGGCGTCTCCCACGCGGCACACAACGCATTTTTCGCAAAGCTCGAGCCTCAACCGCAAAAATTCATTTTCGCGCAACACAAGTCCCTTTTCGGTAGCCCCCGCCAGCGGCGTATACGTTCCGTTCTTCACGGATATCGGGCACACTGAGAGACTTCCTCCGATAACGTACGTAAACTGCAAGCCCAAGCCGGTGCGCGTTTCTTCATCGTAACCGAAGATCATCTGAAATACGGGATCTATCTCGTACGGATACGAAACAGTGAGAGAGATGCAAAAAACGCCCGTCGTAAATCTCGGTGAATTTAATATGTATCGGTTACCTATCGACTTCAAAGCAAAGCCGCACTCGGTAACGCCTGAATGCAAATTTGCCGTCTCCGTATGCCTTTCCACGGAAAAAGTATAAGGTTGCTTGTTTTCATCATAGGCGGTAAAATCATCAAAAAGCTTGAACACAAACCGATCTCTCCCACACTTTTATTGTTGAGTAGATTATAACACAAACCAATATCGTTATCAATACCGAGTGTTTTTATTGCATTCCTGTTCTGTTTTTCTGTTTTTAGACATTCCGACTTCATCAGGTTACCAAAATGATCTTCGTTTACAAAAGAACGCAAAAAGACTTGACACGGCGAAGCAAATGTACTATAATTATCGTAGCTTGAGAAAGGAAGTGCCTTATGAAGATCATCATCGTAGGTTGCGGAAAGGTCGGTCAGACCTTGGCTGAGCAGTTAAATGAAGAGGATAACGATATCACCGTCGTGGATGTAAGCGAGGAAAGCGTGAACGCGCTCACGGCAAAGCTCGATATAATGGGCGTGGTCGGAAACGGTGCCACGCACACGGTGCAGTCACAGGCGGGGATAGATGACGCAGATCTGCTGATAGCGGTCACGGGATCTGACGAATTAAATCTGCTCTGCTGTATAACCGCGAAAAAATCCGGCAACTGCAAGACCATAGCTCAGATCAAAAATCCCGTGTACAGCGCAGACGCCCCTTTTTTGAAGAACGAGCTGGGGCTTGCAATGATAATAAATCCGGAATACGCCGCCGCAGAGGAGATCGCACGTGTGCTCCGCTTCCCCTCGGCTCTGAAGATAGAGACCTTCGCCAAGGGCAGAGTCGAGCTTCTCAAATTCCGCGTACCGGATGACAGTCCGCTCGACGGGATGTCCGTAAAGGAGACCGTCACGAAGCTGAAATGCAACGTGCTCATCTGCACCGTGGAAAGAGACGCGGGCGCGTATATAGCCAACGGCGATCTCGTGTTCAAAAAGCGCGACGTAGTATCCATGATAGCCTCTCCCAAAAACGCGCACGACTTTTTCTCAAAGATCAAGTATTCAAGCACTCCGGTCAAGGACACTCTGATCATCGGAGGCGGTGATATATCACACTATCTGTGCAATATATTGATCGGCTCGGGAATAAGGACCAAGGTGATAGAAAAAAACGCCGCTCTGTGCGAACAGATGGCAACAAGTCTGCCGGCTGTGACGGTAATAAACTCCGACGAGGGAGACAGGGATGTGCTTCTTGAGGAAGGTCTGGCAAATACCGGCGCGTTTATTGCGCTGACGCAATCCGACGAAGAGAACATTTTCCTGTCGCTCTTCGCCAAGAGAGCCGGAAACGCAAAGATAGTCACGAAGATAAACCGAGTAGACTTTGACGATGTGGTACAGCATCTCGAGCTTGATTCCACCATATATCCCAAAAATATAACGGCGGATATGATAATCCGATACGTCAGAGCCACAAAAAACGCGCAAGGCAGTAACGTCGAAACGCTCTATAACGTGATCAAGGGCGAGGTTGAAGCGGCTGAATTTACCGTGCGCGACGGCTTTCCCGCGGCAGGACTTCCGATATCCTCGCTCAAGCTCAAGCCCGACGTGCTGATAGCCTCCATCATCAGAAACGACAGCGTTATGATCCCCAGAGGTAACGATCATATTGCGGTCGGAGACTCCGTCATAATCGTCTCAAAGCTCGCGCTTCACGATATGACCGATATCCTGCGCTGAGAAAGGACGGCTTTTTCTATGAACGGCAAAATGATAAGATATATCATCGGCTGGATATTGATATTCGAGTCTATATTTCTCCTTCTGCCGATAGCCACCGCCGCGATATATTCGGAGACCTCCGCCCTTTGGGCGTTTTTGTCAAGCGCACTGCTGTGCCTTCTGCTCGGGGCGGCATTAAAATTCAAAAGACCGACAAACACCGTGCTTTACAGCCGCGAGGGCTTCATAATAGTTGCGCTCAGCTGGATAGTCCTCAGTATCTTCGGCGCTCTGCCCCTGTGCATATCGGGAGCTGTCCCAAACTATATAGACGCGCTGTTTGAGACGGTATCCGGATTTACCACCACCGGCGCTTCGATAATACCGGCGGTCGAGGATATGCCTAATTCCGTGTTGATATGGCGTAGCTTTACGCATTTTATAGGCGGCATGGGCGTGCTCGTGTTCGTTATGGCGTTCCTTCCGCTGAGCGGCGGACAGAATATGCACATAATGAAGGCGGAGAGCACCGGACCTTCCGTCAGCAAGCTCGTACCAAAGGTAAAAGCCACCGCACTGATACTGTATTCCATCTATTTCGCTCTGACGGTCGTACAGTTTATACTGTTGCTCATCGGTAAAATGAGCGTATTCGATGCACTGAACACTGCGCTTTCCACCGCAGGCACGGGCGGATTTGGTTTCAAGAACGACAGTATGCGCTCGTATTCTCCGTACATCCAGATAGTCGTTACAGTGTTTATGTTACTCTTTTCCGTGAATTTTGCGGGGTATTACCTCGTTCTCAAGGGCAGAGTGAAGGAGTTTTTCAATTCGGAGACCAAGGCATTCATAGCCGTGGTCATTGCATCGGTGGTCATTATAACCATCAACGTCCGCGATACCTTTTCCTCCGTAGGTGAAGCAATAAGGCACGTCGCGTTCTCAGTGGCATCCGTGATATCCACCACAGGCTTTGCCACGGTAGACTTCAACCTTTGGCCAACGCTCTCCAAGGTCGTATTGCTCTGCATAATGTTCACCGGAGCATGCGCCGGCAGTACGTGCGGCGGCATCAAGCTCTCAAGACTTATGATATGGGGCAAGAGCACGAAAAACGAGCTTAACGGGCTTCTGCACACAAGGCAGATCAAAAAGGTAATGATAGACGGCAAGCCGGTCGAAGAACGCACGGTGCGAGCCGTTCACGCGTTTATGGGCTGTTATATCCTGATATTTGCCGCGTCTTTGCTCGTGCTGTCGCTTGAAAACGCAGATCTCGAAACCACCTTCACCTCGGTCGTCACGGCAATAAATAACGTCGGTCCGGGCTTTGGCAAGGTCGGACCGACGGGAAATTTCGCATTCTATTCAGTTCCCTCAAAGCTCGTGCTTATATTCGATATGCTCGCAGGAAGGCTCGAGGTGTTTCCGATGCTACTGCTGTTTTCGCCATCCACATGGCGCCGTTGACAGGAGCGCAATGACCGCGGATACCGTCTATTCGATATCGGTAACGGTGAGCGTCTCCCCTTCTACCTTGAACGCAACGGTCATACCGGCAAACGACATCTTATATTCACGCTCGGGAGCGTTTTGATACCCGGGGCGAGGATCGTTCTCAAGTAATTCGACAAGAGACGTCCTTTTCGCCTCGGGTATCCTTGTCACCAGCTCCTCCGAGATCACCACCGAAAGCGAATGCTCACAGAGGGGGGCGGCAAATCCGCCCGTGGCTTCCGAATGGCTGTCGGTATAAGCAAGATACGGCTTTATGTCAAAAACAGGCGTACCGTCCATCAGATCGGCGCCGCCGATAACAAGGAACGTGCCGTTTTCCGCATCCTTCTCGACACCGAGCAGACGAACGGATGAAAGCCCTATCGGATTTGGTCTGTACGGCGCTCGCGTGGCAAAGACACCCATCCTCGTGTTTCCGCCGAGCCTTGGTGGGCGTACCGTAGCTCTCCATCCGTCCCTTGCCGTTTCGGAAAAATACCATAAGAGCCACAGATGAGAAAAACCGTCTATTCCGCGAAGCGCCTCGGCATCCCTGTACTGCGGCTCAAATACCACGTAGGACACAAGCCCGTCCACAAGTCCGCTCTGACGCGGTATCCCGAATTTTTCCGGAAGCTCCGAGCGCACGTGCGCAATGATCTTCATATTCACGTTTCCGTCCGTCATACAAACCCCATATGCTCCTGATCTAATTTTAATTTAATTATAACGGCAAAACAGCGTTGAATTATTTTAAAAGCTCGGTGTGCCACACCCATTTTATCATCCGTCATCATTATACCCCACAAAAAGAAAAATGTCAACGGTTTATTTGATAATTATAGTATCAAAAACGGAAAACGGAAGCCCCTGACCGGAAGCTCCCGTTTGTTATCATAAGGAATTTCAATGCATTATCTTTCCCGTCCCAAGCCCAAAGCTTACAGCCGAAAAACACATACACCTTCAGATATACGCCTCGACACGGTTTATGGTAAAGCCCTTGGCTGAAAAATTATCCTCATACTCTGTGTGGATATTAAACGGCTCGTACTCGCTGTTATGAAGGTCGTACGTCAGCTTTTCAAGCCTAAACCCGGCATCCCTCAGCGTTTCAAGCGAATAATCGAACAGTATGCGGTTATCCGTCTTTAAAAATATCGCACCGCCGGGAGCAAGCAATCTCTTGTACAGCTCAAGGTATGCAGGCGCGGTAAGACGCCGCTTTGCGTGCTTAGGTCTCGGCCACGGATCGGAAAAATTCAAATATATCCTCCAAACGCTCTTTTCGGGAAGCCACTCTGCAAGCGAGCCGGCATCGCAATTCAAAAGCTTGACGTTTGAAAGCTCGGCTTTTTTTATCTTTTCCGCGGCAAGCACCATAACGTCCGAGACCTTCTCGACCGCAACAAAGCTCGTCTGTGGCTCTCTTTGGGCAAGAGCGAGCATAAACGCCCCCTTACCGCATCCGATCTCGACCGAAAGCTTACCGAGATCGGGGGCGTCCGATGTTATCGGCTCGCTTAAAATATGTTCCGCACAATTCAGCAAACGCTGTGCGCCATTGCGTTTTTTTCTCATTCGCATAAAGATTCACCGTAGCCTTCGATAAGAAGGTCTCCTTTTGCATTGATACGCAGATATAAAATTTTCCTTACATAAAGCAGTTCCGCACGGCGCATATTAGATAAGGGAAAAGATATTCCCAAAGAAAGGAACGTTCTATGCTTGACAGAATTGCACTCGTACTGCTCATCATCGGCGGCATAAACTGGGGAAGCCTCGGTATATTCAGATTTGATATCGTTGCGTGGATATTCGGCGGACAAGCCGCGATCATCTCACGTATAATATATACGGTAGTGGGGCTTTCGGCGCTTTGGTGCATCTCGCTCCTGTTCAAAAGCGACAGCAGTATGCTCGACGAAGCGCCTTCGCATTGATGACGGAGTAAAACGGTATAAAAATTCCGTACGCATACGCGCGTACGGAATTTTTTGGTGCCGGTGGCGGGACTTGAACCCGCACGATGTTGCCATCAATGGATTTTGAGTCCACCTCGTCTGCCAATTCCAACACACCGGCGCATACGCGACGCGGAGCATATACCGTCCGTGATCGCGCCACACCTTGAATATTATATCACATTTCCCCGTGAAATGCAATAGCATTTTTAGATTTTGACGGAAAATTTTATGAATTTTTATAAATATATCTTAACGAAGCATCCTCCGAAGCCACCTGTAGGCTCCGGAGGATGCTAAGATCTATAAAAGGTTTACTTCGAGAGAACTATAACGAGCGTCTGACCGTTTGCCGCAACGCTTCTGTCAACGGTTATAGTGTTTCCGGAGAAGCTAAGTCCGTTATCGGCGCTCGAAAGCGAATAGTTGCCCTCAAGCGTGATAGTTCCGCCGGCGTTGCTGTAGGAATTGTGACTGATATCAGATATCGCGATGGTGATCCTGCTGTCAGTCTCGGAGACCAGCATATTGCAAGCAAAGTCGGTGGTCACACCGTTACAGGTCGCGCCGTTCCAGAAGGTATATCCGACCTGTCCGGACGAGTCCTTGACCGCCTGAACATCGGCAGTGTTGGAAAGCACCGTATAGTCGCCACCATTCGCTACCTTATCATACAGCGCACCGCTCTTTCCGGTAGTCGAAGGATATATCGCATATTCGTAGGACGCGCCGTTCGGGGTAGCACCGTGGTCAAACCAAAGCTCCACAAAGTTCGTCTTTCCGTTCTTGTTCAGACGCATATAAGCATCGGACGTGTTGGACGTCGGGATGTATATAAGACCGTACTTGGTAAAGTAGAGCGCAGAGCCGGAAGTGAGCTTAGTGGGATTATCGCTTATGGGAGTTCCGTCGTCCTCAAGAGACGTGTTGACCGTGGTATACGAGCCGAAATAGATGTTTTCGATCACGGTCTCGATGCCGTAGTCCTTGAGACTGTTTGGCGTGGTGGTATTGCTGATGCCTGCACCGAGGCAAACTATCTTATCTCCGAACACGAACCACGACTTCTTAGCCGAAAGATCGGAAAGGTATTCGCTGTTGTTTCCGGTGGCTATCATAGCGGAGACCGCAGAGCTTCCGAGCACGGCTGAGCCGGCGAAGGGCGTTATTCCGTTGTAGCTGACGGTATGAGAATCGTCTCTTTCGCGATTATCTACCGTAGTACCAGGGAGACGGTAAGTGTTTACGGTGGTCAAGTAATCCGAGGGAAGCTTGTAATCGGTGGTGTAGAGCGTGAGCATACCCTCTCTCGTGTACCACATATCACCGTTATATCCGCCGTAAAGCTCGGTGTTGGTATCCGCCGCATATTCGGAGGTCTTGTATTTATTGGTACGCGTGGAGCTCATCGCAAGGGAGAGAGAGAACTTCGAGCCTAAGACGGTGAGGTAATCAGCCGATGCGTAGCTGTGAGCGCCGAGCGCCTCGGAGGATGCCTCTATCTTCTTGTTGCTCGCCACCTTCTCGTAAAGCTCGGTGGCGTAGCTGCCCATATATTTCTTAAATTCCGTACCGGTGTACGACTTGACCAGCGAATTTATGGCATTTCCCTGCTCGCCTCCGCAGATAGCGGCGATCTTGAGCATAGTACCGACCGCCTCGCCGCCCATTCTGTCGCCCTCGCTTATCGAATGGCTAAGGCTCGGGCTTACGGCAGTTCCGTTGTACAGAGAATACCGGATAGAGTCGACTACCCAATTGTAGAGCGCATCGGTAGCCGCTGTGCCGAGATCGCAGGACGTGCCGGCAAAAGCATAGCAGAGATCCGCAAGCAGATCTGCGGCTTCAACGCCCTCCTCGAGCGTATTTACATTGAGCTTCCAGATGAAGGATCCGTCACTGTATCTTCCGTCGCCGCTGTTAACGATGGAGATGATATCGTCAAGGAACACACCGGAGAACTTCTCGACGCTCTCGTTGTCGCCCTTGATGGCGTTGTTAGCCACGGCTATGTAAGAAGTGCGGATAAGGTCCATACCGTCCCCTATAGGAGCCGGGAACTTAAGATCGATGATACTGAGATAATCCTCAACAGCATCAGCCTTGAGCTTGCTCTTTACGATGAGCACCGTCCTCAGAAGATAGATGGAGCACTTTTCTCTCGTCTCGGCGGTAGTGGTACCGTTAGAGGTGATGAGATTTGCGCCGAAGATATCGGTGTATCCGAAATCCAGCGCAGTTTTGATCATCTCAAGCACTGCCCCGTCGTGATAATACGCAGAGCCTTTGGTACCCCAAGCAAGAGCAAGCTTGTACGTGTTACGGTAATGTCCCACGGAATACTCCTCGCCTGCAAGATACGTACCTGAATTCCATCCGGCTTTCTGGAAATTGACCTTCAGGTCCTCGGCATCCTTGTCAAGCTGTTCGAGATAAGCCTTGCTTGCCTCGTTCTTTTTGCTGAGCTTTCCGCTTCCGATCAGTGTCTCGGTCAGAGCGGACACAGTGTTATCGGAAACCTTACTGCCGCAGCCGAACAACCACAGCGGCAACATCGTCACCGCGAGCACGACGACGAGGATCTTTGTGATACGGTTAAGTTTCATTTTGTTTCTTTATCTCCTTTTACGAAGTTTCAGCCTTGTTCCAGCGTTTTATTCACTACAAATTATATAACATTTCGCTTCAAAATGGTTGAACTATTTGTTAATATTTTTGATATTGTATTGAAAAAGCTTCAAAAGCCGCTCCTCCCGTCGCGAACTCTACATTTTATATATATTAGCACCGCCGCGCAAAAAATATTTTATTTTTTCTCACCGTCGACAGCGCGAACGGGCAGGGATGTTTTTTTGCAAGTTTAATAATTATGTTACAAATTTTCGGTTGCAAACAGTGCAATGTTATGATATAATAACTTCAAATATCAATTTCGAAACAGAAAGGATTGATCAAATTTGAAAAAAGCGATATCCCTGTTGCTTTTGATCTCAACGCTTCTCGGAATGTGTTCGGCGTTTGCATCGTGCAAGAGAACACCCGATTCCGGAGATGACGGCGACAAGACCGCCGCCATCACATCAAAACAGACCGTGGTCGCGGACTTTAACGATACGTCCGTGATCAGCGCGAGCGGTCTAAACAAAGTGAACGGAGAAAAACGTTCCGAGAACGGCGGTGCCGTCACTCTCGGCGCGTCCCAGCAGACCGTGGCTATTCCGTTCAGCAATACTGATCTTTCAAACGATATGGAGTTCAGCATCTGGATAAAAAGCTCTTCCGATGCCGACGTCAAAGTGAAGCTCTACGCGATAAGCGACGATGCTTCGACGGCGGACATCGAGAGCTATGCATCCCCTAAGATCGCACTGAAGTCCGGCTGGAACGAGTACCGTCTCCCTTTCTCCGAGTTCACTCAGAACTCATCGTCGGTCCTCGGCTGGTCTGCCATCAGCGAGCTTGACTTCGTCTTTGACGCGGGCAATTCCGGCACCACCGTCACCTTCGATACCGTCTGCGTCTGCTCGCAGAAGATCGGAACTATGAAGGGGTTTGAGTACGCCGCAATAAGCGACGCTGTCTGCTTTTACGAGGACTGCGGTCTTTACTTCTACAACCAGCTTCGTTACTCTATGAACGAGAACGACGAGGATGTTGCGGTAAGGAGCGATAATGACACGATGTTCGTTCCCGTCTCCATCCTTGCACAGCACAGAGGTGCCGCGGATATAACGCTGTCCGAGGACAAGACGACCGTGACCTTCAAGTACAATTCCAAGGAGCATACCTTCAAGGTCGGAAACAGCGTGGAATACACCGGTATCTCCACCGGAAACCGTCCCGGAAAGGCTCTCTCCTCCAAGATCATATCCTCCGGGGACTACGTTCTCGTACCTATGGAATACTGCGCGGAGATATTCGGATATCAGCTCTTCTATAACGAGATGGGCATAGCCATCTTCTCGGATGAGATGTACGAGTACGATCCGAACAACACATCAAATTATGACAAGCTTTATTCCATCACCGAGGCTATCTGCTACAAGAACTACACGGGCGCCGAAATGCTTCGCAATATGGATGCGCTCTATCCCAACGATGAGCACACCCGTCTGCTTGCAAGTCAGGACGATTTCGACAGGCTCAAAGGACTTATCGAGACCGACAGCACCTACGCCGCGTGGTTCAAGCGCTTCGTCACCAAGTACGGCAAGGATTCATCTACTTATAAGAACGCGGGTACCTCTAAGTTCGATCTTGAGGACAACTACCGTCTGCTTTCTGTCTCGCGTGACATAATGAACCGCGTCCTTCCCCTTGCGCTTCTGTATAAGCTCACGGGAGACACGGATTACGCCGCCGCGGTAGTCAAAGATCTTAACGCTCTCACCAAATTCAAGGATCCTATGACCGGCACAAGAAGCTGGCACCCCGAGCACTTCCTTGATACCGGAGAGATAATGTGGGCATTCGCGCTCGGTTACGACTGGTGCTACGACTACTTCACCGACGACCAGCGCGAGAGCTACGAGGACGCCGTTTGGGAGATGGGCTACGGAGCCGCTTTCGGATTTGGCGACCTGTACGATTGGTGGGCAGCCGACGATGCTCAGGAGAAATGGGACGCTTACGTAGAAGAGATCGGAAAAGGATACACTTATAGCGGCAAGAACTGCTGGCCTTATCCCAACGGAACTCCTTCGGAAAAATGGACCAACAACTGGAGCACCGTTTGTAACGGCGGTATGACCGCTATGGCGCTCGCGTTTGCCAACGTCGACGATACGTTCAGAGAATATTCCGAGCGTCTGCTCGACTGCGTGACCTACTGTATTCCCGCCTGTCTTAAGATATCCTACGCACCCGACGGAGGTTACCCCGAAGGTCCCGGATATTGGTCGTACGGTACCACGTACGCCGCAGTCCTCTTCTGCAACCTTCGCAGTGCCACCGGCTCTTCCTACGGATTCTTTAACTGCGCCGGCTTTGGCGAGTCCTTCTATTTCGTCTGTGATACCGCAGGCGAGGGCGGCGTTTGGAACTACCACGACGCCGGCTCCGGAAACAACGACACCGCGATATTCTCGATGTACGCAAACCTGTCCGGAGACTCCAACATCGGAGCATACAGATACGACAGGCTTATGAACGGAGGCGCAACGGTCTCGTATTGGGATCTTATCTTCTACGATCCCGCCAACTACGGAGACTCCATCGAGATGTCGCTCGACAGCTACTATAAGGGCATCCGCACCGTCACCTTCCGCTCATCTTGGGATGAGGAAAACCCGCTGTTCTGCGGTCTGCACGGCGGTGATAACAACGCATCGCACGGTCAGCTCGATATCGGCAACTTCATTCTCGAATACGGTAGTACACGTTTCTTTATAGACCTCGGCTCGGATGAATACAACCTCACGTACGGTGACTCCCTCGCGGTAAGATACTTCACGCTTCCTTACCGTCACTGGTATTACAGGATGCGCGCGGAAGGTCATAATACCCTCGTCGTCAATCCTTCCAAGGTCGATACCAATGACACGAGTTCAAATTCAAACCAAAACGGACGTCAGTTCGACCAGCTCTATTCCGCCACCTCCGACGTGCTCAAGTTTGACTCCGGAGACTCGATGGCATACGCCGTGGTCGATATGGGCTGTGCATACCTTGACGCTTCCTCCGGACAGAGAGGAATGTGGGTGATCAATGACCGTTCCGCCGTCGTGATACAGGATGAGGTCAAGTTCACCAAGGCTTCCACGGTATATTGGTTTGGACATTTGGGCAAGGGCGCGGAATGCACCATCTCGGAGGATAAGAAACAGGCTATCATAAAGCTCAACGGCTTGAGCCTGCTCTGCACCATCGTGACGGAGGATCCGAATCTTGACACCAAGTTCAGCCTTTCAAACGCCGAGTATCTCCAGGAAACGGGACTTAAAAACCAGAAGGGCGAGTACGACCGCTCCGGTTATACCAAGCTCGTTGCCACCACCACCGGCGTTACCGATTATAACGTCGCGATAGTCTGCTCTCTCCTTAACGACGGTGATTGCACCTATGAGTGGACAGATATCGCAGATTGGTTCGTCCGCTGAACGGCGCAAATACAATACCGCATATGAAATTGGCACCACCCCGACGAAAAGCGTCGGGGTGGTGCCAATTTCGGTTGGAGAAAGAGATCTAAAAGCCTCTTTTATTTAACAAATACCGTTTTGTCTATTCGGAGCCTTTATGATATTTTTAGCCTTGCGGTCACTTCACATCATCGATGAAGCGCCATTCGATAAAGCGCTTCTGCATCCATTCATCGGGCGCAACGTCGTCGATCGTCTTTTGGATCTGTGTTTCGGCTTGGTAACCGAAATGACGCTCCTTCCAACGCACCATAAAAGCGCCGGTCAAGCAAAGGTCGACAGCAACGACGACGCTAAGCACCGTTCCGATGATCTTCCACGGTCTGCCGATACATCTGCATACGAGCTTGTGTATAAACGGATACAGCATGCAGAAGCCAAACGCCGCGATGCCCCACGCAAAGGAGAAGGAAAAACAGATAAGTCCTTTGAAATTCAGAAATTTGTGCGAATAGTTCCACGCACGCATCCCCAGCCCGTGCTGTAACAGAAGCCCTGCCAGAAGCTCCAGAACGGTAGCCGTGAGCATCATTATAAGGGTGCGGTAAACTATATGCAGTCCCCTCGTCTTTTCAGCGCCAACGTAGAACAGCACCGCGCCGAGACCGTAAAGTATATTATAAGGCGCAAACACCGAGACCACGTGACTCTCCCAATGCCCCTTCGTAACGAGACACCACGCCCCTTCAAGAAAAAATCCCAGAACGCTTCCGCAAACGAAAAGCAAAAACAGTCTATAATACGAGGCTTCCGCGTTTTGCATCGCTTTTTTAGTTGTATTCAAATGAGATCAAGCTCCTTTTCAGAAATATCAAAGCCCCACCGCGGCGGACAAGCGCATACTCACACGGCATCGCTAAAGTATACCACCTTGCTAGTATATCAAAAACGTCGAAGTTTGTCAAGTCCCCAAAAAATAAAAAAATCGGATCCTTGTAGTGTTACAATAGATGTGAGACTGAAAAATGAAAAAGGTATAGAAAAAG
>CAZMWM010000027.1:0-20209 GCA_964570105.1 uncultured Lachnospiraceae bacterium | reverse complement strand
CTAACCAATTTCTTTTTCCCTTTTTGGTCTCACATCATTGACAAATGTACATTTTGTGAAATAATTGTTTTTTAGTATTGACAAAAAGCGTCGAATGATGTATAATCGATATTGGACGAAAGTCCCTTGGGAACACAATAAACGGTGGCGGTCTGCTCCTTTCCGCGTTTACTCGACGCGAAGGGAACTTCTTTGCTCCTTTCGCGAATAAAACGAAAGGAGATGGTGCTATATGAATTATCATTACGCACTGTGCTTTGTACAATGGTCACGTTTGAAATGCTTATCGCGTTTGCAACGTTCATCGTTATACTTATCGATCTTATACATAATCTCGATAAGTAAGAAGCAAAAAGAAATAACCGCCCGAGCTTCCAACTTAGCGGTTATTTCTTGACTTCTATCTTGGAGCAAACCGTTGCCGGTGTTCCCTTGTATTTTTATTATACAACGATATTTCGGATTTGTCAATAGCTTTTGCGAAATAAATGTTTGATCGAGGATACATTTTTGTGCGTAACACCGTAACACAACGGAGTTGTCCTTTGAAAATGGTACAAGCCACACTTTAAAAACTTGCCTTTGAAGTATATGAATGAAATGTGTACTGTGTTTGAAATTTGCGGTGTGTGTATTGACATTCGCTTCATTTGGGAGTATAATAGACTATGATTTGTTAAATGTGCATACGGTGAGTATTGCACTCGGGAAAGGAGGGGCGTTATGGACGAAAACAAGAATAAGGCTATTGCGGACGCCGCTCTCGATGGAAATGCGCCGAAGGTGACGCGTACGGTCGATGCTTCACGCGGATCGCGTGCGGTGGAGCGTGGCGCTGACGGAACGGAGATAGAACAGCTTAAATTTGTTATTCCGACATCCGACACAGTGTTCGGTGTTGAGGATGACGCCGATGTCGAAGCCGACGCGAGTGTGGAAGGGCATATGCCTGCTCATCACGAACCGAGCGGAACGCACGGCGAAAAGCTCGGAGGCTCGGGCGGAGAGCAGATGGTCATGGACGTTTATTCGCCTGAAGCCGACCAAAAAGAGAGCTATCCGAAACCGCAGACGCTCGGAGACTTTATCCGTCAAAGCGTGATAGTATACGTGTTCGCGACGCTTATCGGATGGATATACAAAAGCTTCCGTCAGAGCTTTATATCGCGTGCGCTTACCTCCGCCGATGCGGTGGATCAGGCGCAGTCCGGTTCTGCCGTTTCCGGAGTTTTCGGCTCGTCTGCCGCAAAGAACACCGTCTACCGCATTAAATATTCGGTCAGAAATGCGTACAGCAACAGCTTGCTCCTTGAGAAGGTGTCGGGGCTTGGCTCCTCTGTGCTCAGTATGCCTGTCAGGTGTTACGGAGCCTTTCTTGCCGCGGCAGGTCTCGGCTCGGTCGGTCTTTATTTTTCAAATCTGTATTGGTTTAAGTTTTTTGACATTTCTGCCGCGCAGTTGCTCATAAGCATCATTTTGTGCGTTCCCGGGCTGATGCTGTTGCCGTTTGGCTGTACGCTTGCGCGGTTTATTCGAAAAAGTTACATACTTCGCCACTGCATATTCGGATTTTTCGGTATCAATCCGGACGAGGGGGATGAGGAGGCAAGACCGCATTCGCTCAGCGGAGCGGTGCTCCTCGGACTGTGCGTGGCGGCGCTGTCGCTGTTTCTTCCGCTGTCCGGGATACTCATTGGTATCGCGATAGCGGTATATGCCGCCGTAGTCATAAAAAGCCCGGAGGCGGGTGTGGTCGGTCTGATACTGCTTCTGCCGATCGTGGATATCGGATATACGGTCACAGCTATACTTTTCATCTGGATATCGCTGATATTCAAGCTACTGTGCGGAAGGCGCACGCTCTCACTTAAGACGGCGGATATTTTCACCGCGATATTCGGACTTTGTCTCCTGCTTGGTGAGATAGTTTCCGTGGGCGGCTGGAGCGGCGTCGGGCTTAAAACGCTTGCGTGCTCGGTATATCTCGCGGTGGTGGCGGTGATACGCAATCCTGCGTGGGTGAAACGGTGCAATATCGCGGTCGCCGTGGATTGCGCAATGCTTTCTATTTACTACATTATGAGCAGACTGCCCGGTGATCCGCTCGGTCTGAATGTGAACGATCAGCCGCTTGTGGATGTCGGCGGCTTTGCGGAGCAGGCTCTCGGAAACACCGCAGTGACCGCTGTTTGGGTGGCTATGATGTTCATACCGATGCTGGCGCTGTTCATATCTTCCGATAAAAATTCGGAAAGATTTGTGATGCTGATCGTTACGTTGCTCGCGTTCTATATAATGTGCATCGGGCTGAACACTGCGGCGTGGCTGGCGCTTATCATTGCCTTTTCGGTGTTCGTGCTTCTTTTCCGAAAAAAATATTGGTGTGTCATTCTCGCGGCGGTCGTTATATCACCGTTTTTCTCGGTACTGGGGCTTCCGAGCGTCCGGGAGCTTGCCGAGCCTATGACCGATATGCTTGCGGAACGTGCACCGCTGTGGTATCAGGGAGCATTGATACTTCGCGACCGTTGGGCGACCGGTATAGGCGCGAGGGAGCAGGCGTTCGGTGCATTTTACAGCGGTGGTGGCGAATACTCGAATATTCAGAGCCTTTGGTTGGATATCCTTCTGTCGCTCGGTGCGATAGGGCTGTTCGTATTTTTGGTTACGCTGTTCTTCTTCTTCCAGAACTGTTTTTCTCACGGCAACGGTTGCACCGAAAAACGCACCGCGACGAGGTATCAGACCTATTCCGGAATGTGCGCGGTAATATTCGCTTTGCTGGTCGGCTTCGTTGAAAACGTGTGGTACGATCATCGCTTGGCGGTGTTCTTTTGGCTGATCATGGGGCTGACGGTCGCTATGGGAAGAGCTGAACGAAAGCAGGAGTTTCGCAGTAACGAGGACTCCGTTATCATACCGGATCTGGATTATTGAGCCTAAGCTATGTGAAAAAGCTACGGTCATAAAAACTATAAAAGGAGAGTTGTGGGCGTTATGTCGGTAAATTCGCAAAACACAAAGCGCGGTCTGAATGCCTTCGATATCATACTTTTGCTCGTCGTCGCCGCTGTTGTCGTTATGCTCGCGGTGTGGGCGATCGGAAATCTGCCCGGCAAGGAGGGCGCTTCCGGGGACGTCTCGGTGAATTACGTGATATCGGTGAGCGATCTGCCCGAGGGGATAGGTGAACAGCTTGCCGAGGGGCAACGGTTGTATCAGCTTGACAGCGGAGTATATATCGGTGAGATCACAGCCGTTACGGTGGAGAAGCATATCGTAAAGACCGTCGATCTGAAAAAGGGGGAGCCGGTGGCAAATACGGTGGACGGCAGATACGACATAAAGATAACCGTGCTTGCAAACGCACGGTACGGTAAGAGCGGCTACCGTGTGAACGGCGTGCTTCTGTCGTGCGGAGAGACCTACGGTATACGTACCTCGGATATTGCGCTTGAGGGAAGCTGTATATCCATCACCGCGCACTGATCGCCGGCGGTGGCTACTGTCTATCAGAAAGGAATTGTTTTCGGATGAAAAAGCGTTTCAACATTATTGATGTGCTGATAATCGTCTGCGTTGCGTTCATAGCGCTTGCGGTCGTGTTTCGCGGTCAGATAACGGCGGCTATAAGCGCCGGGAAAAACCTTGACAGCTTTACGGTGACGTTCGAGTCCGACCCTATGGACAATATGACGGCAAGGACGCTCAAAGCCGGTCAAAGCGTGGTGTGGGTGGAGACCGATACCGAGCTTGGCTCTATGTACGATTACTCGTCCGAGGCGGCGAGGGTGTACACGGCGGACAGGGACGGTAAGCTTGTGGAGAGCAAGAGCGACTCTCAAAGCGTTATCAAAGGCACGATGAAGATAAGAGCCGAATACAGAGACGGAAGCTGTTATGTTTCCGGAACGGAGTTTCTCGGTGGTGGGATGAAGCTCACCCTGCGTACCGAATATGCGACGTTTACCGTTACCGTGATATCGGTGGAAAAATAAGACGTCTAAGCGTTAGAGAAAGAAGTTTATTACTATGGAGATAGTCGCACAGGTCATAGGTATCATAGGAATGGCGTTCAACGTCCTTTCCTTCAACAACAAGAGCGCAAAGACGGTCATCGCATTTCAATTTTTCGGCTCTCTGTTCTTTTCGATCAATTATTTTATGCTTGGCGCACCGGTCGGCGCTCTTTTGAATCTGTTCGGGATAATCAGAGCTATCGTATTTTACAACAAGGAGCGCTTCAAGTCCGAGTCTCCCATTTGGATCGTGGCGTTCGCCTGCGTTTACGTGGCGGTGTACATACTGTCGTTTACGGTCTTTGGCAGTGAAGCTACGCCTAAAAATCTGATCATCGAGGTGCTGCCTGTACTCGGCTCGCTCGTGACGACGGTCAGCTTCCGTTTCAAGGAGGCTCGCCTTCTGAGACGGCTGGGACTGATCAGCTCTCCCCTGTGGCTGACGTACAATATAGTCAATCTGACTATCGGTGGTATCTGCTGTGAGGCGCTCAATTTCATTTCCATAATAGTCGGGATGCTACGCTTTGACAGGGGCGGCTCCGAAGGGGATAACAAGGATAAGGTTTAGAATTCGGTGAAGTGATGCGGTTGCTTTATGTGGCGGCTCCTGTTTTGAAAACGGGAGCCGTTTTGTAATATTATTGGTGTTTATGGCGATACGGCGTGCTTTTATTGTGCAAAACGCCGAATTGCAAAAAACGCGAAAATTTCTATTGACAAAATCGCGTTCTTGAGTATAATATTAGGTGGTTAGTTGAGGCTAACCAAATTTCAAGCCGTAAAGTTAGCATCGACTAACCGAGCGGCGGCAATATCTTCGTATCACGACCGATACGATCCGTATCTGATACGAAATGAAAGGAAGCGCAACTGATGATACCGTTGATATTGGCTGACTCGGGGAAGGAAAGTATGATAAAAAAGGTGGGCGGCTCTCCCGAGCTTCGGAAGCATCTGGAGAGCATGGGCTTCGTTGCCGGCGGAAGCGTTACGGTGGTAAGCTCTATTGGCGGTGATCTCATCGTGAACGTGAAGGACACGCGCGTCGCCATCAGCCGTGAGATGGCTCAGCGGATAATGGTCGGCTGAGATTTTTCGGTGCATCGCCCCACTGCGTGACGGGTGCGCTCTTAAGCTGTGAAATGATTGAAGGGAGGTATATATATGAAAACTATGAAGGACGTGAAGGTCGGCGAAACGGTCAAGGTCGTAAAGCTCCACGGGGAAGGCGCGGTAAAACGCCGTATAATGGATATGGGGATAACCAAGGGAGTTGAGATCTACGTCCGCAAGGTCGCTCCGCTCGGAGATCCCGTTGAAATAACGGTGAGAGGTTACGAGCTTTCCATACGCCGCGCGGACGCCGATATGATAGAGGTCGGATGACCTCAATTTTTAAGGCACGCGGTTAGTTCCGGCTAACCCGGGGGCGCTTACCTCAAACGGCCTTCCCCCGCGGAGGTCGAGACTCAAAATGAAACGTCAAGAAAGGAAACGGTTTTTAACAAATGGACGAAAAGACCATACGGATAGCCCTTGCGGGAAATCCGAACTGCGGTAAAACGACACTATTCAACGCTCTTACCGGCTCCAATCAGTTCGTCGGTAACTGGCCGGGCGTAACGGTGGAGAAGAAGGAAGGGAAGCTGAAAAAGCACGATAACGTCGTGATAACCGACCTTCCCGGTATCTATTCGCTGTCACCGTATACGCTCGAAGAGGTGGTCGCGAGAAAATATCTGATAGACGAGCGTCCGGACGCTATACTGAACATAGTTGACGGAACAAATCTGGAAAGAAATCTTTATCTTACCACTCAGCTCACCGAGCTTGGAATACCGGTCACCGTGGCTGTCAATATGATGGATATCGTCGAAAAGAACGGTGATAAGATCAATATGGAACAGCTTTCAAAGGAGCTTGGATGCAAGGTGGTCGAGATATCCGCTCTCAAGGGAAGAGGTGTTATGGAAGCGGCTCAGGCGGCGATAGACGCGGCAAAGCACGACAAGACCGTGCCGATGCACACCTTCTCCGGAGCTGTCGAGCACGCCATCGGACACATTGAGGACGCCGCGATACATAATATGCCCGACGAGCGGCAAAGATGGTACGCGATCAAGCTGTTTGAGAGAGACGAGCAGGTGATAAAGTCGTTGGGGCTTTCCGACGAGCTTCTTGCTCATATCGAAAATGATATAACGGCGGCTGAAAAGGAGCTTGACGACGACTCCGAGAGCATCATAACCAACGAGCGGTATATATACATAGCGTCAGTTATCAAGGATTGCTACAAGAAAAAGCACGCAGGGAAGATGACGGTCTCCGATAAGATAGACCGAGTGGTGACCAATCGATTTGCCGCTCTGCCGATATTTGCGGCGATAATGTTCCTTGTGTATTATATCTCGGTATCGACTGTCGGTACGTGGGCAACGGATTGGGCTAATGACGGAGTGTTCGGTGATGGCTGGCACCTGTTCGGCATAGGAAGCTCGGATTGGGAAGAGGCTATGGACGAATACGCCGAGGAGCATATCTGGACGGACGAGGTGAAGGCAAATGTTGAAGCGGCAGCCACCGCCGGCGTCGTCGGCGCTGAGGATATACTCGGCGCGATAGAGGACGGTAGTTACGCGGATTTCGACGAAGCCTACGGAAGCTACGGCGACGCGCTTGCGGAAGCCGGATTTGACATTTCGGAGACGGTCGATGCGGCGCTGGAGGCTGAGGACGTACCTGCCACGGAGGACTTCGGAGTCTATATTCCCGGTATTCCCGTGTTGCTCGGAAGGGCGCTTGACGCGGTAAATTGTGCAGAATGGCTTGAAAGCCTCGTTATCGACGGAATAGTCGGGGGTGTTGGAGCCGTGCTCGGATTTGTGCCGCAGATGATCATACTGTTCCTGCTTCTGGCGTTCCTCGAGGCTTGCGGATATATGTCCCGTATCGCCTTTGTGCTTGACCGTATATTCAGAAGGTTCGGGCTTTCCGGAAAATCGTTCATACCGATGCTCATAGGCACGGGATGCGGAGTTCCCGGTATCATGGCTTCAAGGACGATCGAGAACGAGCGCGACCGCCGTATGACCATAACCACCACCACGTTCATACCCTGCGGTGCTAAGCTTCCGATAATCGCCTTGGTCTCCACGGCGTTGTTCGACGGCGCATGGTGGGTGGCTCCGAGCGCGTATTTCGTGGGAATTGCCGCGATAATCATATCCGGTGTCATACTTAAAAAGACCAAGCTCTTCTCGGGTGATCCCGCTCCGTTCGTTATGGAGCTTCCGGCGTATCACCTGCCGACCGTCAAAAATCTTCTGCGCAGTATGTGGGAGCGTGCATGGTCGTTCATCAAGCGTGCGGGCACTGTCATAATGCTCTCTACCGTCGTTATCTGGCTCGTGTCCAATATCGGATTTATTGACGGAAGCTTCGGTTTTAGCACGGAGATGGAGCTTGCCGACAGTATACTCGGAAAGATAGGCTCTGCTGTCTGCTGGATATTCGCGCCTCTCGGATTTGGCGCTATCGAGACGACTGTTGCAACTGTGATGGGACTCGTAGCCAAGGAAGAGGTGGTCGGAGTTCTCGGGGTTCTGGATTTCGAGGCTATGACCAAGCTTGCCGCGTATTCCTTCCTCGTGTTCAACCTTCTCTGCGCTCCCTGCTTTGCGGCTATGGGTGCGATACGCAGAGAGATGAACAGCCCCAAGTGGACGGCGTTTGCCATCTGCTATCAGTGCGGATTTGCGTACGTTATCTCGCTTATCATATATCAGATAGGTGCGCTGTTCTCGTCCGCCGACAAAGCGAACGCAGTCGGTGTGATATTCGCTTTCATTGCCCTTGCCGCTCTCGTGTATATGCTCTTCCGTCCTTACAAGGAGTCGGATAAGCTGACGCTGGACGTAAAGGTCGCTAAAAAATAACATCTGCCAACGCGTGTATTCCGCTTGCCTGTGCGCATCACCGCGGTCGGTCTCCTCCTTTGTGCAGCTTACATCGCTTCTCTGCGTATGCCATAGGCGCAGAGAGGATGAGGGGAATGTGATATCGCGGTATGTGCTTCAGCATTGGCAGGCGGGCGGAATATTTCGAAATATAAGGAGAGGGGAACGGTCATTATGCTTAATTGGATCTCGCAGAATTACGGCACGCTCATAGTTCTTGCCATAGTTATCGTTGCAGTCGGCGCCGTGATATTCAAAATGATAAGGAACAGAAAAAAGGGACGTTCGTCCTGTGGCTGTTCCTGCTCATCCTGCTCCGCTTGCAGTAAATGCGGCTCTGAAAAAAAGAAATAGAAGTTCAAACGAACAGAAAACGGACGCTTCCAAACGTCCGTTTTTTGTATCAACCGCATTCAGTCTTTCATAATGCTCTCGCTCAGTCTTATTATCTCGGGAGCGTATTTTTTACGGCGAGACGCGAGGATGGCGGAGTATATCGGATAATTGACGGTCACCGTGATAAGTCCGATGCTTCCTATGATAATACCCGGTACTGTGACGTCACCCGTGATACCGAGCTTTTCCGCGATATCGGTCATAATGAGGCTCATACCGCTACCCATAACGATAGCTCCGATAATTCCGAGCGCGTAGGAAAATATCCTCGGCGGGCGCTTGACCTTGGCATCAAGCGCTTTGAGAGCGTCAAGCTCGGTGTGCTCCCTCTCGGTGTATTCGGCGCGTATCTTGCTTGCGAGAAATTCGCGGTCACAACTGTTCGTTTTCATTTTCTTTTCCGTCCTTTTCAAATATTTTTTACCGTTGTGACCTTATTATACGCCTTGAATGTCAGGGTATCATTTGAAAAGTGTTTGAGTTTTATAAATTTCAGTAGCGTATGACTACGTTCAAGGCGTTGTCGACGTCGGAGGCGCGTCTTATGGCATTCGGCAAGTCCTCCCACGGAAATTCGTCGGTTATAATGGAGTCGATGTCCCATCTGTCGCTCTCCATTATCTTCATAACATCGGTGACGTCCTCGGGCGTATAACCGCCGGAGCCGATCAGGGCGTGCTGGGAATAGGTCATTCCGAGTATATCCACAGGTCGCATACCGGCAAGCACCGCGACCGCGACCATTCGGCAATCGATCTTTCCTATCCGCTGATATTCCTCAAGTATTGACGGAGCGCCGGCGGCGTCGATGTAGATATCGACGTTTGCGGTCACGCCATGCAGAGACGGAGCCTTGCCGAACACCTCGATAGCTCGCGCCTTTAGCTCTTCCTTTGCGTTATTGCAGGTGTAGAAGCCGAGCGCGTCTGCTTTTTGCAGTCGAAGGTCCGAGCGGTCACAGAGCATCACCTTGTCGCATCCGAAATATTTAAGCGCTATTGCGGACGCTATGCCGATAGTGCCTGCACCGAACACCACGGCGTGCTCGCCCCTTTTCGGAGCGCTTCGGCGCGCGGCGCGGCAACCGACGGTGAACGGCTCGATGAGACTCGCTACCCTTGACGGAATGCGTTCGCTCACCGTGTATACCTGCTTTCCAAGCTCGGCGTTGGGTATCAGGATGTATTCGGAAAAACCACCCAGTGTTCCTGCGCGTCTCGGATCTCCTTTGGCAAGCAGGGGGTAAGGATAAACTCTCATTCCCGGCTTGATATCTCTTACGTTCTTCCCGACCGCCGCGACCTCGGATACCGTTTCGTGTCCGAATTCTCCGCCGACGTCTATCCTGTGCCCTGTGCCGGGACCGTGGAGGTACACCGCGACATCCGTGCCGCAGATGCTCGAATACAGATTGCGGACGAGGATATCGCCGTCACCGCATACCGGCGTATCAAGCTCCGTCATAAGTATGTTTTCCTTGCCGTTGTATATTGCCGCTTTCATCGCAGTTCCTTTCCCGTCTTAAAGATCTTAAAAATTATTTATCGGTAAGCTCCTTGGCTTTTTCGCAGATGCCGAATATCTCGTCGTATTTTTCGTCTATCATCGGCATTATCTTGATGCTCCGTTTTTTCAGCAGTCTGCTGTGAAGAGGATGGGGAAGCATCAGACCGAGGGCGCCCGGTATCGATGTGAGGATGCACGCCGTGAGGTCTGCCGAGATCGCGCAGAATACCGCGCACGCGGTGCAGAGCACTCCGAGTATGCCGATACCGTAAGCCACGGCGGACGGCAGACACGTTTTGCGTATCTCGAGGTGCTCAATGCTCTCAAGGCACGCGTCAAATCTGCTCTGAAGTCGGACAAGCTCCGCTTTGTTGCGTATCTTGCGGTCGCGTCGGAATTTCAGCACGAGCTTTCCGGTCGCTTGAGCGTAAGCGTCGGCTTCGGCGGCGCTGACAAGCTTCCAGCCGAAGCTCTCGTATGCATCCGATATCACGGACAGCATATCCCGTCTGACCATGACCTCCGTGTATTCGTATCCGTTGAAACTGCGTTCCATTACGTGTTAGGCTCCTTTTCGGTCGTATTCGCGCCACTGTCCTTCAAAAGCTCGTCTGTGAGCCTTAATATTTCCGGGGCGTAGCTTTTCTTCCGTGAATTTGTGACGGCTCTGTAGATTGGGTACGCCGATATCACGCCGAGCAGTCCCGTAATGCCGATGGGAAGCCCTGCGGCGTAATTATCCCATACCGTTATAAAAGACATTCCGGCGCCCATTATGACGGTCGAGAGGGAGCCTGTGAGGCTTGCGATCAGTCTGCCGGGCGATTTGACTTTACTGTCGAGCGCCAGAAGCTTGGTCGCCGTGTCCTCGTCTCGGCTGATATATCGGCGGAGTATATGCTCCGCTTTTTTCTTTTCACTTGGCGTTGACATAAGGCGTGCTCTCCTTGGTGTTCCGTATGCTTCAATGCGTGGGCGGTGTATCCGCTTCGCCGTCGCCGTACGGTGTTATCGGAAGTCTGACGGTGAACACCGAGCCTTTTCCCGGCTCGCTCTGCACCGTGACCGTGCCGTCCGCAAGCTGGACTATACGTTCAACGAGCGCAAGCCCGAGACCGTTGCCCTCTGTGGCGTGAGACGTGTCTCCCTGATAGAATTTATCGAAGATGCGAGCCATGGTTTCCGTGCTCATACCGCATCCCGTATCAGATATACGGACGGTGACGTGATCGTTTCCCGATGTCTGAGTGATGCGTACGTTCCCGCCGCTTTCGGTGAATTTCAAGGCGTTTGACAGCAGATTTTTCCATACAAGCCCGAGCAGACCTTCGTCCGCGGATATCATCGCGCGATCCTCAAGCTCCGCTTCGAAATCTATGCCCTTGGCTTCCCAAAGCTCTTCAAACTGTAGTGCGCATTCGCAAAGCTGAGCGCACAGGTCAAAGCGCTCGTATTTGGGGCGGATGACCTGCTTTTCCAGCTTGTCGAGCTTAAGCATATTTGTGATAAGGTCAGACAGTCGCACAGTTGCGCTCTTTATGCTTTCGATGCAAGCTGCGCGTTTTTCCTCCGGGAGCGTCGGTGAGCATAAAAGCTCCGCGTTGCTCTGAATAACGGCAAGCGGAGTCTTTATCTCGTGGGAGACGTTGGAAAAGAAATCCGTTTTCAGCGTCTCCACGCTTCCAAGCTCCTCCACCATCTTATTGAAATCCTCAAGTATGACGTCAAAATGGTCGGCGCGCTCCGGCGGATGCTTCGGAGGGACGTAGACCGAGAAATCGCCATCGGCGACCTTACGGATAGCCTCGGCAAATGCTTCTATCCTTTTTTGGTAACGGAGATGTATCTCTGTGGCTGTCAGAAGCGTGAACAAAACGGCGGTGACCAGCCATATTCCGAGTATCTTGACCACGTGAAGGGGAGGGATGCTCCTGTAATCGATGTAATCACCGAGGACGTGCATCTGTACCGTCGTGAATATGCCGAACGCGGCGAAGGTGACGGTCACGATGGAGAGGGGAAGCTTCTTTTTCTTGACGCGTTCGTCTACCGATGCGTAGCTTTTCATTTTTATGACCATGCCTTTCTAAATCACAGTAGTTTTGTGACGGTTTCGGCTTTGCTAAGGCACAAAACGCCTCTGAAAGATTTATCTTTCAGACTTTCGGATCGCGGCTCCCGCTTGCGCGAAGGCTTCCTTTCTGCACTTTTAATATCAAGCTTCTGTGAGCACCGCCTTGTAGCCGATGCCGCGCACCGTTACGATGTTAAAGCCGTTGCAGGCGGAGAATTTGTTTCTGAGATTGGTTATATAAACGTCGACCGCGCGAAGCCCGGTATCGGACTCGAGTCCCCAAAATTCATCGAGCAGCTGTGCGCGTGACAGCGTCTTTTTCGGATACGACAGGAGCTTGAATAGAATGTTGAACTCTCGCGTCGTGATCGGAACGTCTGTTCCGCCGACCGTTGCGGTCATAGCATCTGCGTCAAGCTCGAGATCTCCCACCGTGAGCTTGCGTTCGTTTTCTATATTTGCGCGGCGCAGGAGTGCGCGGATGCGCATAAGCAGCTCGTCGAGCTGTATCGGCTTGACCATATAGTCGTCTATGCCGAGCTGAAAGCCCCGCTGCTTTGAGCCGATATCGTCTTTTGCCGACACAAATATGATAGGGATGCGTCGGTTTATCCTGCGGACGTTTTCGGCAAATCCAAATCCGTCCGTACCCGGCATCATAATGTCGGATATTATAAGATCGTACAGAGATGCGTACATCTCACCGTATGCCGAGTTCGCGTCAAGACATCCGGTGGCGTGAAAGCCGTTATCACAGAGAAAGGTGCACACTGCCTGATTTAGCTTTGCGTCATCTTCTACGACGAGGATATTTATCATCTTGACTGTTTTCCTTTCCGACCTTGCGGTCTGTGAGCGTACGAAGCTTTTTGTTGGCATCGACGAGTATATATACCGATATTACCGACAGTGCGATAAAAACTCCGGCGCCTGTGGCTCCGAGCATCCTTTTGGAGGACAGGCGCGTATCTCCGTTATCGAATGCCGTGAGCATCGTGGTCGTGAGCGTAAGCATAGATACGAGTGCGGCGGCAAGGCTTACGGCGGTCTTTGCAAGCAGGAGCGGACTTTTATCTCGTCTGCGTTTCACACATCCGACGACGGATAGGCTGAGCGCGGTAAAGGTGTACGCCGCCATCCCGATAACGGTGATGGGGTGATGCACGAATGTTCTGTCTTTTGCGACCATATATCCGACTATGACCGTGAGAGCTACCGAGGTCAGCGCAAGCATAACGCCGCACAGGCGATACCTGTTCAGCTCGCTTCTGAGCTTTTCTCCCGGTGCGTACCGCCTTGAGTGACCGAAAAGCGACGCTCTCATTACCGCGAGTATCGTGTAATATATCGCGAGCGAGGTATACCACGCCGTTTTGTGGTACAAGCCGAGAGAAAATTGGAATATCGCGTACCCTATGTTCCAAACGAGCGAGGTGAACAGAGTGACGGTCGCACGTGTCTGCCCGTTTTCCGAAAGACGGACGATAAGCGCGTTTTCTCTTTTCACTTTTTTGACAAATGCCACGATCCTCGGAGATCTCAAAACGAGCACGGTAAGGGTGTATGCGGACAGCGCAAAAGCCGCGTAACTGCGAGCGCCGTCAGCCTCCCACGCCGTGAAGGCGAGCACGAGTGCAAGTGCGGAGAGGGGTACGAGCAGGGATAATATCACTGCGTGAGGGTACATTATCGCCGATATGCATTTTTTCCAAGGCTTCATTGAACTCACCTCACGGGTATTTTACAAAAGTATACCATCTATGTGTTAGCGCAGAGTTAGGAATTTGTTTGAAAATTGTTAAATGGCATTGTCGATATCCTTGGTGTTTTGCGGAGAATTAGGTCGCCGCGGCGCTGTGTGCGTTAAAATTTTCGGAAGTAAAGTAAAAAAATTGCGAAAGGTATAGACAAATCATCGAATTGGTGGTATAATTATACGGTCGTACGTTTTGCTTGCGATACGGTACGGTATGCGAGGTGTTTTTTACGGACGCCTGCCATTAAGCTCAGAAAGGTGATCGAGGTAATGTCAGATATTTTTGATTTCAGTTCACAACAGCAATGCGAAAGGCTTGCACAGCTGTTGTTTCCGCAAGTGGAGGAGACTCCCGAGGAATGTGAGGCACGATATCCGAGAAGAGAGCTTCCGGAGGGGGCGAAGGTCACGCGCTTTGCGCCAAGCCCGACAGGATTTCTTCATTTCGGCGGGCTGTTTCCGACTACGGTCGGTGAACGTCTTGCGCATCAGAGCGGCGGAGTTTTTATCCTTCGCATAGAGGATACGGATGCCAAGCGTGAGGTCAAGGGTGCGACGGAGGACCTGATCCGCACGCTTGCTCATTACGGCATCTGCTTCGACGAGGGTGCGACCGTGGACGGTGACAACGGTATATACGGTCCCTACAGGCAGAGCGAGCGTGCGGCGATATATCACGTTTTTGCAAAAAAGCTTGTGCTTGAGGGGCATGCTTATCCTTGCTTTACGAGCGATGAGGAGCTTGCCGCTCTTATGGCGACGGATAAAAAGACGGAGATAAAGGAAAAGGATTGGAGCGCCGAGGATGCCGAGAGCGCAAGGGAGCGTCAAAGGCAGATGCGTCGGTTTACCCTTGATGAGGTGGAAGAGGCGCTCGGGCGCGGCGAGAAATTCGTTCTCAGACTTTATGCGGACGGACAGCCCGATAAAAAGCTTCCGTTTACCGACCTGATAAAGGGAAAACTCGATGTTCCCGAGAATGACGAGGATTTCGTTCTTCTCAAGAGCGACGGTATCCCGACTTACCATTTTGCTCACGCTGTGGATGATCACCTTATGGGTACGACGCACGTGATAAGGGGCGAGGAATGGCTCCCGTCACTGCCGAAGCATATGATGCTCTTCCGTTATCTTGGCTTCAAATTGCCGAAATATATGCATATAGCTCAGATAATGAAGCTCGAGAACGGCTCTAAGAAAAAGCTCTCGAAGCGTGATATGGGCGCAAATATGAACGATTACCGCAAGATGGGGTATGCGCCGGAATGCGTTATGGAATACGTTATGACACTGCTTAATTCCAACTACGAGGAGTGGCACGCGCAAAACCCGGACAAGAAGTATACGGATTTCCCGTTCTCGATCAAGAAGATGAGCACGTCCGGCTGTCTCTTTGATTTTGTGAAGCTGAACGACGTTTCCAAAAACGTGCTCTCGCGTTACACGGCGGAGCAGATATATGACGGCGCACTGGAATGGTCGGAAGAGTTCGATACTCGGCTTGCGGAGCTTCTCGGGCGTGATTCCGATTATGCCAAAGCCGTGTTTTCAATCGGAAGAGGCGGTAAAAAGCCGAGAAAAGACTTCGCAACGTGGGGCGAGGTCAAGGGTTATATCGGTTTCTTTTACGACGAGCTGTTCGGTATTACCGATGCGCTTCCCGAAGGGACGGAGCTTGGCGACGTGAAGGCGATACTTCTCGATCACGCATCTGCGCTTGAGCTTACGCAAGGTCAGGACGCTTGGTTTGACGGTGTTAAGGCGATAGCGGAAAAGTACGGATATGCTTCGGATATGAAGGCGTACAAGACCTCTCCCGAAAGCTATAAGGGAAGCATTGCCGATGTATCGTCATTTATCCGTCTCGCGGTCACCGGCAGGCTTGCCTCTCCGGACCTGTACGAGGTCATGAGGATACTCGGTAAGGAGCGGACGGTGGGACGTCTCGTGGCGTTCGCGTCCACCCTTTGATATCGAAGGATACCTCGAAGTACGCGGTAATTCCCCGAAAAACTATCAGAAAGGAACTTGTTACGATGGAAGAGATAAGCTCGAATTTTATACACGATTTTATTGACGGAGAGCTTGCTGTGTATCCGGAGAAAAAGGTGCACACGCGTTTTCCGCCCGAGCCGAACGGTTATCTGCATATCGGCTCCGCTAAGGCGATATGGATAAATTATACGACTGCAAAGAAATACGGAGGTCTCTTCAACCTTCGGTACGACGATACCAACCCCGCGAAGGAGGACAACGAATACGTCGAGTCGATATACCGCGATCTTAAGTGGCTCGGGGCGGAGCCTGACGGCGGTATCTATTACGGCTCCGATTACTTTGACAAATGCTACGAGTTTGCGATAAAGCTCATAAAGGACGGCAAGGCGTACGTTTGCGATCTTTCGGCGGACGAGCTTCGCGAATATCGCGGAACTCTGACCGAGCCGGGCAAGGAAAGCCCGTACCGCAACCGTTCCGTCGAAGAAAATTTAGAGCTGTTCGAGAGAATGAAGAACGGTGAATTTGGGGATGGGAGCCACACGCTCCGCGCAAAGATAGATATGGCGTCTCCGAATATCAATATGCGCGATCCGGCTATCTACCGTATAGTCCATACGGATCATCACCGTCAGGGAAATAAGTGGTGTATATATCCGCTCTACGATTACGCTCATCCGATACAGGATGCACTTGAGGGGATAACCTATTCGCTCTGCTCGCTTGAATTTGAAAACCACCGTCCGCTGTACGATTGGGTGATAGAGAATATCGGAGGCTTTGATCCGAGACCGCAACAGAGAGAGTTTGCCAGACTTAACGTGACGTATACGGTTATGAGCAAGCGCTATCTGCGGAAGCTGGTGGAGACCGGGCTTGTGGACGGTTGGGACGATCCTCGGATGCCGACGCTCTGCGGTCTTAGACGACGCGGATATACACCGTCATCCATATTTGAGTTCGTGCGCCGCACCGGAGTTGCGAAAGCCAACAGTCTCGTTGCCATCGAACAGCTTGAGGCGTGCATACGTGACGAGCTTAACGAAACGGCGCAGAGACGGATAGCCGTACTGCATCCCTTAAAGCTCGTTATAACGAATTATCCCGAGGATAAAACGGAATATTTCGAGCTTCCGAACAATCCTCAGTCCCCCGATGCCGGAGTGAGAAGAGTGCCGTTCACGAGGGAGATATATATAGACAGCGAGGATTTTGCCGAGGTACCGCTTCCGAAGTTCTTCCGCCTAAAGCCCGATGGCGAGGTCAGACTTATGGGTGCGTACATCGTTCGCTGTAATGAGATAGTAAAGAATGCCGACGGAAGCATAAAGGAGATACTTTGTACTGCCGACCTTGAGACCGGAAACGGAAATCCCGTTGACGGACGGAAGGTCAAGGGAACGGTGCATTGGCTCTCTGCCGGATATGCGAAGAGCTGTACGGTCAAGCTTTACGACCGCTTGTTCACTATTGAAAACACCGGAGATATCCCGGAGGATAAGACATACGACGATTATCTGAACAGGGAGTCCGTATCCACCGTGGAGAACGTGATGATAGAGCCGGAGCTTGCTCAGGCGGGACCGGACGAGCGCTTCCAATTCGTCCGTATCGGATATTTCTGTCCCGACAGCAAGACGCCCGGAACGTTCAACCGTATCGTCACTCTCAAGGAGAGCAAAAACAAGTGATATCTGATTGCCCCAAAGTCTTACGGCGCGGTAATTCCCCGAGATATCGGTGCGTCTCGCCGTGACAGGAGAAAAAAAGCACGCGCCACGGCATCTGTCCGTGGCGCGATCTTTATATAGCAAAGGGATGACCTGACGTGAGATCAAGTCATCCCGAATTTATTTGATATCAAATGCTTTCCGTGTCAAAAGGTCGCTTTGAGTGCCTGTTCGATGTCGGCGATGATATCTTCCTTGTCCTCGATGCCCACAGAAAATCTGATGAGATCCGGTGCAACTCCGGCTTCTGTAAGCTGTGCATCGGTAAGCTGACGGTGCGTGGTGGAGGCAGGGTGGAGAACGCAGGTACGCGCGTCCGCAACATGCGTGACGACTGCGGCAAGCTTTAAGTTATCCATAAATTTCGTTGCCGCTTCTCTGCCGCCCTTGATACCGAAGGATATGACGCCGCACGAGCCGTTCGGCATATACTTCTGTGCAAGGTCGTAGTATTTGTTGGACTTAAGCCCCGGGTAGTTTACCCAGCTGATCCTGTCGTCCTCTTCAAGATATCTTGCGACCGCGGTGGCGTTTTCGACGTGACGCGGTATCCTCAAGTGGAGCGTCTCAAGTCCGAGGTTGAGAAGGAAGGCGTTCTGCGGAGACTGCATCGAGCCGAGGTCACGCATTATCTGCGCGGTCAGCTTGGTTATATACGCCGCGTTTCCGAAGTCCTTCGCGTAGGTGAGACCGTGATAAGTGTCGTCCGGCGTGGTAAGTCCCGGGAATTTGTCCGCATGCGCCATCCAATCGAAGCGTCCGCCGTCTACCACGACGCCACCGAGCGCACAGGCGTGACCGTCCATATATTTGGTGGTGGAATGGATGACTATATCGGCTCCGAACTCAAACGGACGGAGATTGACAGGTGTCGGGAAGGTGTTGTCTATTATGAGCGGAACGCCGTGACTGTGTGCCGCGTTTGCGAACTTTTCTATATCCAGCACTATCAGAGCTGGATTTGAGAGCGATTCCGCAAAGACCGCTTTCGTATTGTCCCTGAATGCCGCGTTAAGCTCCTCGACCGTTGCGTCCGGATGGACGAAGGTGGTCTCGATGCCGAGCTTTTTCATCGTTGCGCCAAGAAGATTGAATGTGCCGCCGTATATAGCGGAGGCGGCTACGATATGGTCTCCTGCACCGCATACGTTGAAAAGCGAATAGAATGTCGCCGCCTGTCCGGACGAGGTGAGCATAGCTCCGACTCCGCCCTCGAGCGCCGCTATCTTTGCCGCGACGGCGTCACAGGTCGGATTTGCGAGCCTTGTATAAAAATATCCCGACTCGGCAAGGTCGAAAAGCTTTCCCATCTGCTCGGATGATTCGTATTTAAAGGTCGTGCTTTGGACTATCGGCAGAACTCGCGGCTCGCCGTTCTTCGGCGTGTAGCCTGCCTGTATACATTTGGTTGCAAACTTCATATCTTAGTTCTCCTCGTATCAGTTGGTATAGTTGTCAAAGTAGCCCTGCACGAGCACCACGGGAGTACCCTTGTCTCCGGAGCCGCTGGTAAGGTCGCAGAGCGAGCCTATAAGGTCAGTGAGTTGACGGGGAGTGGTTCCCTGAGATGCCATATTTCCGACAAGATCCGACTTTTTGGCTCTTATGCTCTGTGAGATGGCTTCGCGCAATGCTTCGCCGGAAAGCTCCTTGTAGTCGTTGTCCGCGAGATACTTGAGCTTAAGCTCGTTCGGAGTTCCGATAAGTCCGTCCGTGTATGCGGGAGATACGACCGGATCTGCAAGCTCCCATATCTTTCCCTTGGGATCCTTGAAGGCGCCGTCTCCGTACACCATCACCTCAACGTGCTTGCCGGTCGCCTTGAGTATGCGATCCTGTATATCGAGCACGAGCGGCTTGCAGTCGCGAGGGAAGAGCTTGATCTTGTTCTCGGTGGATTTGTTCGAGCCGAGAAGTCCGTACTTTTCGTTGTAGCCGCTTCCGTTTACGGAGGAGGTCATTATATCGTCAAGTCCGTAGACGAGCTTTGCTCCCGCCGCCTTCAGTATACGCTTGGTGCGTGCTCTGGTGTGTATATCGCAGGTGAGCACGTTCTCGGCGTAGGGGAGTATCGCCTTTGCCTGATTTGCGAATATGATCTCCACCTCGGCTCCGCACTCGCGAACGAGATCGCCGTAATATTCAACGTAGTCCACGCCGGTGAACTCGTGCTTATTGCTTCCGAACAGCTCGCGGTATCTCTCGAGCGTGAGGACGTCGGAATACGGATTTACACCTGCCGCATCCAGCTTATCGAGGCTCACAAGCTCGTTTCCGACCTCGTCCGAAGGATAGCTGAGCATAAGGACGACTTTCTTTGCGCCCTTGGCTATTCCGCGCAGGCAGATAGCGAAGCGGTTACGCGAAAGTATCGGGAAGATCACGCCGACGGTGCCGCCGCCGAGCTTTGCGCGGACATCCGCCGCTATGTCGTCGACCGACGCGTAATTACCCTGTGAGCGTGCGACTATCGACTCGGTAATGGAGATGACGTCGCGGTCGCGAAGCTCAAAGCCCTCGCATTTTGCCGCGTCGAGAACGCTTTCCGATACTATGCTTGCAAGGTCGTCTCCCTCGCGGATTATCGGGCAACGGATACCTCTCGATACCGTGCCTACTTTTCTGTTGTTCTGTTCCATCTTTGTACGTGTCCTTTCGGGAAAATGTATGATCTGTGTGTTTGCGGATGCGGTTTATTCCCACTCGCTTCTGTTCAAATAATTTACGAGCTTTTGAGGTCTCAGTGCTTGGAATTTGCGAGCAAAGGCAGG
>CAZMWM010000026.1:0-20359 GCA_964570105.1 uncultured Lachnospiraceae bacterium | reverse complement strand
ATTGCTACCGCCGCGGAGCGGCGATTGGCTCCCTTGTGTAAAGGGAGCTGTCAGCGTAGCTGACTGAGGGATTGTAAAAAAGAAAGTTCCCACCTATGGGGCTTGCCACAGCCATATGGTATTATCTGCGTTTCGCAAACTGTTTTGGCTCTCATTTAACATACAGCCCGGACTGTAACCTTCCTTGCTCGCCTAATGTGAGAAAATTTAAAAAAGCTATTGACAATCCCGAAAATAATGCTTATAATGTGAGGTGTAACGATACGGCATTATTCGCGATCGGCGAAAATGAAAGGACTGTTTTATTATGCAGTTGTCTGAAAAGCCAATGGATGAGCAGGAGACGTCCCTTGACGGTGGGAGTGAGGATGAGTACGCATTCAGCCGAAGGATGTACACGGTCGAATGTGCGATACAGTACCTCATAACGATACTTGCGAGTGGTGTTTATCTTGCCAAGCTAACCACCACGATAGGAATATCCGACGGTATGACCGCGATACTCAGTGCGATAGGCTCGCTTTCCGGTATCTTTCAGGTGATATCCATACCGCTTTCTCACCGTCCGTCCGCAAAGCGCACGGTAATATCATTTCTGACGTTAAATCAACTGCTGTACGCATTTTTGTACATAATACCGTTTCTGAAGCTTTCGTCTGCCGCCAACTCGGCGATATTTTTCGTCTGCATCTTTTCGTCGGTCATACTCAGCGAGATATCCTCGCCGCTGAAGCTGAATTGGTTTTTCAGTCTCACCGCACCGGAAAGAAGAGGCTCCTTTAACGCGACGGTCACGATATTTATGCACATATCCGGTCTTGTTTTTTCCTTCGTTGCAAGTATGCTCGTGGATGCGTTTGAAGCCAAAGGGAATACCGACGGGATATTTATAGTTTTCAGTGTTACCATATTGGTGCTTAGTGCAGTGCATTTCGTGACGCTCGCGTTGTCAAAAGAAAAAAGGGGTGTCACGGTATCTCGCACATCCGCGCTCGGTGGAGTCGGGGGTATACTGAAAAACAAAAGCTTCAGGCTGTATCTTTACGTGTGCGTCCTGCATAACGTGGGTATATTTATGTCTCAGCCGTTTTTCGGAACGTATAAGCTCAAGGAGCTGGGACTTTCGATGATGCGGTCGTATGCGCTGGACGCCATAAACGCCATCGCGGCGGTGTTGTTTCTTGCTTTCTTCGGTAATTTCGCAAGGAAGCGCTCGGTGCTTAAGGCGGTGGGGATCGGATATCCTATTTTGGCGGTATCGTTCCTGTTCGTGTTCGCGGCGTTTCCGTCGTGCGGATTTTTGATGTTTGCTCTCTTTCATACAGTCAATACGCTGGGTAGCGCCGGTATCACCGTGGGCTTGGACGCGCTCGTTTTCGATATAGTTCCGAGCGATCAATGCGCGGCGGCTCTGTCCGTAAGAAATATGATAATGGGACCTGCGGCGTTCATCTCCACGATGGTGATGTCTCGCTTGCTCAGCGTGATACAGAGCAACGGAAACACCGTTACGGGATTGCATCTGTACGCTCAACAGCTCTTCGGACTTTTTAGCTTCGCCGTTGTGATGTGTGCCGCGTTGCTCTTTCGGAGGTTTTCGAGAAAGGCTTGCAGTTGACGGCGCGGTCATTTCGTTATAGACCAAAAAACAAAAAAACGGTCAAATGACCGATATAGGAGGTATATATGGCTTCGCTCACGCACGAAAATATGTTCGGAATGTTCATTCACTGGGGGATATATGCGCTCACGGGACTTCAAGATCAGGCAATAGCACGTTTTGATATGGATAACGCCGAATACGAGGCGCTGATGCATAGCTTCGATCCTGTCGATTACGATCCGGAGAAGTGGGTACTGCTCGCAAAAAGCTGCGGAATGAAGTATATCTGCTTTACGACCAAGCATCACGACGGCTTCTGTATGTGGGATACCAAGCAGACGGATTATAATATTATGAATACGCCGTACGGTCGCGATGTTCTGAAGATGCTTGCGGATGCCTGCGAAAAGCACGGAATGAAGCTGTCGCTGTACTATAGCAATCCCGATTGGCACCATCCGTACGGCTACAATCCAAGCTCCTCTCATCAGTGGAAGTGCAAGCACAAGGACGTCGTGGATACGGAGAAGTACCGTGAATTTATCAAGGCACAGGTAAAGGAGCTTTTGACCGGCTACGGTAAGATATATTCGTTCTTTTGGGATATTCCTCCGAGGATAGAGGATCCTTCGATGAACGAGCTTGTCAGAAGCCTACAGCCCGATATATATATTAACGACCGCGGCTGGGACAAGGGGGATTTCTCGACTCCCGAGCGTGAATATAAGGCGACGGATACCAAGCGCTTTACTCGGATGACCGAGGCTTGCAATTCGGTAGGTCAGCAGAGCTGGGGATATCGCGTCGGCGAGGATTTTTATACCAAGCGTCATCTTTGCTGTGCGATAGATCGGTATATGTCTATGGGAGCAAGCTACCTTCTGAACGTAGGTCCGGACGCTCGCGGCGTTATCACTCCCGATTACGAGGCAAAGCTTCGGGCGGTGGCGGATTGGTACAGGCGTATGGACGGTTGCCTTGAGAGTGCTGAGGAGGACTGTTATCCTTACGGAATACGCCACAACGAGTACATTGCCACGAAAAAGAACGGAAAGACGTATCTGCATTTTTATAACGGACTTATATCAAGCTCTGTCGCGCTCGGCGATCATCCGAGTCTGCCAAAGCGTATAAGACTTATGAACAGTGGGCGCGAGCTTCCGTATGACGTTATATATCTGCCCGAGTTTTTCAACGGAGAGCTTGGTAGACCGGAGAAGAAGAGCCTTCATATCTACGGTATACCGTCCGATGAATATGTAAGCGAGCCGATAGTTATTGAGATCGAGTGGTGAGTCTTAGGCTCCGAGATGCTCACGGCTTCACTTTGGCAGTCGATGTGAAAATAAATACCAAGACCGCGCCCACAAAAGCCTTGATGCTTTCGGATGGGCGCGGTCTCGGTTTGTTGGATCATATTCCGAGAGTTTTTACGATGGCTATCTTTCCGCTTTCGAACGTAAGTGCGCCTTGCATAAACACGGTATACGGCTCGCGCATCGGTGCATCTGCGGAAAGCTCGGAGGTCGCGCCGCCGGTAAACGTTCCGGCAGCCATTATCACCTGATCTGTGTAACCCGGCATCGCCCACGGCTCGGGCGTTACGTGCGAGTCTATGGGGGAAGAATGCTGGACTGCGGCGCAGAAGCTGCGCAATCTTTCGGGGGAACGAAGCGTCAAGGTCTGAATGATGTCGGAACGGTTTTCGTTGTAACGCGGTGATACCTCGTATCCTGCTTTTTCGTAAACGTATGCGGCAAATGCGGCGGTCTTGAGAGCCTGTGCCACAGTGTGCGGCGCGAGAAAAAAGCCGAGCAGATTATTGCGGTTTTGACCTATCGTACAGCCGACCTCGCCGCCGACACCAGGAGAGGTCATACGGTATGATGCCAGTTCTACCGCCTTTTTCGTTCCGGCAAGATAACCTCCCGTAAGGGCTATTCCTCCGCCGGGATTTTTAATGAGCGAGCCGCATATAAGGTCGGCGCGCGGCTCTTCACGGCAGGTAAATTCTCCGTAGCAGTTGTCGAGCATTACGAAAGCCTTTGAGGTCGCGTGTACCTTGTCGGTGATCGCGTTGATCTCCTCTGGCGTCAGTGCGCGTCTCTGACCGTAGCCGCGCGAGCGCTGTATGTATACCACCTTTACCGTATCGTCAAGCAGAGGGGAAAAGTCCTCTCCGATCTCGCATTGACGGTAGGATATCCCGAAATCACGGAGCGAGCCGTTGCCGGGAACGCCGGATATTCCGATGACCTCTTCAAGTGTATCGTACGGCTTTCCCGTCACCGAAAGAAGAGTGTCGCCCGGGCGGAGCAGACCGAAAAGTCCTATCGTGAGTGCTTGTGTTCCGTTGACTATGCTGTGACGCACCAGCGCCGCTTCCGTGCCGAATACCTGCGCGTAGAGCTTTTCCGTGACCTCGCGACCGGGATCGTCATATCCGTATCCCGTGGAGCTTTGCAGATGCATCTCCGAAACGCGATGATCGGAAAAAGCCTTGACCACCTTCGCGGTATTGTGCAGGGCGCAGGCGTCTATCTCGGCGTATACCTCGCTTAGGGCTTTGTCAGCCTCGGCGCATATCTCAAGTTCTTTTTGTGTTAATTCGTTCATTTTCTTTTACCTTATCCTTATCCTTATTATCCTTCGCGTCGGCGAAGGCGTTGTTTTTTTAAAATTTTGATCGGTGACTTCAAGCGTATCTGCGCGGAGCTTTCAAAAGGTCGGCGCGTCGACGTTTCCTGCGTTCACCTCTCGAAGCATTGTTGTAACGTCGTTTATGCTTTTGGCGGAAAGCGAGCCTCTTTTGGATACACCGCGAAGCCTTTTATATAGCGCGTCGGCGGAGATGATGCCCTTGGGCGGCGGAAATGAAAATCTCAGCATCGGATCGGTATACACGAGAAGCGTGTGCACCTTAATGTTGCTCACTCCGGCGGCGTTTGCGTAGTAAGCGAGCAGGCGTGCGGGTGCGTCAAGCTCCTTGAAGGGGTTTGGAAATTCCTTAACGCTTCCACAGCTCATAAACTTCCATTTATCCGCGCCGGGAGGATTTTCGAGCAGTCCGTCTCCGCATATGCGGCAAAGTATGAATATTCCGGCTCTGTTTACCGCTACCGTACCGTAGGATATCTCCTCTCCGTATTTTCCCGGGATGGGAAGGGAAATACCGGAGAACACACATCGTTTCGGCATAAAGGTGCGCAGTATGTCACCGAGCTGTGGCGGAGCGATATCGGCGCGTGAGATGATACGCCTCCTTATGTACATCTCGGTGATCGGTGGAGTGAGTATCCACGTGAAGGCTAATGTGAGCGTGCAGAACGCAAGCACTGAAAATAAAGGTGTCATAAGCATTTCCTTTCCTTGCGATATTTTAACGTTTCGGCTCGTAAAAGGACGGATAATGTCGTTTTTTCCGTACAAACAAATAGTGTGGCGGATATCCCTTCCTTGAGAAGTGATCCGCCACGACTAACGGTCTGCTTATGGATGACGGTGGCTCAAACGAGCTGTTCGAGATAATTGCAGATGTCACCGACAGTGATGAATTTTCTGATGTCGTCATCCTTTATCTCGATATTGAACTTTTCCTCGCAGGTCATTATGAGGTCTGCAAGCTCGAGTGAGTTTATTCCGAGGTCATTTACCAGCTCCGACTCGGGCTTTATGTCCTCCGCTTTGAGTTGAAGCTCGTCAACGAGAATACTTTTTACTTTATCAAACATTATATCTTCCTCCGGATACAAAAGTCTATTCGGTCACTTTACCAAATAGCGTTTTATTTTTTGGGTAGTGGTCTTTTCAAATTCGGTATTTCGTATTTCGAAATTCTGTATGTGCTTGAATATCGGCAGACGCTTATTTGTATTTGTTACGGCATCCTTGACTTTTTCGTACACGGTCTCAGCATCCATCCCCTCGGTAAGCTCGGGATCGGGGTATACCACCGCGGTGATGGCAACGTTTCCGGCGTTATCTTCTCTGCCAATGACCACGCATTCCTTTATGATGCTCTCGTGGTACAGGTGCTCTTCAAGCTCTTCCGGAAACACATTTTTGCCGTTTGAAAGGATTATGAGATTTTTTTTGCGTCCCGTGACGTAGATAAATCCGTCACTGTCGATGTGACCGAGGTCTCCCGTGCGGAACCAACCGTCCTCCGTCATGACCTCAGCCGTGGCGTCCGGCGCGTTGTAATAACCGAGCATCACGTTATCGCCCTTAACGAGTATCTCGCCGTCACCCTTGTCATCGGGAGCTTCGATGCGCACCCGGCATCCGGGAACAGCGGGACCGACAGAGCCGGGGCGTACCCTTGAATAAGGATTTACCGCAACGAGAGGCGAGCATTCGGTGATGCCGTAACCCTCCTGGATGATGATTCCCCAAGCGCAGAAGTCTCGGGTGATCTCGGGCGAGAGCGCCGCACCTCCGCAGATGATATTGTTTATCTTACCGCCGAGAGCCGCGCGAATGCTCTTGAACAGCAGATGTCGCAGATCTATACCGTGCTTCAGGAGCTTTTCCGAAAGCGCCATCGCGGAACGTACCTTTTGCTCGGCTCCCTTCTTTTTGATCTCCTTCCAGATCTGCTTGTGTATGGTCTCTGCAAAGAGCGGCACGAGTATAAGGGAGTTCGGTCTTACCGTTCTGAAATTCCGAAGCGCGTATTTCACCGATTCGTTGAGATAAGTGGAGCAACCGAGCGTCATCAGTGCAAGGTGCTCGCAGGTGACCTCGTACGAATGGTTCATCGGCAGTACGGAAACGAAACGGCTCTTTTTGTTAAATCTTACGACTGCCCGACAGGCGTTCATCGACGTGATGAGATTTTTATGGCTGAGCATCACGCCCTTGCTCGTTCCCGTAGTTCCGGACGTGAAGATAAGAGAAGCCATACTGTCAGGCTCGGGCGTGAAGGATGTAAACGTTACGTTTCCCTTGTCAAGGGCTTCTCTTCCAAGCTCCAGAAGCGTCTCGAGACTGCGGAAGCGGTCGTCCGACTCAAAGCCTTCGTCCGGCTTTATCGGAATAAAGTAACGCACCTGTGGCAAGCTTTGCGCGATCGTAGGCATCCTTTTGTTGAAGGATGCCGTATATACTATGGCTTTTACGTTTGCAATGGCGGCAAATCCGCAGATCGCCCCGTCGTCCAGCTCTTTATCGAGCGGAACGGCAGTACCTCCGCCGTTTGCCGCGGCGAAATAAGCAGGCATATAGTAAGGAGATGCATCTCCGATCACCGCTATGCGTTCTCCCATTATCCCGAGGACAGAGAACGCGGTCCCAAGCTCGTCTACGCAAGCCGAGACGCGACGGTAGGTCATGCTCTTGATCTCGCCTGCGTCCTTGTAAGAATAAAGAACGTGCTCGTTCCACTTTTCAGCCGAAAACCGAACTGTATCCTTCAACGTGCTCATTGAAAGACAGCGGTCCTCGTCGAAGTATTTCGTAGCTATTACGATCACCGTACCTTTCGTGGTATCGTGCAACGGCTGAGCCGCACACGTATAGTACATCTATTATAGCCCGAAAAATCGGTTTTGTCAAGTAATTTTAAAATAAAACTACTTGATTATATTCAAAAGGTGTAGTATAATAAACAGAGTGACGTGTATTATAATAAATTTTTCCATATTGTGTCTGTAAATACAGGTGTGTTTCGGGGCGGCGACTGGAAGATATTTTCCGTCCGCAGGTCTCGAGAAAGGTACGGTGAACTTGATGAAGGTCAAGATAATAGCGGTGATCGCGGTGCTCGCAGTGCTTCTCGGCGCGGTGAACATCATTCCGAGGCTGGATATCGTGAAAAACGGTAACAGCTATGTCGATGACGGAGACAGTGAAAACGATTCGGGTGGATCGAATGATCAGATCGTGATACGCGATCTTTATCCGCCGGATTGGGAGACCGATATATTCACGCTTGAAGAATATCTCGCAAAAGCCCCTTATCTTATGAAGTATGGGGATTTCAACGGCAAATTCGTCGAGGTGACGGAGACTTTGAACACACGCGACCAATGCGCTGTTCGCGGCGGAGCTGCGCTCGCACTCATGTACGATTATTTCGACGCTGTCAGAAGAGGACAGCACGAGGAGCTGAATGCGTTGTTTTCCGACGGGTATTTTGACGGTGAGGATAAAAAGCCGTACGAAGCTTTCCCGATGCAGAAGGTCTATGACGTGTTCATAAGAAAATATGCATACGCCCAAGGGGACCATCCCAATGCTACGTATTACATCGTGACTTATAAAATAATGGAAAACGACGGTTTGTTCCGTTATGAGGTCGATGCGGATCAGGAGCTTGTTCAGTTCTTCGGAGTGGAGCCGAACGAAAAGGGAGAGCAGAAGATATATTTCGTTTTCGATGCGCCGGGATTTAACGTTTACGGCTGAGTGACGGAGCTTAAGATATCAAATTTACAGTGTATGCATTTTTATTTCATTTTTTCTTTCAAAAGGTGTTGACCTTTTTCGCGTTTTGTGCTATAATAAATGCAGTTCATAGTAGCAATTCTTTCATAAAATCGTCAGTGCGATTTTTGGAAGCTTATACCTTGGGTGGTATTGCAGTCTTAAACACGCGCAGGAGATAAGTCTGAAAGATAGATCTTTCGGATGCGTTTTGCGCCTCGGCGATCTGAACGGTCGCCATTTCGGCAAAACCGAAACCATCACAAAACTACTGTGATATTTGGAAAGGCATGGTCATAATTATGAAAAAAGATATATTCGTTGCCCCCGAGGCACATCACAAGGAAGCGTCAAGGCTGTTTAATCATAGAAATGCGGTAGTGGCGCTTTTGATCCTGTACGATCTTGTCGCTGTTGTGGGGGCGTATTTTGTTGCTCTGTGGCTCAGATTTGACTGTCGGGTTTCCGAAATACCAAACGAGTATTTGTCGGCGTGGCTGAAGTTTTCGCCGATATATGCGGTCGTCTGTATCGTTGTGCTTTGGTTTGCTCATTTGTACCGTAGCATATGGAAATTTGCAAGCTTCGTTGAGCTGGAAAGGGTTGCCGTCAGCTCCTTGGTATTAGGTCTGCTCCATGCATTAGGCATTACTCTTATATTTAATAGGATGCCGGTTACTTACTACATAGTCGGTATCGCGATACAGTTTCTGCTGATACTGTTTGTCAGATTTGCGTACAGATTTGTTTTGTTGGAACGAAACAAAAGAACGAAAGCGATGCAGAAGAGTCTGGCAACGCGCGTTATGCTGATAGGTGCAGGCTCGGCAGGGCAGATAATATTGCGAGATCTGCACGGGGCGAACGAAGTTAACGAGCGCGTGTGCTGTATCATTGATGATGACTGTAACAAGCAGAGACGCTTTATCGACGGTGTCCCGATCGTTGGCGGCAGAGACGATATTCTGCTGAACGTGGAAAAATACAAGATAGAAAAGATTATCTTGGCTATTCCGAGCGCAACCGCGGAACAGCGCCGCGATATACTCGATATTTGTAAAGAGACGAGTTGCGAGCTGAAGATCATGCCGGGGGTGTATGCGTTTGCATCTGCTGATGTTGCGGCAAGATCCTTAAAAGACGTTGCGGTAGAGGACCTGCTCGGACGCGATCCGATAAAGGTGAATATGGATGAGATATACCGCTTCATCACGGACAAGGTCATCATGGTCACAGGCGGAGGCGGCTCTATCGGCAGTGAGCTTTGCAGGCAGATCGCACAGCACTCACCGAAGCAGTTGATCGTTTTTGATATCTATGAAAATAATGCTCACGCTATTGCACTTGAATTGAGGGATAAATATCCCGAGCTGAATTTGGAGGTGTTGATCGGCTCCGTTCGTGACAGCCGACGTCTCGGTCAGGTATTCGCAAAATACAAGCCGGACGTGGTGTATCACGCCGCGGCGCATAAGCATGTTCCTCTAATGGAGGACAGTCCGTGCGAATCCATTAAAAATAATGCCGTCGGTACATATAAGACCGCTTATGCCGCTATGATGAACGGATGCAAGAGATTTGTGCTGATCTCGACCGATAAAGCGGTAAATCCCACGAATATCATGGGAGCCTCAAAGCGACTCTGCGAGATGGTCATTCAGTCCTTCGATCGTAAGATAAGAGAGGGGAGAGCAAAGGATCTGCGCCCTATCCTCGTTCATGCGGAGGATCCGGAGTACGATGCACCGGATGTGGGGGAGTGTTGCGACAAGCCCACGACGGAATTCGTCGCGGTGCGTTTCGGTAATGTGCTCGGCAGTAACGGCTCGGTCATTCCGAGATTTAAGGAGCAGATAGCTAAAGGCGGTCCTGTTACTGTGACGCATCCGGATATAATCAGATATTTTATGACGATACCGGAAGCGGCTTCGCTCGTTCTTCAAGCCGGGACATATGCGGCGGGCGGCGAAATATTCGTTTTGGACATGGGTTCGCCCGTGAAAATAGATACTCTTGCCAGAAACCTGATACGTCTTTCGGGATTACAGCCCGACGTCGATATCAAGATATCATATACGGGACTTCGTGCGGGTGAAAAGCTTTACGAGGAAAAGCTTATGTCCGAGGAGGGGATGAGGACCACACCGAATCATTTGATACATATAGGCAGTCCTATCCCGTTCGATACGGATGAGTTTTTGTGTCAGCTGAAAATGTTGATGCGCGCGGCGTATGACGGTCGTGAGGATATCATTCGGGAGCTTGTTGCCGGTGTCGTTCCCACGTATCATCCGGCAGGTGAACACGGCTCGGAGTACAAGGGAGAAGCGTATGCCCAACAGATGAAAGTAATGCAACAGCATAATGAAAAGGTTACGGCGGTGAACTGAAAAACGTCGGACATCAAGGGGGATGCAGAGTATTAGCAGTTGTAACGCAGGTGACGGTCTGTTGATCGTCGGCGCGAGTACGTATGCGGTCGTGGCTTTTGAGATCGCATCAGATATGGGGTGCTTCGGGAAGATAGCCTTTGTTGACGACGTAAGGAAAACGACTCCGAACGGCATTGAGGTCATCGGAACGACGCGCGATATCGGCGGGCTGTTTGCCGATTATAAAAAAATCGTTGTAGCTATAGGAAATTCGGAAGTGAGACGTTCGTTGCTCGAAAGGATAAAAGAGGAAACGGACTATAATATCGTTTCGCTCATCTCGCCCAGGGCGTACGTTTCTCCTTCTGCTCGTATAATGAGCGGATGCATCATCGAGCCGATGGCGGTCGTGCATACGGGATGCGTGATATGCGAGGGCTGTATCATTTCTGCCGGTGCTGTCATCAATCACGCCACTATGTGCTGTGAGGGCGTCCATGTGGACTGCAATGCGACGGTAGAGGGATATTGCCGTGTGCCTGCGGGAACTAAGCTCGGCAGTGGCGAGGTATACAGGCGCGGTGACGGCGTTACGGTGGACGGTGTATTGCTTGATCCGCAGAGATGGGAGGAATATCTTGCGGATATTTCCGGGTGCACAAAAAGTGAAAACGGCAGTTCTGTGGGTACTTATTTTAATATGAGAGCCGATCAGGTTGGAGGATCACATAATGTATAAGCACGTTGTGAAGAGGTTTATAGATATCGTTCTGTCCGGTCTCGCTATTATCGTCTTGTTGCTTCCGATGTTGATCATCGCCGTTGCCATCAAGATCGACGATCCCGGTCCGGTCTTGTTCAAGCAGAAGCGCGTCGGTAAGAAGAAAAACGGCGAGATTACGTATTTTATGATATGGAAGTTCCGTAGCATGAAGATGTCCACGCCTCATGATACGCCAACGCATCTTCTTAAGAATCCCGAGCAATATATCACTCGGATCGGAAAATTCATTCGCAAAACGAGTATAGACGAATTACCGCAGATATATCAGGTATTTCTCGGGAAAATATCCTGCATCGGTCCCAGACCGGCTCTTTGGTCGCAGGAGGATCTGATCGCCGAGCGCGAAAAATACGGCGCAAACGACATAAAGCCCGGTATTACCGGTTGGGCGCAGATCAACGGGCGCGACGAGCTGGAGATAGACGTAAAAGCAAAGCTTGACGGTGAATACGCCGCGGCGCTGAACAGGGGCAGATTTAAGGGATTTGCCATGGATGTGCGCTGTTTCTTCGGGACGGTCGTCAGTGTGTTGAAGCACGACGGCGTTGTGGAGGGCGGTACGGGCGAGATGAAGAAGCAAGAAGAAAAACAGGAAGAGCAGGAGGTCATGCGATAATGAAAAGAATACTTATCACAGGCGCTAACAGTTACATCGGTACGTCGTTTGAAAACTACATAAAAGCGAATTTCCCGAACGAGTATACCGTTGATACCGTGGATATGATAGGCGGAGCTTGGCGAGATAAAAGCTTTGCCGGTTACGATACCGTTTTTCACGTTGCCGGTATCGCGCATCAGAAGGAAACGAAGGAAAATGCCCATACTTATTACGAGGTCAATCGCGATCTGGCTATCGAGACCGCGGAAAAGGCAAAGGCTGAAGGGGTAGGGCAATTTATTTTCCTCAGCTCTATGAGCGTATACGGCAAGGATGTGGGGGTGATATCGAGTGACACCGCTCCGGCTCCCAAAAGTAATTACGGCAGATCCAAATGGCAAGCCGAGCAAGCCTTGAGTGAGATCGCGGACGATAATTTTAAGCTTTGTGTGATCCGTCCGCCGATGGTCTACGGAAAAGGCTGTAAGGGAAATTTTCAGACGATAATAAAGATCGTTAAAAAATCTCCGGTGTTTCCGCGTATAAAGAACGAAAGAAGCATGATCTATATAGATAATTTGTCATCATATGTAAAAATGTGCATTGATGGGACGCTGTGCGGTGTGCATACTCCGCAAAACGCAGAGTATGTGCAGACGATGGATATAGCGAGGATCATTGCTCGGAGGCTTGACAAAAAGATATATTTCAGCTATGTGCTGGGAGCAGGTGTGGTCGTATTCCGTCCGTTCCTTTCTGTTATGCAGAAGGCATTCGGAACGCTCGTATACCAAAAGACAGATTTGACCAACGAAGAGTTTTGCGTCGTTACAAATCCGATCTCATTGGAAAGATCTATCTGACGGGTGCTTCTCGCCCGCTCCGGGTTGAATGAGGAAGCTTGTGATAAGGATATTAAAAAAACTTTTCTTTTATTCATAAACACCGCTTTACAGCCGGGCGATATCGTGCTATTATGATGCTGGTCTGTTGCTTTGATAAACATTTTCGGAGAATGGGGACGCATCGATGGTTTGTGATATGACGCACGGAAAGCCTATGAAGCTTCTTGTTTCGTTTGCTTTGCCGCTTTTGATAGGAAATCTTTTTCAACAGCTGTATAATATGGTGGACGCGGTCATAGTCGGGCAATTCTTGGGCAAAGAGGCGCTCGCCGCCGTAGGCGCGACCGGAGCCGTGACGTTTTTGGTGATCGGTTTTATAAACGGAGTTGCCGAGGGATCGTGTATACTTATAGCGCAGTATTTCGGTGCAGGCGACAAGAAAAAGGTGCGAAGATGTATCGCGAATATGATATTCGTGTACGCCATCGTGGTCTCGGTGATGACTGCGGTTGCGCTCGTATTCAACCGTCCGCTCCTGTTGCTTATGAAAACGCCGGAGGATATCGTTGACGGCGCCGCGGATTATCTTAAGTACATATACGTCGGTATGTTCGCGACCATGCTGTATAATATGCTCGCAGGACTGCTGAGAGCGCTCGGTGACAGCCGTTCACCGCTTTATTTTCTTATAATATCCGCAGTGCTCAACGTGGGACTTGACATTTTCTTTATAGTAGTGGTCCCGTTGGGAGTTGCCGGTGCGGCTATCGCTACCGTCATAGCTCAGCTCGTTTCGGGAATACTTTGTCTGCTCTATATAAAAGAGCGATGCTCGGATGTGATCCCCTCGAAGGAGGAGATGGGATTTGATCGGAAGATCGTCGGCAGGATGCTGTTTATGGGGCTTCCCGTGGCGCTCCAATATTCCGTTACAGCCATCGGAAGCGTGGTATTGCAAGCCGCGGTCAATTCCTTGGGAAGCGACGCGGTTGCGGCTATGACGGTCGCCGGAAAGATACAGAGCATAGTTTGGTTGGTGATGAATTCCATAGGCGTGGCACTGGCGAACTATTGCGGTCAAAATACCGGAGCGGGAAACGTCCGCAGGGTGAAAACGGGTGTCAAGACCGCCGCGATCTTGGATGCTTGTGTTGCTGTGGTATTGGGAGTTGTGCTTTTCTTTGTCGGAAGCGAGGTCTCGCTCCTGTTCCTTGACGCATCCGAGCTTGAGGTCATAGGGCTGGTGGATGAATATATAAAGATAAACGCGGTATTCTTTATTTTCCTTTCAATGATCGCGGTGTTCAGAAACGCAGTGCAGGGAATGGGTTACAGCGTTCAGGCTATGGCGGGCGGAGTTTTGGAGCTTGTGGGACGCGCAGGCGTTGCCTTGGCATTGGTGGGGACGTACGGCTATACCGCCGCGTGCATAGCCTCACCTGCCGCTTGGGTGCTTGCGGATCTCCTGCTCATTCCGCTGTATATATGGGTGATGCGACGTATGAGAGCGGCGCATCCGGATGACATAAGCGTCACCGCATCGGTGTAACTTTTGAGATCATATAAAAACGTAAGCCCCGTTTTGCAGAGATCGCTCTGTGAAACGGGGCTTTTTGGCTTGGACTATATTTGACGGCTTTACGAAGGATCATTTCTCCATAAAAAACGTTGCTTCCATATCTGCGAACGACAGTGCGACGGCGAGAGGAAACATTTCGAAGGCTCGGCTGACGTCGCGCGGCTCTTCGTTTCCCGAAAATCCCATATGGTAGCGTATAGCGAAGGCTTCCTCGCGGTCGAGCTTCATATATCCGGTGATCATATAAACGGATTTTTCGCCGTGACCGTATGGCAACGTGTCATTTATCTCGTATGTCGGCACGCTTCTCCAAACGCCGTTCTCGTCCTTAACGTTGCGCGAGCCGACCTTATAAAAATTGACCTTGCACAGATCGTGCAGAAGGGCTACGATAGCAATCGTCTCGTCGCTGTAATCAAGTCCGTATACCTCCTTTACGCGCTCTCTTTCGAGATAACTCACAAGCGCGCGGTAAACGTTGAGGCTGTGGCGCAAAAGTCCACCCTCAAAGGCGTTATGGTATTTGGTGCTTGCGGGAGCGGTGAAAAAATCGCTCCTGTTCTTCAAAAAATCAAGCAACTGCTCCGAGCCGTCGCGCTTTATACAGCGCTCGAAAATGCTTAAAAATTCTTCCTTATCGGAAAGTACCGTATCTGTCATCGTATCCTCCGTTCCGCCGTTTGGCGTTAAATATATTTTCAGGATTTGTGCGCAGAGTGCGCATTGCATTGAGTATCGCTATAACGGACACGCCGACGTCGGCAAATACCGCTTCCCAAAGCTCGGCGATGCCGAAAGCGCCCATAACGAGAAATATGAGCTTGACCGTGAGCGCGAAAACTATATTTTGAATAACTATTCCGTTGGTCCTTTTGGATATACGTATGGCTTCGGCGAGCTTTAAGGGATCGTCATCCATAAGCACTATATCCGCCGCTTCTATTGCGGCGTCGGAGCCGAGCGCACCCATGGCTATTCCCACGTCCGAGCGCGTAAGCACCGGAGCGTCGTTTATGCCGTCACCTATAAAAGCAAGCTTTTTATTCTTCGGCAATTCTCCGAGCAGACGCTCGACCGCGCTGACCTTGTCTGACGGAAGCAATGAAGCGTAAGCTTCGTCAAGCTCCAGCTGTTTTGCAAGCGGAGCGGCGACCTCCGCGCGGTCTCCCGTGAGCATTACCGTCCTTGAGACGCCGAGCTTTTTCAGTGCAGTTATCGCATCCTTGCTCGTCGGCTTTGCAACGTCGCTTATGACCAGGTATCCGAGTAGCTCGCCGCCGAGGGCGACAAAGAGTACGGATGAGGCAAGCTCGAGCCTTGGAGGTGTGATGCCGTTATCCTCCATAAGCTTGCGGTTTCCGATAAGCGCCGTTTTGCCTTCGTATTCCGCCATCAAGCCTTTACCCGAAATCTCGCGAAGAGACGTAACGCTTGCGTGTCCAAGCTCGCCGTATCGTTCCGTGTACGAGCTGACCACCGACCTTGCTATCGGGTGCTCGGAGCTTTCCTCAAGCGCTACCGCAACGGTGAAGAGCTTGCGGATATCGGTATCCGCGGTGAGCGATACGGCGTCGGTCACGGTGAAGCTTCCGCGTGTGAGAGTGCCTGTCTTATCGAAAACAGCCGTGTCAACGTGAGCCAGAGCCTCGAGGTAATTCGAGCCTTTTATGAGTATCCCTTTTTTGCTTGCCGCTCCGATGCCGCCGAAAAACGACAGCGGGACAGAGATCACCAAGGCACACGGGCAGGATATGACAAGGAATATGAGCGCTCTGTGCAACCATTCGGCAAATTCCGAGGTGATGATGCCGGGGATGATGGCAAGAAGCGCGGCGAATACCACCACGCAGGGGGTATAATAGTGCGCGAAACGGGTGATAAAGCGTTCGCTTTTTGCCTTGGAGCTTGCGGCGCTTTCGACCAGCTCAAGTATCTTCGAGACCGTCGAATTATCGTAGTCTGTATCCGTCTTGATGCTGATAGGGGAGGTAAGGTTTATACATCCGCTCGGAACTCTGTCGCCCACGTTTACCGCTCTCGGGACGGACTCTCCCGTGAGCGGCGCGGTGTCAAGCTCCGACTCCCCCTCGATCACCGTACCGTCTATCGGTACCCGTTCTCCCGGAAGTATGACGACGGTCTCTCCGATCTCGACCTCTTCTGGCGATACGGTGACGCGCTTTCCGTCCCTCAGAACGTTGGCGGTTTCGGGACAGATGTCCATAAGTGCGGAGATGGAGCGTCTGCTTTTTCCGACGGCTATGCTTTGGAACAGCTCTCCGAGCTGGTAGAGTACCATAACGAACACGGCTTCCGGGTATTCGCCGATGCAGAACGCGCCGACCGTGGCGATGCACATAAGAAAGTTCTCGTCAAACAGCTGACCGTGAAGTATATTTCGCCCTGCTGTCAGCAGTACGTCGTAGCCTGCGCAGAGATAGGGGAAGGCGAAGATTGCCGCGCAGATAAGGTCGTTTGGTGAAAGTGTGTTGCGTATCACGTATGCGACTGCGAGCAGAGCGGCACTTATCGCCGCCCGTATCAAGAGTGCGCGTTGCTTTTTATTCATTTTCTTATTATCCTGCAATCTGCGTCTACCTTGCGGCAAGCGTCCTCGGCTTTTGCGAGTATCTCATCAAAGCGTGCTTCGTCGGCGTCTATTGTGAGCTTTTGCGTCATAAAGCTGATGGTGGCAGAGTTAACTCCGTCTATCTTCTGTATGAGACGCTCCATTTTCGCGGCGCAGTTCGCGCAATCCAAATTTTCGAGCTTGAATACCTTTTTCATTTCGGCAGTTCCTTTCGTATTTGATATTTATTTCTTTTCGTTTACGTGCTCGATTCCGTTGCTGAGCATTATCTTGACGTGATCGTCGGCAAGGGAATAGAATACCGTTTTACCGGCTCTTCTGTGCGTGATAAGGCGCGCTTGTTTCAGTATCTTCAGTTGATGTGACACCGCCGAGACCGACATACCGACAAGCTCGGCAAGGTCGCACACGCACAGCTCACCCTCAAGCAGGGTGCAAAGAAGCTTTATCCGCGTCTGATCTCCGAATACCTTGTACAGTCCGGCAAGAGCTTCAAGGCTCTCTGCGTCCGGCAAAAGCTCTCGGAGCTTTTCGGTGAGCCACGGGTGCACCACCGTCGTTTCGCATATCGGAAGCTGTTCTTTATCCATCTTTCGATCTCCTGTTTTGAACATTTGAACATTTGAATTAACGTTCAAGTGTATTGTAGCACATATCCAACCGAATGTCAAGAGGTAGAAGCGAAAAAAATAAATTTTTTTAAGTCAGAAAAACGCAACGGTCAAGCCTTCTGTATTGACAATGGTCGGATTTTATGATATAATGTATACATACCGCAATAATCGTCGTTAAATAAACGGATCCGGAGAAAATGCTGATGTCTTGTGTGAAGTGCGATAACATAATTCTTATAGGTATGCCGGGAGTGGGGAAGAGCACGCTCGGCGTTATTTTGGCGAAGCTTATAGGTTACTGCTTTTGCGATACCGACCTCGTTATACAGCAGAGCGCGGGACAGTTGCTCTGCGATATCATCTCACAGCGCGGCGTCGACGGATTTATAGAGCTTGAAAATACCGTGAACGCATCTCTTTCCACGAGACATACGGTCATCGCTACCGGTGGGAGCGTCGTATACGGCAAGGAAGCTATGGAAAATCTCAGAGCTCTCGGTGCGGTCGTCTACCTGAAACAGCGCTTTGACATCCTTGACGCAAGGCTTTCGGATATCAAGGGGCGCGGCGTCGTATTGCGTGAGGGGCAGGATCTGCGCGGACTGTACGAGGAAAGAGTGCCGCTGTACGAGAAATACGCCGATATCACCGTTGAGCTTGGTCACGGCTCTGTGGAGGATAACGTTAAAAAGGTCTTGAAGGCTCTCGAAGGATTTGAAAAATGATCTGCCGTATCGGAAGGTCGCTGTTTTTTGAAAGTGAGGAAGGATATGTCCGCTAAAAAGATAAGCTTCGTTACTCTTGAGCATATATCGGAGGACGGTGAATGGAGATATAAGAACCGTACCTCACGTTCAAACGAGATATTCGCAGTGCTTTCCGGAAGCGTTACGGTGGTCGAGGATTTCAGCCGTTTCAGTCTTGTTGAACGGCAGGTGTTCTGCTGTAAAAAGGATAGCCTGTACCAAATATATAAAGAGCCGGGAGACACGCTCGATATGTACCGTCTCTGCTTTATAGGTGATTACGGCACCATCCCGAAGCTGTTTACGTTGAACGACGCGTCCGTGATATCCGAGCTTTTGCCGCTTGGCGAGAGGATAACGTCAAGGGAAGGGTATCCGAGTCACGCGCTGGACGCGTTCTGTGAGATGACGCTTGCCGAGCTTGCCTTTGCGAGCCTTTCGGTGTCTGTCAAACGTGATACCGCGGCGTCGGCGCTTCTCGGCTGGATAGAGGAAAACCGTAACGTAAATATCAAGGTCAAGGACGCTGCCGAGCATTTCGGACTGAGCGAAGGGTATCTCACGAGGATATTCCGCGAAGAGTATTCGATGAATTTAAAGAGCTATATCGATAATACGCGGCAAAGTTATGTTTGCGAACAGCTGGAGGACGCGTCCATTCCGCTTTCCGAGGTCGCGCTGAGGTGCGGCTTTGAAAATTACCGTCAGCTCAATACGTTTATGAATTATCACGTCGGAATGAGTCCGAGCGAATACCGTAAAACAAAAAAATGGAACAAGTGATGCTTGCTCCATATTAACAGGTGTCAACACAAAAATACGGTCGTTACGGTGTGTTTTATTATCTACATATCAAACTCGCGCGTCCCCGAGCCGAAACCTATTGGCTCGGGGACGGGGAGTTGCTTATTTTTTGTACCAATATTCATCGTAGTGATCCGATTTGAGATAACCTGCATTTTTGCTTGCATCAGTTACGTCTATTTCCGTTTCGCCCGTCATATCGGAATTTTCTGTTATGTACCACGTCGACGTATCTTCAAACGTTACGCTCGTAAGCTTACTGCAACCACAGAACGCATCACGTCTTATTCTCATTATACTATTGGGTATAGTTATGCTCGTAAGTCTACTGCAATACCAAAACGCAGAACTTCCTATGTTCGTTACACTATTGGGTATAGTTACACTCGTAAGATTACTGCAATTATAGAACGCATTTTTATTTATAGCATAATTCTTACCATTACAGTTATCGGGCAAGGTAAGTTTTGAATCATATCCGGTATACCATACAAGATAACAGGTATCCCCATTCTCATAGAATGTATATCCGTCGGAATTTGTCCAAAGCTTGCTTGGGGTATTTATATCCGTATAAACACCAAGAGCATAATATCCGACATAACCGTTATCATACAATCCTGCAATTATGTTTAGCGAGGACAAGTTATATACCTCTAAGAGTTTGTAGCAATTGTAGAACGCATAACTTCCTATGTTCGTTACGCCATTGCCTATAGTTATGTTCGTAAGACTAATGCAATTACAGAATGCATTTTCACTTATGCTTGTTACGCTATCAGGTATCGTTATACTCGTAAGACTAATGCATTCACAGAACGCATAATTCCCTATGCTCGTTACACTATCAGGTATCGTTATACTCGTAAGACTACTGCATTCACAGAACGCATAATTCCCTATGCTCGTTACACTATTACCTATAGTTACACTTGTAAGGCTACTGCATTTATAGAACGCACAATCTCCTATACTCGTTACCGGTTTGCCTAAATATGTAGATGGAATGATTGCTTTTGAAGCAGTGCCGTTATAGCTCACCAAACAATAGGAATCCCCATCATCGTTAAGTTCAAATTTAAAATCACTCAAGGACGAAGTCTCTTGATAGCCGTTATCACCGGTTTCGTTACCGCCTTTGTCACCGTTTCCTTGATCTGAGGGATGCTCATCACATCCGGTAACAAAAAGCACCGTTATCAGCAATATGCAAACTAAAAATACCGCTATCAACTTTTTCATTCTTCGACTGCTCCTTTGGTTGTTTCAAAGTCTTTATTTAACCACATTATAACACCAAAGTCGGAATTTGTCAATAGTATATATTGATTTTTTTTACGGTGGCTCTACGTTGTAAATAGATATGACCCAAAAAGATAAAAAAAGCAAAAAGATATG
>CAZMWM010000025.1:0-21075 GCA_964570105.1 uncultured Lachnospiraceae bacterium | reverse complement strand
TAAACGTTCCGTTCGCGCTTATAACGAAGTTACCTATATCAAGGTCTCCGTGCGACGCCGAGTTGTCACCGCCGTGCAGACCGGCAAACAGACAGGTATCGGCATCCCAAGAAGATCTGAACGTCATTATCGTGTCGAGCGAGTAGTACGCATCGAGCGTCAGTGAGATATTTGCAGTGATAATGTGCGGATCGAAATACAGTATGTCGTAGAACGTTACGCTCTTCCAGCCGTTCTCCAGCGCCTGACGTCTTATCGCGTTGACATTGGCGTCGTTGCTCTTACCGGCAAACCAAGCCGCTATACCGGTATCGGCAGAGCCGCTTCCGCCGTCGTGGAAGCCCCAAGTCGTGTTCTTTGTTCCGAGATAAGTCGTGAAGTATACGGAGTTTGCAAATCCGGGAGCGTTGTATATTCCGTAGTTGGTGCCACAGGCGCTGTCAAGGCAGGAGATAAATACCTGAACGTACGTAGTTCCGTACGACCAATATCCGGGACCTTCCTCGTATCCGCCCTCGGGAGCATACACCCACATACCGCGCTCGATAGCCGTTATAGCTTCTCCAAGATAAGTCTTTACATTGTCCGAGTATCTCTCAACATTGCATATCGCGAGAGCCGCCGCCATAAGTCCGCCGTTGCACACGCCGTTCCAGTTATTCGTCCAGCTGCTTATGTTAGCGGAATATGGGATATACTTTCCGGTGGTATCGCTCTCAAGGACGTTGGACACAGACAGAGCCATCCAATACATAGAGTCCTCAAGGAGAGAGAGTCTCGTTACATCGCCGTCATACGTGTAGGTCGTGCTGTCGATGTCATTGTTCGTCTTAGCCCAATAATCGTACAGCCAGTCGTAGCAGATAGCCACGGCATACGCAAGCTCTCCGGTATCAAGGAAGTGTGACGGATGCCAAGAATAATACTGTCCGTCGTGGAAGTTGCATACCGCCTCAAGCTCATCCCAGCATCTCTCGGCATACGTTGCCGAAAGCTCGGGGTTGCTGACCTCATACAGCTTCGAGAGCAGTGCCCACGGAATGACCTTGTTCATCACGTCTCGCGATATATCAAGAAGTCTCTGTCCATCGGTAAGGTGATAGTAATTCACATCGGCTTCGAAGTTCTTCGTGCCGACTCCGTATTTGTTTTCAAGCGTCGCGATATAACCTTGAAGCGTCGTGTCCATTACGGAATAATATCTCAGACGGTCGAAATCGTCTCCGTCCAACATAAGGTACGGATGCACCCCACCGCTGTTTTCGTTAAGATCGCTGACTATCTTCTCCCCTTCCGGTCTTACGTAGATAAGTTCCTCGATAGCGCTGTATATCGTATCGTAATCCGCATCCTCGTCAAATACGTCGGGTGTATTCGAAAGAACTATCAGTCCCATACGGTCGATATATTTCTGACTGTATCCGAACAGCGCCATAACGTCGTCGACCGAGAAGAACAGAGCATCTCCGTTCGTGCGGGGCGCAACGCTAAGCTCGGCATCCGTTCCGTTAACGGTGTACTTCTTGCTTCCCGCCTTAAAGACGTAGCTGTTTCCGTTGTACTTGAATGCAAGCGTCTCCGAAGCGGTATAGTATTTAGCATCGCTTCCCTTTGCCGCGGCAAGAGACGACATCGGCACGTAGTATATTCCGTTATCTTCAAACGCAGTTGCGTTGGTATCATTCTTGGAGTTCGCGTATTTCACCCCGTCAACTGCGGAATAGTATCCGTTGGTAGCATACACCGCGGCGTTCTTCAGCTCCACAGCTCCCGATACCGTATCGAGCGACACCGGTCTGTCGTACGCGGTGAACTCGGTGAAATACAGGACGGTCGAGGTATCATTGTTCTGTTCCCAACCGGTAGAGGTGAGCGAAATGTTGTCTATCTTATTCCAACCGAGCGGGCTACGCGAGGGGGAAAGATCTGACTTAAGGATAGTTACGTAATTCCAACCCTTCTTCACCTTTACGGTCTTGCCGTAGTAGTCTATACCGTCGGTGGTTTCGGAGTTTTCACTTGAGAACTTAATGAAGAACGTCTGATCGTCATTCGTGCTGTAAACGTAGAACGAGAACGCTTTCATTTCGGAAAGATCGAAATAATACTTTCCCGATATGATCGAGCCGCTGCGCGTCGCCTTAACGTTACCGAAGGTCGCGTTGTACTTTGCATCCTTTCCGACAGACGAGGTCGTATATGCCCACTTACCGGACGATGTCTGACCGTCAAAGCAGTAAGCGCTGTCGGTATTCTCCGTAAAGAGGTCGGTTATCTTTGCAAACGTCCAGCTATTGACGTCAGCCATAACGCCAAGATCGGAAAGCTGTGTCTCGCCGATGTCCACGCTGAGCGTACAGGTGCTTCCGTTAACGGAGCTATCGGCAAGTGCGCCGTTGACGACTACGCCATAGGGCGTCCAGCCGCTCTTAGCCGTCAGGGTGATGTCCGTCTTGAGCGTGGTGGTGTTGTAGCTCGAGCTTATCGAATAAGGAGCATCGTAAAAGTCTCCGCGAGCCACGACGCCGTCAATTCCGGCATCTATGAGCGCGACCTTATCCGCAAAGCCCTTTATCACGGAAAGACGCGTAGCGTCGTAGGGGCTGTACGTGGTGATGCCGTTGTAAGCGACGCTGTTTGAATAGCGATCCTGACCGCTGAGCGTCGTACGGTCGTTATAAGCGGCATGTGCCACCTCGTAAACGCTTCTGCTGTTTACTTCTTCGTTGTAGTCCGAATAAACGTTTCTCACCGTGCCGTCGGCATAGGTTATCTTGAGGTAAGCCACTCCGGAATAATCAAGGAGATAGTTCTCTTCAAGGATGTTTGCCACCGCACCGGTGAAATAATGGTAATCAACGGTCGACATATACCAATTGGATACCGTGATATCGATCATATCGGTATATCCGGCCTGCTCCAGAGCCTCGATCGTGTGATAGCCGTAGGTCTTATCGTAATATGCCGTGGGCACTATCACCATATGAGCCTCTACCTCGGCTCCGCTCTGCTTTAACAGTCTGTACTGAGAACTGCTTATCTTAGCCATAAATCTGAGACCGGTACTGCCTTCGGTCGTCCTTATAGCGGCGCCGTCGAGCATAGCCAGATCCAGAGCAAACGCTTCACAGGTAATGTCTCCTACCATATGGTAAGTATCGCCGGGATTGAGCAGTGCAGTGCTCTCACCGTCGGTGACCAGCCAACCGCCGAAGGCTCCGCTCGAAAGGACCACTTCGTCGGGAGCGACGAACAGATTTCCTGCCACGCTCTCCTTCTTGTTCACCGCGCCGTCCACCATAACGGTAGCAGTGTTTCCCGGGTAGTAAGCACCGTTCGAGTCGATCGTGCCGAAGTTGACCTGCTCATTATCGAAGCTTACGCCAAGATAGGTACCGGTTATACGCTGAGTACCGATAACGATCCTGTTGTTCTTATAGCAACGGAGCACGCTACCCTCGACATAAATACCGTTCTTAACGTCGGCAGTCAATACGCATATAGGCTCCGAAGCAACGTAAGCCACGAAGTTATCCACATACATAGAGCCGATATTCACACCGCTGAGCTGTGCGATACGGATCTCGTCGATCACGAAATTCATCGGATCGTACGTCTCGGTGTCCTCGATGAACACAACGTCCTTGACCGTCAGAACACCGTTGACATAAACGTCGTAGGTGTTCGCGGAGGGATGTATCGCCACCGAGATACGGGTATACTCGTGCTCGCTCAAAGCGCAGACGAGCGAGGTCTTGTCGGTGGGAAGATAAACACCGCCGTTCTTGTTTATGCTAAGCAGACCGGGCATATAGTCCTTGCCGGTGTCCGCATTGGCGCGGTCGATGAGCTGAATGAGCGACGTGGATGAGGCGTAATCCGCCCCGAGCATAAACTCGCTCTCGATAACTATCTCCTCACCGGACTTGTTGCGACCGGTGTATATGTTTATATATGAATGGTTCGAGGTCTCGGACTTCTCGAGCGATGAGCCGAGATTTAAGGCGTATCCGCCGTCCGCACGCTCAACACGCGAAACGACGCTCTGCCTGTAAACCGCAAGAGCAAATCTCGAGGAAGTCGAAATAAAGGTATCCTCAAGATAAGTATACATACTGAGCGTACCGCTCTCGGTCGCCGAGCCTTTGGTGATGTCGTTTGCCATCTTGTTCGCCGCTATGTAGCTTGCGGAGCTGTAAAGCTCCTCCGCGTCGAACGTGTAGTACGCAAGGACGTCACTGCCGTCCTCCATGAGCTGTGTCAGCGCATCGCGGTAAGCAGACGTATTTGGAACGTTTACCGTACCGAAATTCGTGTGCGCGTCGTACAAGCCCTTGAACGCACCGTCGTTCGCGAAGAGGTATTCAAACTCACCTATCTTCTGAACTCCGGTAACGTATTCGCCGTCCACATAATAACGCTCTTCCCCGTCGTCATCCACTCTCCAGCCGTCGCCGTTATCGGCGATCGCGGAGAACGAGAACATCGACAGAAGAGCCGCCACTACGAGAAACAACGGCAAAATTCGCTTTAGATTCTTCATATGGTCTCCCCTTACTTTCCTCTCAGCACCGCAAAAGTACGGGCGGAGATATTAAAATACATCAATATTATACCACACTTTCGGAAAATTTCAAGTAGGCGAAAAAATTTTTTATGCCCTACCGCATAAAAATTTTTCCCGTTTTTTTGTACAATCTGCATAAATTCCGAATAAGACCGACCGCACATTTGCCTCCGTTACAGGCTACAACTGCCACTGTTAACCTTCTTTTTCGCCGTCGGGCACGCGAAAATACACGTAACCGCGTCCTTTCTTCTCGCGCCTGAGCACACCGATGTCCATAAGACACAAAAGAGCCGCTCCCGACCTTCTCTGCGTCAGCTTCGTTGCTTTCGCGAATTGAACGGATGTAAAGCCGTCGTCAAGCTCCACGGGTATCATAGCTAAGTAATCCGATCTTTTGCGAAACACGGACTCGCCGCACAGCGCGATCGGAGACAGACCTATCCTGCGCGAGCCTTTTTTCCTGTCTCGGCTCCATCCGCAGAGCAGCTTCCGCTCCTCGGTGCTCACCCACAGTATAACGAAGGTAAAGCCCGGCGTACCGACAAACTTGCGTATACCGTAAAGCTCCCAAAGCGCTCTTGCCGCGATCTCTCCCTTACGTGAGCACCTTCCGCAGACGCACTCCCCCGTCTCGGGATCCACCCACACTATCCTGTTCTCCACGCTTATCGGATGCACGACTGTGACTCTGCCGGGCGATCTTGCGAGCCGTACCGCATCCTCGGCGCAAAGCACATCCGCACCTCTCCCCTTCCCGAGATAGTTCTCAAGCTTTCTGTAAAGACCGCGGAGATTTGCCGTCTGCACCTCAACGAGCGTAGTTCCGAAGCGGAGACTGTCCACCACGGCGTCGCAAACGAAGCCTTCTATCTTCACCTCGTGAAATTGCGGATCGGGCTGAAAATAATACTTGATAGCACTGTGCATAACGCCCTCCGCGAGCGTGCCTATCCCCTTTTCGCTCTCAACGACATTTGCCGCCTCGACGGACAGATCGAAAAGCTCAGCATCCATCGACCGCTCGCCTCTTTCCGCATATCCCGTCACCCGAGAGCACAGCGACACCTCCGCTTGGCACGGTATATTCCCATCCGCCGTCAGCGGCTCTCTCGGCGCGCTCGCCCGTCATAAGCTCCCAAAACTCCTTCTCGCTTCTCACCGTATGCCCCGCTCCTCCGCGATTTGCCACGACCTTAAGCTCTCCGCGCCTGAATGCCACGACTCCGCATCCGTAATAAAGCAGTTCCGTCTCACCGCACCTAAGGTCGGATCGGTCGTGTCTCAGTTTCCCGAGCCTTCGGTAATGCTCATACAGTCCCCTGTCCCCGCGTCCCCAAGGGAACGGTCGGCGGTTGAACGGATCGCGCCATCCCTCCATTCCGATCTCGTCGCCGTAGTATATACACGGTATTCCCGGCAGACAGTACATAAGCGCGGAAGCAAATCTGACGCGCTCGGTCGCACGTGACAGCTCGTCCGCATCAAGCGCCCTGTGCGCAAGCTCGGCGTTGGTAAGCCCCTTGACGTCCGCGCCGGAAAGAGCACAGATTATCCGCTCCGTATCGTGAGTGCTCAAAAAATTCATCTGAGCAAGAAGCACCTGCTCGGGGTAATGCGTGAGCAGTAGGCGCATCCTTGAGGCGAGCGCTTCGGCGTCACCGTTGAGCGTCAGCTCTATCACGCCCTGCCTTAAAGGGTAGTTCATCACAGAATCAAGCTCGTATCCTTGAAAATACTTTTTTCTCTCCCCGTAAGCGATCTTGTTCGACGCGTCCTCCCAGACCTCTCCGATGATGACGCTGTCGCTCCTTTCAGCCGCGGCGGCTGCCTTGATCTGTGCAAGAAGGCTGTCGGGAAGCTCGTCCGCAACGTCCAGACGCCAGCCGGATACGCCCTTTTTCAGCCAATGCCGAACGACGCCGTCCTCCCCTGCGATAAACGAGCGCAGCTGCGCGTTACGCTTGTTCAAGGTCGGTAATATCTTTACCCCCCACCAGCAATCATAATCATCCGGATAGCTCCTGAAGCTGTACCAGCCGTAATATTCCGAGCTTTTGCTTTGAGCCGCGCCAAGCCCCGGATAATTCCCCTCGGAATTAAAATACACGCTGTCGCTCCCGGTGTGATTGAACACTCCGTCAAGGATCACGCGTATACCGCGCCGAGTGCACTGCTCGATCAACGTCTCGAGCGCCCCGTCACCGCCGAGCATCGAGTCGACCTTCATATAGTCGCCGACGTCGTATCTGTGATTGGAATGTGCCTCAAAGACGGGATTAAGATACAGCACCGTAACACCAAGATCACACAGATGATCGAGCTTTTCCGAAATGCCGTAAAGATCGCCGCCGAAAAATTCGTTATTGTCAACGGCATCACCCGGCTTTTCCGCATATTTACCTATCCCACCGTACCAATCCTCATTTATCTGCGCGTACGGCTTTCGGGGGATGATATGACGCTCGCTCCTTGCAAATCTGTCAGGGAATATCTGATACATTATACCGTCCCGGAGCCAAGTCGGGACGCTCCATTCCTTGCGGTATACCGTAAACTGATATTCGCGGTGCACGACACCGTAGGCGGTAGTAAAGTCACACCGAAGGTAGTAAAGCCCCGTGGACGGCGGCTTCCATTCCCCCTCGTACCTATCCTTCCCAAGCTCCGTGTCCGTCCAAGCAAACGCCACAGCATCCGAGCTTTTACGCGACGCGGAAACGTCGTCTCCGTATATATCACGCACCGTGCCGAAATATTCCGTATCCTCGCGCACCCCATCAAGCTCCGCAAAGACACGCACGTCGACCGTTCCCACGGAACGCGGAACGGTGATGCGGAGCTTCAGGCGCGTCCCGAGAGGTGCCGTACAGTTCACCCCGAAGCGTCCCACGGACGCATCGGCTACGGTAAGCTCAAAGCAGTTATCCATATCCATATCTGTTTATACCCGGATCACGCTTTCGCATATGCAAAAGCACCCTTTCTCATTTTGCGTACATCTCGCCGTCCCCGAAAAGGAAAAGCCGCAGCCACTGCATCGACCTGATGTCGTCTGCGCGAAGCTGCGGCACAAGAGAGGCTGTGTTAGACCGTCATATGCGCTTCGTATTCTTGAGCGGCTTCATATGCCAGATGTCCTCGGCGTATTCTCTCACGGCGCGATCCGATGCGAAATACCCCGCTCGCGCGATATTGTTAAGAGCCATACGGTTCCATCTGTCTCTGTCGCCGTAAGCCTCGAGCATCTGCTCGTGCGCGTCGTAATACGCTTCGAAATCGGCAAGACACATATAGGGATCGGCAACGCCGTACCCAATTATGAGGTAATGCATCATATCCGCAAACGAAGTGCCGTTAAATCCGCCGGAGAGACGGTCTACCGCCGCACGTATACGTGCGTCCGTACGGTAATAGTCGGATGCCTGATATCCGCGCTTCCAAAGGTCCTCGACCTCGTTTGCATTAAGCCCAAAGATATAGATATTGTCGTCACCGAGCACCTTGCGCATCTCAACGTTCGCTCCGTCGAGAGTGCCGCAGGTCACGGCTCCGTTTATCATAAACTTCATATTCCCCGTACCGGAGGCTTCCTTTCCGGCAAGCGATATCTGCTCGCTAATATCAGCCGCAGGTATCATCTTCTCAGCCATCGAGACGTTATAATCCTCCATAAATACCACGCGTAGCTTCTGCCGCACCAAGGGATTACGTTCAATCTCCTTGGAGAGGGACCATATGAGCCGTATTATCTGCTTCGCCATATCGTATCCGGGCGCCGCTTTTGCTCCGAATATGAAGGTCTGCGGTCTTATCGGAAGATCCGGCGTCCGACAGAGAGCGTCGTAAAGACTGATGATGCGAAGAGCGTTAAGGAGCTGTCGCTTGTATTCGTGCAGACGCTTAGCCTGAATATCGAATACCGAGTCGGGATCGAGCACTATACCCTCGCGTTTTGCCACGTATTCGGCAAATCTGACCTTGTTCTCGCGCTTTATCTCTTCAAGACGCTTGAGCACCGAGGCGTCGTTCTCATACTTGAGAAATCCCTCGAGAAGCTCGGGGCGGTAACGGTAATCCGGACCTATGCATTCGTCAAGCAGAGCGGTAAGCCCGGGATTTGAATTTACGAGCCAACGCCTGTGCGTGATACCGTTGGTGACGTTACGGAACTTGCCGGGATTTTTCACGCTGAAATCGTGAAATACCGTATTTCTGAGTATCTCCGAATGAAGCTCGGAGACGCCGTTCACCGTGTGCGAGCCGACCACCGAAAGATTAGCCATACGTATAGAACGGTCGGCAACTATCGCCATACCGGATATACGGTTCCAGTCCCCGGGATACAAATTCCAGAGATCCGCGCAAAATCTGCGGTTGATCTCGCATATTATGGTGTGTATACGCGGCAAACGCAGGCGGAAAAGATCCTCATTCCACTGCTCGAGCGCCTCGGGCATCACCGTGTGATTGGTGTACGAGAAAACACGTGTGACCACCGCCCACGCGGCTTCCCAGCTGTACGAATACACATCCATCAGTATCCGCATAAGCTCGGGGATACACATAGCGGGATGCGTGTCATTCAGATGGATGGCGACCTTGTCGGCGAGGTTTTCAAGCGTTCCGTACGCGGCAAGATGGTCTGCAATGATGGACTGCAATGATGCGGAGCAAAGGAAATACTGCTGATTCAAGCGCAATATCTTTCCTTCCGTATGATTGTCGGACGGATAGAGCACCTTGGTCAGTATCTCGGCGTTGTTGTTCTCCTCCAGCGCCTTCATATACTGTCCCTGCGAAAACAGCGACATATTGAATTTTGTAACGTTATACGCTCTCCAGAGACGGAGGTAATTGCAGATATCGGTATCCGCGCCGGATATCATCATATCGTACGGCACAGCGCGGACCTCCTCGGCGTTCTCGTGGATTATGTGGAGCGCTCCGTGCTCCCACACCTCCTTGATCTGACCGCCGAAACGCACAGTGTACGCCTTATCCGAGCGCGGCACCAGCCAGCCCTCGCCCTCGGGAAGCCAAACGTCGGGAAGCTCCACCTGAGTACCGTCAACGATCCTTTGCTTGAAAAGACCGTATTCGTAGCAGAGGGAAAACCCGGTCGCAGGATAACCGAGAGTGGTCAGGGAATCCATATAGCAAGCCGCCAGCCTTCCGAGACCGCCGTTTCCGAGAGCCGCGTCGCTCTCGTGCTCGTATATCTTATCCAGATCGAAGCCGTACGAGGCAAGCAAGTCTCTGTACTCGCGTTCCATTCCGAGATTGCAGACGTTGTTCTTCAAGGAGCGACCTATCAGAAATTCCATACACATATAGTAAACGCGCTTGGATCTTGAGGTCTTGACCTTTTTGTGCGTCTCCGCACGGTAACGCATCAGCTGATCCTTTACGGTCAGAACGACCGCCTTGTACATCTGCTCCTCGTCCGCTTCGCTCGGAGAAACACCGTAATATCTCTTCAGCTTTGACGCAAGCTCCTCCGCAAGAGCGCCGCGCTCTGCGGTGTCGGCGGAGGTATCATTCCCCACGCGCTTACGTGAAGAGACGGACGCGGACGGTGCGGTGCGCGTGCGCTTTTGGGTGGACTGTGCCGTCTTTTTCGACGCAGTTGCCGATCTTTTGACACCTCCGGACGGCTTCTTCCCGACCTTTTCGGTCACGTTTTCGGAATTTTCGGTCATATCTTTATCTTCCATTGAGTCATTTCCTTTTCTTTGTTCGTATACACGGTCATACACCTTCACGCTTCAAAGCGTTCCAAGCTCTTCGTACAGCTTAAGATATTCTCCTGCCGGCACGTCCCACGAAAAATCCTTCTTCATACAGACGTTTGCCAGCGCATTCCACTTGTCCCTATCCGTGCGATAGAGCCTCAGCGCCTTGCGTACGGTGTAGAGCATATCGTGCGCGTTGTAATCCGCAAAGGTGAATCCGTTGCCCTCTCCCGTTGCATCGTCGTAGTACCTGATGGTATCGTAAAGACCGCCGGTCTCACGCACCACGGGCACGGTACCGTATCTTGAAGCTATCATTTGGGCAAGTCCGCAAGGCTCGCTCTTTGACGGCATAAGGAACACGTCCGCCGCGGCGTATATCTTCTTTGACAGCGATTTATCGTACTTTATCAGCGCCCGTGCCTTTTCCGGATAAGACGAGGCAAGACGTCTGAAAAAGCTCTCAAACCCGGAGTCCCCCGTTCCGAGCAGGACGAACTGAACGTCCTCGTGTAAAAGCTCTTCTATCACCGCGGTCACAAGGTCCAAGCCCTTGTGCGACGTAAGTCTTGTTATCATACCGACAAGGGGAGTATCCGCCGAGACGGGCAGTCTCAGCTCGCGCTGGAGCGACTTTTTGTTTGCCGCCTTGCCACACGCCTCGGTGTACACCGAATAAACGTCGGCATCGGTCGCGGGATCGTAATAATCCTGATCTATACCGTTGATTATCCCGACGGTCTTAAAGGCGTACTGGTTTATTATGTGGTGCAGTCCGGACGAATATTCCGGCGTCTTTATCTGTTTGGCATACGTCGGGCTGACCGTGGTGAGCCTGTCACAGCACACGATAGCGCCCTTGGTAAGGTTTATGGCACCGTTGTAATCCACTATCGAGGCATACTCCGGAGAAAGATCGAAAACATCCCCGAGTATACCGTGATCGTATACGCCCTGATACTCTATGTTGTGGATGGAATGCACCACGCGTATCGGGCGGTAGCGGTAATCCGCCTTTCTGTATATCTGCTTCAGATATATTCCGGCAAGTGCCGCCTGCCAATCGTTGGTGTGCAGCACGTCCGGGAAAAAGCCCCCTCCGTTATCGAGACGCGGAAGCACCTCGAGCACGGCTTTGCAAAAGAAGGCGTATCGCTCCCCGTCGTCATAGCTTCCGTAAAGAGACATCCTGCGGAAATAGTATTCGTTGTCCACGAAATAAAACGTTATACCGTTGCGCACGGCGGTGAAGATACCGCAGTATTGATCCCTCCACGCAAGGCGCACCCTGAGATCAAACAAAAATCCTATCTCCGGAAGCTCTTTTTGCTTTATCACGCTGTAATACGGCATTATGACTCTCGCATCCACGTTTCGCTTGACGAGAGCGGACGGCAACGAGCCGATAACATCCGCAAGCCCTCCCGTGGAGGCGTACGGAAGCGCCTCGGAGGCTACGAACAGTACCTTGATCGGGGCTTTTCGTTTTGCTGGCATCACATACATTCCTTTCAAATAAAAACATTATACGTTACGTATGAGCGATACTGTACGACTATTATATTATATCATATCATACGTCCCTTGTCAATATAAAACGGCATGCTTTCGTGTCCGCTAAGCACTCTGCCGTCTCTTATGACCACGTTCTTGTCCGAGACCACGCAATTCAGATACGCATTATCCCCCACCTGAGTATCTTGGAAGAGTATCGAATTTTTGACCGTAGTGCCCTTACCGATCCTGACACCACGGAAAAGTATACAGTTGTCCACGCTTCCCTCTATCATACAGCCGTCGGCAACGAGCGAGCTTTTCACGCTCGAGCCTTCGGTGTACTCGGTGGGAGCGGAATTTCTGACCTTGGTATATATCGGGCGGTCGTCGACACGGAACAGCGAATCCATATATTCCGGATGCTCGACAAGCCCGATGCTCGTGGCAAAATACTCGTTGAAGGAGGTTATCTGAGCCGCATATCCCTCGTACCTGTAAGCCCTCAGATCCAGCTTGCCGATATTTTTTGCAAATATATCGCGGTTAAGGCTGGTGTAACCGTGCGCTATCGCGTCACGCGTAAGACTTATGAGCAGCTCCCGGCTGAGGACGAGTATGTTCAGAGCCACGTCGCGTCTGCCGCTCTCGCCGGACGGATAGACCGCCATATCAGTGATCCTGCCGTCTCCGTCCGAGGATATTATCACGTTTTTGGCGGCAAGCTCCGGCGTAAGCTCAACGCTGTGGGTGACCATGGTAACGTCGGCGCCGGTATCGATATGCGTCCTGACCAGCTCGTTCATATCGATATTGCAGATAACGTCGCAGTCGCTCAGCACCACGTGATCCTCGGTGAGCCTCGATATCGGGAACATCACGCTCTTTATAGCCTCAAGACGCGTCGTATACAGAGAATTGACGTCGTTCGCATACGCCGTTATATACGGTGGGAGCACCTTGATGCCGCCGTTGCGTCTCGCAAGATCCCAATCCTTTCCCGTACCTATGTGATCCACGAGAGAATGGTAGTTGTAATGCGTTATCACCTGTATATTGCTGATACCGCAATTGACCATATTCGACAGTGCGAAATCTATCAGCCTGTACCGACAGGCAAACGGTATGGACGCCATAGTACGCTGACGTGTCAGCTCAACTATATTCTTGTCATGTATATTGGAAAATATAAGCCCTGCTACGCTTTTCATATCGTATTCATTCCCTTCTGTGATTTATCGGCAAAAGGTCGCCGTCAACCGGATATATCTCCACCGTTCATCCTTTCAAGAGCCTCGCTGTTACACATGCTCCCCACGGGAACGTTCGTATCGGCACCTATCCGCAGTCCGCTTCCGATGACCGTTATCTCCGCTCCGCTGTCCCTCGGCGCTCCGATCTTAGCTCCGGCGCAGATGACCGCGTCGCTGTCCACGATGGCGTACTCAACGTGCGCCCCCTCTCCTATCACCGCGCCCGGAAGTATCACGGAATCCTTCACGACCGCTCCGCTCGCTATCTTTACCGAACGGAATATGACGGAATTTCTGACCTCTCCGTATATCTCACATCCTTCGGTTATGAGAGAATTGGACACCACCGAGCCGTCTGCCGCATAGTGCGGCGGAAGAGGACTGTTTCTGAAGAATATCCGCCACGAGCGGTCGTACAGATCGAACACCGGAGGGCGTCCGAGCAGATCCATATTCGCCTCCCAAAGGCTCTGGATGGTACCCACGTCCTTCCAATATCCGTTGAAGGAATACGCGTACATCGGCTCCCCTGCGGCAAGCATCGCGGGAATGACGTTCTTTCCGAAGTCATTGGAGCTACTCACATCCGCTTCATCCGCTATAAGATACTGCCTCAGCTTTTTGTAGTCGAATATATATATCCCCATCGAAGCCTTGGTGCTCTTGGGATGCTTGGGCTTTTCTTCAAATTCGTAGATGCGCCCGCTTTCGTCGGCATTCATTATTCCGAAGCGGCTCGCCTGCTCTATCGGAACGTCGAGCACGGCTATGGTACACGCGGCGCCCGTTCTTTTATGCTCCGAGAGCATAGCGTTGTAATCCATCTTGTATATGTGGTCTCCGGAAAGCACCAGAACGTGATCCGGCGAATACCGTTCTATAAAATCGAGATTTTGATATATCGCATTCGCCGTGCCCTTGTACCAATCGGCGCCGTTCTTGCCCTGATACGGCGGCAGTACCCGTACTCCACCGTAAACGCGGTCAAGATCCCACGGCTCTCCGTTTCCGATATATTCGTTGAGAACTAAGGGCTGATACTGCGTGAGCACACCCACCGTATCTATCCCGGAATTTATACAGTTTGACAGCGGAAAATCGATTATCCGATACTTACCGCCAAACGGTACGGCAGGCTTTGCGGTCTTTTCGGTAAGCGCGTACAGCCTGCTTCCCTGTCCGCCCGCAAGCAACATTGCCACACATTCCTTTTTCCTTGCCATTGGTCCATTCCTCCCTTATATCTGCGTCTCGCCGACGCCATAGTATTTCTGATATCAGCTGTCAGCCGCATCATCTCACAGCGAGCCGTCACCGCTCACCGGAACAAGATATGCCGCTCCGAACGGCATGAGCGTAATGCTTGCACCGCCTCCGACGACTCGAACGTCGCCGACAGACGTATCCACACCCTCGCTCGAAAATGCCGTCCTCCAAAGCAGATGCACACGCCGTGCGTCATCCCGCGTCTCCGCGTACGGAATATCGTGCGGAAAAGGCAATCTGTACCCCATTATCGCACGTCCGGAAAAATTGAACACGCACAGCACGCGTCCCCCCGATGCGTCTCTGCGCTCGTACGCCACCAGATCCTCCTCAGCCTCATCCGCAAGCACCCACTCAAAGCCGTCATCACCGTCGTTCCAAAACGCCGCGTGCCCGAGATAAAACGCATTAAGCTCCGAAAGGAAGCCTCCGAGACCCCCGTGAGCGTTCATATCCGCTCCCCCGTCGCCGGCAGAGCATAACAACCACATCTTATCCGCAGTCTCGCCCAAGGACGTAAGCTTTTTCCCCGGATGGGACATTACGTACATAAGGAACGTCCTCAGCTGACGCAGCTTGTCCGAATAAGTGCCGAATATACCTTCAAGCAACGGCTCACCGCCGCAAGCTCCAAGCCCTATGGACGGGCACAGTGCGATAGGCTCGCGAAGCGCTTCCTCCGCAAGACGCCTGAAGCTGCCGTGCGAATATTTTCTGAAAAGGGGATCTGTCTTAAGATAACCGAGCATCTCCGAAAAATACGTCCCGCCACAGGTATATACCCTGCACATGCTCCCCGTGATGTCACGGGGAATGTCGACCGTCCGCTCCGAAAGCACGGTGAGCGACGGATACTGCACTCCCACAGTGTCCCAAAACGCACGCTCGAGCCTTGCTATCGCATCCGAAAACACGCCCGCGCCGTCCGAGCCGAAAAGCTCGCCGAACGAGCCGAGTATCAGACCGTCAACGTGATAACGCTCGATCGACAACGTCAAACGCGAAAGGATATAGCTCCTGACCTCACCTCTCCTGATATCCGGAACGGCACGTCCGTCCGACGTCACCGTTTCATAAGGCGGCACAATGTCAAGAAATCCGAAAATGTCGTTTGACGCGGTAATTCCGCGGATATCGGCGATAACACCGACGCCGCAGACGTGCATCCTGCCGACCAAACGGCGAAGCGCGATATCCTCCTCGCAGGAGCCGAGCCGCGTGCCGATGCTCGGTATACCGAGCGCGATATGAGTGTACCCCATACGCTTGATATTTGCCGCAAGCCGGTCAACGGCACGGTCGCTGTCGGAGGTCTCGCGAAGAGCCGCAAGCACATCGACCGTCGGTACGTATATATTGAGCGGCTGATCGGCACCTGCGGAAAACAGTTTTTCGCGGCGTTCCGTCCACGCGCCGCCATCATAGCAGACAAAAGCGTCATTAGGGATGACAGAAGCTCTTCCGCCACCGCCCTCAAGGAGCACGGAATACGGATCGCTCACAAGAAAGCTCTCACCGTCGCGTGTGACGGCAAGCTTGTATCTCTCCCCCGGCTTTAAGGACGCTCCGGGAAGCCTTATCTCCCAACATCCCACATCATCCGACGGCAGAAGCGGAAGCGCGTCACGGCTCCAACCGTTGAGATCGCCGCACAGATATACGGACTCCGCATCGGGAAACCAAACGCGCACAAGCGCGTCCTTACCATCTCTCAAAAGTCCCAACAGCTCGAAAGCCCTGTTGTCACGCCCAAGATGAAAGGCGTCTGACCTGTCGTTGTATCTCATCAAAGCCACACCTTGCCCCCGTCCTTTGCAGTCACGTATCCCATATCTCGTATCCTATATCTCGCATCTCATATCCCGTAATACCGCCATCGGGCGGCTCCCGCGCAAAGACCGCGAAAAATTGTTGAAATTACATAAATCCAAGCTTTAAAACACACCTTACCATCACTATTATATACCACTTTTTACCGCGTGTCAAGAATTTTGAACGAAAGTTTTGAAGAAATCATCAACAATTTTCAGTCACGTTTTTCGTCATTTCGCCCAAATGCCACGCAAACATCCGTCGTTTTACAGCATTTTACACATATTGACCGTGGACACAAGCTTCGCACTCACACCACCGAGTCAAGCGACCGTTCGCACACCGTTACAAGTCAAAAGTCTGAAAGATAAATCTTTCAGAGGCGTTTTGTGCCTTAGCAAAGCCGAAACCGTCACAAAACTGCTGTGATTTAGAAAAGCATGGTCATAAAAATGATCCCAACCCTCACAATACGCGGCAATTCCCCGAATATTACGCTTCAAGCCAAGCGCACACTTCAAGTCGGACGGTCTGATACATCTCTGTGAACTCCCGCCTTTTCCCTGACATACTTTTTTCTCGTTGCCTCCCCTCCGCGAATATGACGTTCGGCTTTATTAGTTTCGAGCACCTCACGCACTTCGAGGAACAGCGGATAGCTCACGTAGCGCAGACGAGTCGTCATCTCCTTGTGGACGGTGGATTTTGATATACCGAATTTTGCCGCGGCGTTCCTCACGGTAGCGCCGTTTTCTATCATGTATCTTGCGACCTCCTCACAACGTGCGCTCTGCACGCCGTCGTTTTCCGGTTTCTCAGCCGTGCGGCTCCTGCAATCGATGCTCACTAAAAAACAACCATCCCTTCCCGGCATTCCGATACCGCAAAAACATCTTATGCGGCAAAAGAGAAGGTAATGCCACCCGTCGCAACGTTTCAAATAATTTATATTTCGCACTCCAAGCGACGCTCTCGGCGCGAATGCAAAAAAAGCGCCACGCCGACCGGCACACATCAAGCCACACAAGACGCGATATTCGGGGAATTACCGCGTCTTTCAAGCTTTTCGCCGTGACCGCATCCACACCGAGCGCCCCCAAAAACAAAGCGTCCCTTCCCAAGTAGCCGCAAGCCAAGCCCGTACGCGGATAACGCTCGGACGTAAACTTTACAAAATAGTTGTAAAATATTGCATAGTTCCTATTGCAAATCGGAAATATCTATGTTATAATATACGCAGAAGCCTTGTAAGCAAGCATTTTTGCTTCACGGTATGATAAAGCTTCGGATAAGCACAAAACAGTTGCGCAAGAAAGGTCGGAATACGTTATGAAAAAAAGCACGAAGGCAATGATCTCCGCGGCGGCGGCAGGCGCAGTCGGCGGATATCTTTATCTTATAGCGCCGCGTCTTTCCAAGAGGAGCGGCATGAGCCAATTTCGCGAAAAGGTGTTCGCGCACCGCGGCATCTCCGGCGGAAGCGTGAGAGAAAATTCACTCGAAGCGTTCGAAAACGCCGCATCAAACGGTTACGGCATCGAGCTTGACGTCCGTCTCAGCTCGGACGGTCGGGCGATAGTATATCACGATCCGACGCTCGCAAGGCTCTTCGGAGAGAATACGCCCGTATCGTCCTTGAGCGCAGAGGTGCTTCAGCGTACGTACGATATTCCGACGCTCGCCGACGCGCTGGAGATAATAGACGGAAGAGTTCCGGTGCTCGTGGAGCTTAAGTGCGACGACAGAGATATTTCCATCTGCCCGATAGCCCTCGACGTGTTAAGCTCGTATGAGGGCGCTTATGCAGTCCAGTCCTTTAATCCCATGGTGCTTCGTTGGATGAAGAAGTACGCCCCCGAGGTCATACGCGGACAGCTTTCCACCTCGTTCGCCAAAGAAGGCGTGACCGACGCCAAATACCTCATCATCGAGCACCTGCTCTCAAACTGCATAACAAAGCCCGACTATATCGCATATGACCATAAGCACGCCGGAAACCTGTCGCTCAATATATGCAGAAAGCTCTATCACACCCCCACGTTCGCGTGGACGTTGCGCTCCTCCGAGGAATGGGGACGTTGCGCGGATAAGTTCGATTCTTATATCTGCGAGGACCTCCCGAAAAAGCATAAACACTAAACCCGTCGAGTATCTCGAAAATAGACGCAAAAGGTCGCCCACCCGTCATCGAGTGAGCGACCTTTAAGTTTTTTATAGACTTTCCATCATCAAAAAATCTTTCAACTTGATATGCTTTACAACACTTGTAGAATAATCAATATCATCATTTGTTATAATGATCTTTTGAGAAAGATTGTCTATATTTTTGAATGCATCAAACTCTCGTTGATACGCCTTTTCTTCTGCTATACTGTAAGCAACCTGCACATAGTACTGCTTTGCCCCTTGGGTTACCAAGAAGTCTATTTCCTTGCCGTTGTTGTTGTATACATACACCTTATATCCCATATATATCAACTCATTATAAACGATATTTTCAAGGTTGTGTGTGAGGTCAAAACGATTGTTCATACAGCGGATAGAATTGAAACAAACATCAGCATCGTATATTTTTGAATAGTACGAAAGCTCTTTTTTGGTTTTAGTGGAGAACTGCTTGACCGACTCGATGATATATGCTTCTTCCAAGTACCCGAGATATTTCATTATCGTATTTACCGAACAAACCGTATGCTCCCCCTTGATGTAGTCATGAACGGAGCTTGCGGAGAAAATGCGGCTGTTACTGCGCAAAATAAAATTCACCAAGCTCTTAAACAAGCTCTCTTTGCGTATTTTGTATCGTCCGATAAGATCGTTGATAACTATCGTATCATCCAGATCATTCAAATATCTGCTTTGTGCTTCGGGGGACTCAAACTCAAACCGTTTTGGAAAACCACCCCAAATAAGATAATCCGTAACCGAAGCTTCCTTGCCAAGCTCTTTGCAATAATCCACGATCTCCTTGTAAACAAAAGGTCTGATACGGAACGCAACATATCTGCCCGACAACTCTTTTGTAAATTCGCCCGACAAAAGCTTGGAATTCGAGCCTGTAATAAACAAGGAATAATCATAAAGCCGTAACGTTTTACAAGCGTATTGCCAACCGTCAAGCGTTTGGATCTCATCAAAAAACAAATAACATTTCCCGGCTTTTTGGTTTTCCTCCACATAGGAGATCAACTCGTCGGCGTTCGTTATATTCGCAGATACTTTTTTATCCTCAAAATTAAGATAGATGATATTATCCGTATTTTCTGCTATCTCCTTAATGATCTGCTCCATAATAACCGATTTACCGCACCTACGGATCCCCGTAATGATCTTGATAAGATCCGATCCATAAAACGGGCGTACCTGTGCAATATAGTGCTCTCTCTGTATCATCTTCATCACCTCAATTAGATTATACTGCAAGATTTTTCGTTTGTCAAGCATTTTGTTCAGTTGTACTGAAAGATTTTTATTTTTGGCGAAAATCTTTCAGTATCCGATACAAAAAGAACGCAAAAGCGGCAAACTCACAACTTCAAAAAGGTCGCCCACCTGTCACCAAGTGAGCGAACTTTTTCTTTATAGCTTTTACGAGCTACATATCAACATTTATAACACCCGCGCCAACCGCAATACAGGCATCATTCACCCTTGTAATCGTAATTAATTACGTAGTTTCCGGTGTTATAATCCCAATACGAGCTTTTGCTTATCTCAGCCCATTCTTCTTCGCTACCGGTGTAGTTTATGGTGGTAAGCTTACTGCAATTGTAGAACGCACCACTTCCTATGCTCGTTACACTATTAGGTATCGTTATACTCGTAAGAACACTGCAACCGTAGAACGCACTATATCCTATGCTCTTTACACTATTAGATATAGTTATGCTCTTAAGACTACTACAATCACGAAACGCCTCACTTCCTATGCTCGTTACGCTATCAGGTATCGTTACGCTCGTAAGACTACTGCAATTGTAGAACGCATAATCTCCTATTCTTGTTACACTATTGCCTATAGTTACACTCGTAAGACCACTGCAACGCGCGAACGCATAATTTCTTATGCTCGTTACGCTATTAGGTATAGCTACGCTCGTAAGCTTACTGCAATTGTAGAACGCGTAATCTCCTATGCTCGTTACGCTATTAGGTATAGCTACACTCGTAAGACCACTGCAACGCGCGAACGCATAATTTCTTATGCTCGTTACGCTATTAGGTATAGCTACGCTCGTAAGCTTACTGCAATTGTAGAACGCGTAATCTCCTATGCTCGTTACGCTATTAGGTATAGCTACGCTCGTGAGACTACTGCAACCGTAGAACGAATAATCTCCTATGCTCGTTACGCTATTAGGTATAGTTACGCTCGTGAGACTACTGCAACCGTAGAACGAATAATCTCCTATGCTCGTTACGCTATTAGGTATAGTTACGCTCGTGAGACTACTGCAACCGTAGAACGAATAATCTCCTATGCTCGTTACGCTATTAGGTATAGTTACGCTCGTGAGACTACTGCAACCGTAGAACGAATAATCTCCTATGCTCGTTACGCTATTAGGTATAGTTACGCTCGTAAGACTACTGCAACCTGAGAATGTATAATTTATGGTCGTTATACCCTCCGGAATTACAACTTCAGTTACTAAACTTCCGTTAAGATAAAGATTTTTTGCATAGTATAACGGATTTGAAGTTGCATCACCAAAGCTTATTGCACACCAAGCCGCTATATCGCTTATGTTTACTCTCGTAAGACTACTGCAAACGGCGAACGCACCACATCCTATGCTCGTTACACTATTAGGTATTGTTATACTCGTAAGACCACTGCAACCGTAGAACGCACTATATCCTATGCTCTTTACACTATTAGGTATAGTTACGCTCGTAAGACTACTGCAACCGGAAAACGCAGAATTTCCTATGCTCTCACAAACGC
>CAZMWM010000024.1:0-21402 GCA_964570105.1 uncultured Lachnospiraceae bacterium | reverse complement strand
GCTTTTCCTGCCGGGATCTGAAGCTTTATATACCCGGTTATCTTCTTTGCCATTTTGTTTATTCCTCCTGATGTGGTTATTTCTGTTGCCTTCGGATGCTATCTCCGAGGCATACTGGGTTTTCGGAAGATATAAAGATTTTCTTCCTCCCACAATAGCATTAGCGCAGAACGCTGTTGCCAACTAAGAACTACGCAAGCTCTACCTGATCGGAGTCAAGCTCGACTGTAGTTTCGCGTCCGAACATGGATGCAAGTACGCTTACCTTCTTTTTGTCCTCGGATATCGACTGCACGACACCGGAAAAACCGGAAAGAGGACCGTTGACGATCTTGATGTTATCGCCAACGTTATACGAAAGGTTGATGACGCGTATTTCGACGCCGATCCTTGCGACCTCGTCGTCCGTAAGCGGAACGGGCTTGGATCCGGGACCTACAAATCCCGTGACTCCCGTGATATTACGCACGACGTGCCAATTGGCATCGTTCATAAGCATTTTTACGAGAACATAACTCGGAAACACCTTGTTTTCGCGCTCTTTATCGCCGTCTTTGACCTTTTCTATCGGGATCTGTATGTCGACGATATCGCTTGAAAGGTTGCGGTTTTCCACGAGCTTCTCGAGGCTTGCCTTTACCTTGTTTTCATACCCGGTATAAGTGTGGACCACGTACCAATGTATCTCCGGGATAGCATCGCTGAAATCACTCATTGCAATCCACCTTACATTATTTTGCCGAGACCTTCGATCGCCATTGAAAATCCGTAATCCAAAATTCCGACGAACGTTGCGGCAACGATTATGCAAACGAGAACCAATAGTGTGCTGTACAGTGTCTGTTTGCGAGAGTACCAAGTGATCTTTTTCAGTTCACTTTTGTAATTTTTCCAGAACTTCTTGAGCTTTTCTCTTAAACGAGCGAAAAATCCGGGCTTTTCCTCAGACGCTTTCTTGCTCTTTTTCTCGGTGACCTTGACTTCGGTAGCTACGACGGTCTCTTCGGTCTCGTTTACAAGCTCGGTGCTGTTTTCAATATCTGACATCAAGCGCCCCTCCTTTACTTCGTTTCCTTATGGAGAGTGTGTTTGCGACAGAACTTGCAGTATTTGTTGAACTCAAGTCTGTCAGGGTCGTTTTTCTTATTTTTCATGGTATCGTAATTGCGCTGCTTGCATTCCGAACAAGCCAAAGTGATCTTGACTCTCACTGGTTGCACCTCCTGAATTTTTGATTCGCGGCATCGGTCACGCGACAAAAAGCGCGATCTCGAGCCGTATGATCTCCCTCCGAACGAAAAAGTCAGCACACAAAAAAGACCTCATCGCAGAGGTAACCAAATTATATCATAAATAAGTTGATTTGTCAAGTGTTTTTTAAAAATTCAAAAAAATATTTTACTTGCGCGATAATTAGGTTGATTTTCGCGAAGATATGTGCTATACTTAGTGCGATGAGACGTTTATAAATACGTCGTTTGCGCCCCTGTTGGCGTGAGAATGGAGATTTTTTTATGAGAGTTTTGGTGCTTACGGTAACGGCAGGCGAGGGGCATAATAACACCGCCCGAGCGCTTGCAGCCCAGCTTGAGAGGCGAGGCGCGGAATGTAAGGTGGTGGACGCTTGCTATTACGTCAGCAATATGCTTGGCACTGTCCTTTCCTGCGGATATCTTTTGAGTATAGACAAGTTGTCGGTGCCGTATTCCGTGGTATACAAAAAGCTCGAAAAGCGTGCTCCGGATACCGATCCGAAGTCATTTTCGAAGCTTCCGTACAGAGTTATCGCAAATAAGCTCGAAAAGCTGATAAATGAGTTTTCGCCGGATGTTATCGTTTGTACGCATATCTTCGCAGGTCTGTCTGTCGGAATACTTAAAAGCGAAAACAGGATAAGCGCAGTCACTATCGGTGTTGTTACGGATTTTACGGTGCATCCGTATTGGGAAGATATCCCGATGTTTGACTATTTTGTGTTGCCGTCCGAGCGCTTGGAATGGCAGTGTGCGAAAAAAAGCTTAAAAAGCGCTCAATTGTTGCCGTTCGGTATACCGATACGGGAGGAGTTTCTCATAAAGGTGGAAAAAGCGGAGGCGCGCAGACGGCTCGGACTTCTTGAGGATAAGCCCGTGATAATGGTGATGGGCGGTAGCATGGGATACGGCGGAATATCGGAAACGGTCGCAAGGATAGACCGCATCCGCAAATGCTTCCAGATGATCGTAGTCTGCGGAAACAACGAAAAAGAACTGAAAAAGATCCGTTCGGTAAAAAACAAGCATCCGCGGCTCGCGGTGGGATTTACCGATAATATACCGCTCATGATGGATGCGTCCGACTGTATAGTATCAAAGCCCGGCGGACTGTCCGTATCCGAGGCGCTTTCAAAAAGTCTGCCACTGATACTTACCACACCGATTCCGGGGCATGAGGAGCGCAATTCCGCATTTCTTATAAATACCGGAGCCGCTATGGGAATATCGAGCAACTCTCCGGTGGAAGAGCTGGTCTGGCAGTTTTTGTCCGATGAGAAGGCGCGTGAGAGGATGAACGCCGCGGCGGCTTCCATGGGACATGCGGATGCGGCGGGTAAGCTTGCCGATTTCATAGTCGGACTTGAGTAACGACCGGCGTATTTCGTACGGTATACGCGCCGAGTAATATGCGAAGGAGCGTTTTAAAGATATGAATGAGCATACTCTCAGATATACCTCTCCGGCAGGTTGCTTCAATGAAGCATTGCCGATAGGAAACGGTTCGTTGGGAGCGATGGTATACGGCGGTATTCGCACCGAAAGGCTATCTCTCAATCACGATACGCTTTGGAGCGGAAAGCCTACTCGTTTCGTGAGAGAAGGCGCTTACGAAGCTTATCTTGAAGCGATGCGCAGAATGGATGCCGGCGATCCGGGCGGAGCGGAGGAGGCTCTTGAGACGGGCTTTGTTTCTCCGGATACGGCGACGTATCTTCCGATGGTGGATATGTATCTTGAATATTCCTCCGATGCCGTCATTACCGATGCTTATCGGAGAAGTCTCGATATGCGTAACGGTATCGCGGTGACGGAATGTGCGGAGCATATCACAAAGCATCTCGTGTCGTATAAGTATAGGTGCTTGGTGACGCGCGTTGAATTTTCAAGACCGTCGGAGCTGAGCTTGAAGCTCTCTTCGCAATTGAAAAACCGCGTGTTCGTTGAAAAAGAAGCTCTCATCCTGAGCGGTCGTTGTCCGTCCGGGATGAACAGAAACGGAATATACGATTACGGAAACGACGGGATGGGTTTTTCGGTCATTGTGAGGCTCGAGACGGACGGAGATGCGTTCTTTGGAGATGATAGGATAGCGATAAAGAATGCGGAATATGTGACTGTATATCTCAGTGCCGAAACAAGCTACGCTGACCATACGCGCATAGATCGCAACGATCACAGGGAGCGAGCTTATCACAATTGCTCCCGTTGTCTCGAGGCAGGCTATGCGTCGGTATATGCGGATCATACGGAATATTTCAGCGAAGCGTACGGCAGAGCGAGTGTGGATATAAGTGACGGAACGGACGGCAGGGATACATCGAGCAGACTTGCTTCGTGTGAAAATGTAGCGGGAACGGTGGAGCTATTGTTCAATTTCGGGAAATATCTTACCGTCTCATCGTCCGCACCCGGAAGCCAAGCCACTAATCTTCAAGGAATATGGAACGAACAGCTCACGCCGCCGTGGAAATCGAATTATACGGTAAATATAAATACCGAGATGAACTATTGGAACACGCTTCCATGTGGGCTTACCGAATTTCACGAGCCTATCGTGGGGCTTGTAAAAAAGATATCCGATACCGGACGGACTACCGCTCGGGAATATTATCATGCCGACGGATACGTTGCTCATCATAATGCGGATCTGTGGGGAAATACCGCGGCGGTCGGAAGGTACGGAGAAGGAAAGGTCTTTCGTGGGACCACGGTGTATTCGTATTGGTGCGGTGCATCGGGGTGGCTCTGCCGCAGTGTTTTTGAGCATTACGAGTATACGCTTGACCGTGAATACTTGAGTGATACGGCTTATCCGCTTATGAAGGGAGCAGCAGAATTTTATCTCAGTATGCTCAGAGAGGTAAACGGAAGGCTGGTGATATCTCCGTCGACATCTCCGGAAAATACGTACAAGTTTAACGGGAAAGCTTGCGCGATAGCCCATTATACGACGATGACGCAGAGCATCGTGGCGGATCTGTTCCGTAACTGTATACGCTCATGCGAGATACTTCACTGCGATACTGAATTTGCAGAGCGTCTGTCAAAGATATTGCCGAGGGTGTGCATATTTGATATAGATACTACTGGCAGACTTATGGAATGGGATAAGGAATACGAGGAATGTGATAAGGAGCACCGTCACGTTTCTCATCTTTACGGACTTTATCCGGGGGAGCTTGTTTCTACCGAATCTGAATCAAAGATAGTTGACGCTTTCAGAAGAAGTCTTGACGTTAGAGGAAATGACGGTACGGGCTGGAGCCTTGCGTGGAAGGCTTGCCTGTGGGCTAAGCTCAAGGATGGAGAGCGCGCAATGAAGCTTATAAAAAGACAGCTCAGGCTCGTTCCCGGAGACGTATTGGTCTGTGACCTCCATAACGGTGGGACGTATCCGAATATGCTCGACGCGCATCCGCCGTTTCAGATAGACGGTAATTTCGGTATTACAGCGGCTATTTTGATGCTCTTTTTGCAATGCGAAAACGGAAAGATCAAATTACTTCCCGCTTTGCCACGGGAGCTTGACAGCGGATCTGTGCACGGACTTAGGGCAAAGGGGTGTGTATCCGTGGATATAGCTTGGAAGAACGGCAACGCAGAATACGCCAGACTAAGCTCGCCTATAGCGCAGGAGGTGCTCGTACAGCTGGGAGAGCGGATCGACCGCGTGCGGCTCGAGGCTGACCGTGCCGTGGAGGTAAGGTATCGTTAAATCACAGAAGCATATTTTTACGCAAGAAAGGATATGACACGTTATGAATGATGTACTCGTGGTGGTCGATATGCAGAATGACTTTATCAACGGCGTTTTGGGGACCGATGAGGCTGTCGCTATAGTCGACAGAGTCGCCGAGATAGTCAGAGGGTTTGACGGTAAGGTCATATTTACCCGTGACACTCACGGTGCGGAGTATCCGGATACACAGGAGGGCAGACGTTTGCCCGTTCCTCACTGCATAAAGTCAACTTGGGGATGGCAGATAACCGATAAGCTCGACCTCACTCATGCTCACGCCGTAATAGACAAGCCTACGTTCGGTTCTATTGCGCTTGCGGAGCTATTGGTTAGTGAAAACGAAAAAGAAGGTGTACGTTCGGTAACGCTCGTTGGACTATGCACCGATATATGCGTCATCTCGAATGCGATGCTTATAAAGGCGGCGCTTCCCGAGACCGTCGTCAGAGTGATAGCGGATGCTTGCGCCGGAGTGACACCCGAGTCACACAGTGTTGCACTTGCGGCAATGAGAGCGTGCCAGATAGAGATAGAATGACGCACGTCGATCGCGTCTGTCTCCACTCGGCTCCGAAAGGATATTGGTGATAAGTATGATCTATCTTAAAAACTTTACTCTTCCGAGCGCTTGTGCCGAGGATGATGTCCTTTTAAATGATATCAAACTCGATTCCGGTTGTTATTCTCACAATAATATACACCCATTTCGCTTTTTTACGGATAAGGGGCTTCATGAGTTAAGATTTGAGCATATTACTTTGCTGTGTGGCAGTAATGACTCTGGAAAATCGACACTTCTCAATCTCATAGCGCAGAAATTGGATCTTGACCGCCCGACTATGTTCAATGATGCGCCGTTTATGAATGATTACGTCGATATATGCAATTACGAGCTTGCCGAGAATGGAAGATTGCCTAAGAGCAGTAAGATAATCGCGAGCGACGACGTATTTGATTTTCTTTTGAATATCAGAGCCGTAAATGCCGGGATCGTGGAGCAGAGGGAAAGCTTTTTTGCGGAGTATTGCGCCGAAAAGAAGCTTTCGGCGGCAGGTGTTCCGGTGCGGATACGCAGTATCGATGATTACGATAAACTCAAACGCAGACGTGAGGTCATTCATTCGTCGCCGTCAAAATATGCTTCAAGGAGGATGCCCGGTAACGAATTGAGCGGAAGATCGAACGGAGAGAGCGCGTACCTGTATTTTACGGATCAGATACGGGAGAATGCACTCTATCTTCTTGATGAGCCGGAAAATTCTCTTTCTCCCAAGCTTCAAAGAGCGCTTGCCGCGTATCTCGAGGAGGCGGTGCGTTTTTATAACTGCCAGCTGATAATATCGACGCATTCTCCGTTTTTACTTGCTCTCAAGGGTGCAAAGGTGTACGATCTGGACGAACTTCCTATCAGGGCAAAGCGCTGGAGCGAGGTGGAGAACGTCAGAGCGTATTTTGAGCTTTTTGAGCAACGCAGAGAAGATTTTTCGGATTGACGACCGATCTGCGTATAAATGAAAAAATCGATAAAAACGTTTGCAAAAAATTGCTGTTTTTTATAAAAATGTATAAAAGTTTTTTCACGCATAAAACTTTGAGGCGCCGATGTAGAAATGTTTACAATTTAATGATAAAATATCCGTATCGGTTGCGGCGATGACCGATCATAAAATCAAAATGTAAAGGGGAAAGCGCAATGAAAAAGATCTATTCAGGAAAGACCAAAGATGTTTACAGCCTTGAAAACGGCAATGTTATGCTGAAGTTCAAGGACGATTGCACCGGTAAGGACGGTGTATTCGATCCCGGTGAAAATTCCGTCGGACTTACGATCGACGGTATAGGCAAGGCAAATCTTCAAACCTCCGTTTACTATTTTGAGCTTCTTCGTAAAGCAGGTATAAAGACGCACTACGTGAGCGCCGACGTTGACAATGCAACTATGGAGGTGCTTCCGGCTACCGTTTTCGGTCATGGACTTGAGGTGATATGCCGTCTCGTTGCTACCGGTAGCTTTATAAGAAGATACGGTGAGTATATAAACGACGGTACGCCGCTGGAAGGTGGGTATGTGGAGTGCACCTTTAAGAACGACGAAAAGGGTGATCCGCTCGTTACGGGAGAGGGGCTTGCCGCTTTGGGCATCATGTCTCCCGAAATGTTCGAAAGCATGAAGGCTCAGACGCTTAAGATAACGAAGATAGTCGCCGACGATCTTAAGACTATCGGTCTTGAGCTTTGGGATATCAAATTCGAATTTGGCTATAATAACGGTCAAGTGATCCTTATAGATGAGATCGCATCCGGTAATATGCGCGTTTATAAGGACGGTAAGATCGTGGAGCCGGTGGAGTTGACAAAGCTCATACTTAACAGATGATCTTTTGATCTTAAAATGGAATAAAGCAGGGGGTTTGAGTTTTGATGCCTCCTGCTTTGTTTAGGTGTCGATATCAGTAAACGTTTGGTAAAAAGGGAGAGAGTGACCGTGGATGACGCTGAGAAAGAACGCATTTTTAAAATGAGAGCGGAGCTTGAAGAACGATTTGAAAGCAAAGGTATAAATGACTTAAGCGATGAAGAATGTATACAACTCCTGCTTCAGTATGCAATGCCCGGAAAGGATACGTCCCAAACGGCAAAGCTGCTTCTTGATACGTTCGGTAGCTTTCACGCCGTTTTTGATGCGAATTTTCAAGTGCTCGCAGGGCTTGAGGGTATGAGCGAGACCTCCGCTGCGCTTTTGAAATTCATTCCGCAGTTTATGAGATGCTATGCAGTCGACAGAATGGAAAAGTACAAGGTATTCGATACGGTGGAGAAGGTCGGAGAATTTTGTATAAATCACTATTTCGGTGAGACGGAAGAGATACTGTCTGTCATATTGCTTGGCGAAAATAAACGGTTCATCGGTTTCCGTCAGCTACAAAGAGGCGGTCCCGGCTCGGCAAGCCTAAATCTTGAAAAGCTCGCAGAATGTATATTCGTCAACGAAGCAACTTCTTTTATCCTCGTACATAATCACAATAACGGCTCTGTTCAACCGTCGGCGGCGGATATCGATACCACGTATTTCGTAAGGGAGTATTTTATGCGCTTTGATATGCCGCTCGTGGAGCATATCATCGTAAGTAACGATCACTATTTTCCGCTCGTCAACTATTTGAAGGGTTACTGCAAGGAAGAGGATGAAGCTCCCGACGGTGATATTGGTGAATGGGACGGTTGATCTCTCGGTTTGGGAAACAGATATGTTATCAAGTAAGGTGTAACAGCAGGTCTAAACAAAAAACTGTCTCAAACGCTCCAAAACGACATTTGAGACAGTTTTGTTATTTTTTTAAAAATTAAGAGGTAAAGGTAAAAGTGGCGGCACTCAAATTTTAACCGTTGTCACTTCTACTTCTTACCTTTTCACTATTACTTCTTACTTCAAAATTCTCGGGAGCGGATAGGGGAGTAATAAGTAAGAGGTAAGAGTGAAGAAGTAATAAGTAAAAAGTAAAAATTCTCGGTCGCTGACGCTACCGAGAATTTTTGGTGGGGACAACTGGAATCGAACCAGTGACCTCATGCATGTCAAGCATGCACTCTAACCAGCTGAGCTATGCCCCCACAACGAAATATATTATACCATATTTGCTTCGAAAAATCAATATGTAATACTGTACAAAAATATTTGTGATTTTTCGTAAAAATTGTTTATTGACTATTACATATCGGAAAAGTATAATGTATTTGACGGGTAAATATCCGTTTTCGTTGCCCCGGCTTTATTTTGGGGAAAAATTTATATCTTACTTCGAAGGAGTTATTTTATGGGACGCAGAGTGTTTGAGGAGAGACGCTTTAATGTTAAGGGGAAAGTATTGCCGCTTTCCAAGTTCAAGCTCTTTAAGGATACCAAATACGGCTTTAAGATAGACCAGGAGAATTGCGAAGCTATCGTGAAGAGAGCGGAAGGTCTGCTCTCCAAGGAGTATCCCGTGCTCATAGCATCGGACTATATGATGTTCAAGCGTGACGGAAACCGTTCGATATATGAAGGGAAATATTTTCCGCGCAGGGGAGATATGCTTCAGTTGGCTATTGCCGAATACGTGGAAGGCAAGGGCAGATTTACGGATAAGATCGTAGATCTGCTTTGGATGATACTTGAGGAGACGTCTTGGGTATTGCCGGCGCACAATCAAAACAAACCGGATATGGTATGTCCGCTTCCTTATGCATATCAGGGCAAGGTGGATTACATAGATCTGTTCTCCGCAACTACGGCGGCATCGGTCGCGTGGGTGTACTATCTTCTGAAGGACAAGCTCGACGGGGTGACGCCCATAATTTGCGAGAGAGTTATCTTTGAGCTTAATAGGCGCATCATCGAGCCGTATATGGATGTGAGCTGTGAAGGAAAGATGTGGTGGATGGGAGTTCGCGGAAACAAGGTGAACAATTGGAATCCGTGGATACTTTCAAATATCCTTACCGTATGTGCGCTCACGGTAGAGGACATATCGTTACGCGAGAGCTTGATCGAAAGGGTATTGCCGATGCTGGATAACTTCACATCGGTGTATCACGCGGACGGAGGGTGCGATGAAGGACCGAGCTATTGGGGCGCGGCGGGAGCTTCGCTTTTTGATAATTTGCAGATCCTTTACGATATGACAGACGGGTATGTCGATATATATACCGATCCGCTGATACGGAATATGGGCGAATACGAGGTCAAGGTATGTATCAACGGAAACCGCTTTCTTAATTTTGCGGACAGTCCGTCAAGATTAGCTCCGTCCCCGTCACTCCTGATTCGTTGGGGAAAATGTTGCAACTCCGAGCTTATGTACACCTACGGTGCAAACCGATTGAACGGCGGTCTTTGCGGTATCGGTGCAAACGCAAGCCAACCGTACAGATATTTCAGAGACCTGGCAGAGCCGAAACACAGGACGAGCGATTTCGTTGCTCCGACTAAGTTTTGGCTTGACGGTATCGTTATTGCGGGTACGCGAGAGAGCGGTAAGACTGATGAGGGGCTTTTCCTCGCTTTTAAGGGCGGAAGCAACAACGAGAGCCACAATCATAACGATATCGGAACGGTAACGGTATTTGCCGACGGTCAACCGATATTCCTTGATGCAGGCTCCGGCTCCTACACGAGACGCACGTTCAGTCCGGAAAGATATACGATCTGGGCAATGTGTTCGGACTATCACAACTGTGCAACCGTGAACGGCGTTACGCAGAAAGCCGGCGGTCAGTACGTATCCTGCGATCATATTTATGACGAGAGCAACGGCGGTCTTTCGATGCAACTGAAAAACGCGTATCCGCTTGAGGCGGATATAGCGTCGTATATAAGAAAAGCCGTACTCGAGAATGGGAAAATAACGATCACAGATGAGCTTTCGCTGAACGGTGACGGAAGCGTTATGTTCAGTTATATATGTAACGCAATGCCCGAAAACGTGACCTCCGATAGCTTTGTTTTACACGGTAGGACGGTATCGTATTCCGATAAGCTTGCGTACAACGTCGAAGCGCTGGATAAGACTTGGCCTGAGGTCGCCGGTATTCCGAGGGGATGGGACTGTGAGGTCTTGTACCGTGTAACGCTGAGTTCGAAAGAAAACTTCAAGAATGGGACATTCGTTCTCACTGTCAGCTGACAGCAGATTTTAATGCGCTCACGAAACAGACATCCCGAAGACTCCGCTTTCAAAGCAGAGCCTTCGGGATGTGTTTTTTATTTTTCTTCTTTTCGTAATTCTTCGCGCATACGGTATTTCTCCGGAGAATAGCCGGTGAAGCGTTTAAAGGTGTGCGAAAAGTGATAGCTGTCCGCGAAATGAAAGGTCATAGCGATCTCCTTGATCTGAAGCGGCGTATCGAGCAGAAGCTTTTTTGATGCCTCTATCTTTCTTTTAAGAAGATATTGCTTGGGAGTCTCTCCGTATTTATCACGGAATATCCTTATGACGTGAGTTTCGCTAAGGTAAAAATTACGTGCTATGGAGCTGACGGATATCTCCTCGCATATGTTTTCGTCTATGTATTTTTTTATCCTCTGTGCGATGATAGACGGTTTTCTTTCGACTACGTGCAGGGTAGCGTAGGTTATTTCTATCGTTAATAAATAGAACAGTGCCGCGCATCTGTTCATCGCTTCCGCGCCCTTATCCGCGGACTGGATCGCGCGTTCAAGGCTCGCGAATGCTTCAAGTGCTCCGGGATGCGTGGTAAGCTTGGGGACCGTGATCGCTTCACAAGCGTCAAGAATGTTTTTTGTGAGACTACCGCCGCACGATATACAGCTCAGCGTATCAGCAGTCGCGTCCGTTAATACGAAAGCGTTTTCGGGAGGAACGATACATACAGTTCCGGCTGACGGTCGAAAATCTCTTCCGTCAGCAAAACGCAGGATACAGCGATCGTCATTGAAATGTATGAACAGACAGTCCCTAAAGCCTTTTTTGGATAGAGATGTCAAGTCCTCAAGTGATAGCTGTCCGGCATAAAAAACAGCCGAGATGGAATTGGAGCGGAGCTGAGAATGATCGGATGACATTTTTATGACCGTTGCTTTCGGTAAGCGAAAGCTTCCTTTCCTTGCGTAGTTACGTTGACTTAGAGCTTTAAACGACGGTAAAGCCGCTTAGAGTATCGCAGAGCGTTCGGCGATAAGCGAGAAAAAATGAGCGCAAGACACCGAAACGTTCAGTACGTCATTGCACTCATTAATCTATCGTATGTAATTATACCACTGACATAATTTTACGCTTTTCGTTGTGTAATATCAATATTTACTTGTTAAAAAACTTTTATCTTTATGTTAACGGTCATTCTATGAAGTCGAATTCGAGATCATAGATCCGCACTGTCCTTCCTTCGCCGCAGCCTGCTTTTTCGAGTGCATCGATGACGCCGTTTTCTCTCAGAACTTTTTCAAAGTGCATAAGCGCCTCCCGATCGTCGAAGTTTATGTTGCTCATAAATCTATACAGCCACTCGCCTTCGACTACATACGTACCGTTGACATTTTTTACGGTAACGGACTTGTCGGTCGCGTTTTCGGCAGTCGGTGCTTCGTATTCCGATTCGTAAACTGTGAGCGGGGGCAGGGAAGATAGCATCTGTGCGACAGTGTCGATGAGTGTGGGAATGTTTTCTCCCGTTACTGCCGAAACGTATATGAGTTTGTAGCCTTTTTTCTCTACGTACTCTTCAAATGAAGCAAGGTCAACGAGCGACGGATCGTGAGCGTCAAGCTTGTTTGCCGCAACGAGACGCGGACGCGCGGCAAGCTCGGGACTGTATTTTTCAAGCTCCCCCGATATTATCTCCATATCACCGATGGGATCACAGCTCTCGTGCCCCGAGATATCCACGACGTGTATTATCATCCTACATCTGTCGATGTGTCTCAGAAAGTCAAGACCTAATCCGGCGCCCTCCGAGGCGCCCTCGATCAATCCGGGGATATCGGCGCATACGAAGCCTTTTCCTTCATACAGTGGAACGTATCCGAGATTTGGAGTAAGCGTGGTGAAATGATAATCCGCGATCTTCGGTCTTGCGGCACTTACAGCCGCAAGAAGAGAGGATTTTCCTGCGCTCGGAAGTCCGACGAGACCTACGTCGGCAAGCATCTTAAGCTCGAGGATGACGTTTTTTTCCTCACCTACAGTTCCGCTTTTTGAAAATCTCGGGATCTGTCTGGTCGGAGTGGCGAAGTGACGGTTTCCCCAACCGCCTCTTCCACCCTTGCAGAGCACGTACGGTCCGCAAGCGGACATATCCTTGATCACGGCTCCCGTATCGGCGTCTTTGACTACGGTTCCGGGCGGTACGGGAAGCACTATATCATCCGCGGAAGCGCCGTGCATCTTGTCAGCCATTCCGTTCTCACCGTTCTGAGCAATAAACTTTCTTCGATTTTTATATTTGAACAGCGTATCCGTTCCTTCGTCTATGCGCAGAACGATATTACCGCCTCTGCCTCCGTCTCCGCCGTCCGGACCGCCGTGCGAAACGTATTTTTCACGGTGAAATGATACGCATCCGTTACCGCCGTTTCCGGCTTTGCAATATATCTTTACCTTGTCAATAAACATCGTTCTGATAATGCTTTCGCCCGGGCGAAAGCTTCCTTTCCGTTATGTGTGATCGGTGTATTTTTATCTTGCGCCCTATCGTCGCCGTGATGCCTGAGGAATATCGGGCTTATTTCAGCATTTCAAGAAACGCAGGCTCATCTATCACGGGGACGCCAAGCGACCGAGCCTTTGAGAGCTTGCTTCCGGCGTCACTTCCCGCAAGGACGTAGGCTGTCTTTTTGGATACGGAGCCTGATGTCTTTCCGCCGTACTTTTCGATAAGAGCGGATGCTTCATCTCTCGTCATGCTCGGGAGCGTTCCGGTGAGCACGAAAGTCATACCTGCAAAACGCGTATCGTTTACGACGTTTTGGTATACGGTACTGACGCCTGCTTTTTTGAGAGCGTCTATAAGCTCTCTCGTCTGAGGATGGGAAAAATAGTTTATCACGTTCATGGCGGTTATTTCGCCGATATCTTCGATCGAACACAATTCATCGGCAGTCGCCGTGAACAGCCGTTCGATATCTCCGAAATGAAGCGCAATCGTTTTTGCCGCCTTTTCTCCCACCTGCCGTATACCGAGAGCGTAAAGTAGCCTGTCAAGTCCGCGCTCCTTGGAGCTTGATATTGCGTTTATGAGATTTGAAGCAGACTTTTTTCCCATACGCTCAAGCTCGCAAACTGAGTCCTCGGTAAGGGAATACAGGTCTGCGATATTCGTTATCAGACCGTTTTTGACGAGAAGCTCGATCAAAGCGCCTCCGAGACCGTCTACGCCCATGGCGTCACGGCTCACGAAATGGGTAAGATTTCTCACTCGTTGAGCCGGGCAGTTCGTGTTCGTGCAATAATATGCGGCTTCATCCGGCTCTCTGTACACCGGCTCTCCGCACGAAGGACAGGTCTTAGGCATAGTAAAGGGGGCTGAGTCGCGTGGGCGCTTTGAAAGCTCCACGCCGAGTATCTCCGGAATTATGTCACCTGCTTTGCGCACCTTTACGGTATCTCCGATGCGTATGTCGCGTTCCTGTATGAAATCGTAATTGTGAAGAGTGGCTTTGCTTACGGACGTACCTGCGAGCTGTACGGTATCAAACACTGCGTACGGAGTAAGTACGCCGGTGCGTCCTACGTTTATGCATATGTCGCGAAGCACGCTCTGTTTTTCTTCCGGTGGGAATTTGTATGCCACCGCCCAACGCGGAACACTGCCGGTATCCCCGTATTCTTCTCGCATACCGAGCGAGTTCACCTTGATAACGACGCCGTCTATATCGAAGGGCAGATCACGCCGTTTTTCTCCGATAGCTTCTATTTGTGCTTCGATCTCATCGGGCGAGCCGAGAACGGTAAGGAACGGAATGATGCGGAAATGATTTTCGGCAAGGAAATCAAGACTTTCCTTGTGTGTCAGAAATGAACGGTCACATTCCTGAACATTGAATACGAAGATATCCAGCTTTCTTTCTGCCGTTATCCTCGAATCAAGCTGTCTGAGCGATCCTGCGGCGGCGTTTCTCGGATTTGCAAACGTTGCATCTCCGTTCTCTTCGCGGATACGGTTGAGCCTTTCGAAGCTTTCTCGGGGCATATATACCTCGCCCCTGACTTCAAGATGTCCTTCGTAAGGAATGCGCAGTGGGATAGAGGGTATCGTGCGCAGATTGTCCGTAACGTTCTCTCCGATATCTCCGTCCCCTCTGGTGGAGCCTACGGTAAGCTCTCCGCCGTCGTATACAAGCGAAACGGAAAGTCCGTCTATCTTACATTCTACGGAATAACCGTCCGCAGGCGTTTTTTGGATAAAATCTCTAAGCTCTTCAAAGCTGAACACATCGCGCAGACTGCCCATTCTGACTCGGTGTACGACTTTTTCGAATTTATCGAGCGCAGAGCCGCCGACGCGCTTGGTGGGTGAATTTACGGATGCGAGAGACGGATTTTCCTCTTCGAGACTTACGAGACGGTAGAACATCTTATCGTACTCGAAATCCGATATCTCGGGAGAATCTTCAACGTAGTATTTGTGCGCGTGATAGGCGAGCTTTCGCTCCAGATCACGCATTTCCTGTTCAACGGTCATTTTGGGAGCGTTCCTTTCGTTGTGTACTGTGTATCAACGGTTGATGTTATTGTTGTTACTCCGTGTATTCCATGCTCGGAGCGGCGTCTGCCGCGTCGTTTCCAAGCCAATTATTTCCCTTGCGGACGGCTTTCCATTTTTTTGCATTGCCGTTGAATATCAGCTTTTTGAGTGGGGCGCAGATGGCATATGAGCAGATATACGAGACGTTTCTCGTTATAGTAAGAGTTGAAAGCTTACTGTTTTCAGAGATGGCGTACGATGATATCTTGGTCACGCGCTGAGTGATATATCCAAAACGCATTTTTTCGGGAACGGAATAATCCTCGCTTGCAGAATCTGCTAAAAGCAGGAGCGAGCAACCTGCGCTCGAAGATGAGCCGGCTTCAAACAGTGCTTTTCCGTCAGACGAAAATCCGGGATTTTCCGGCGCTACCGTTATTCTTGAAAGCGATGCACAGCCGTTAAAGGCACTTGCGTCGATCTTTTTCAGAGCCGCTCCGAGATGTAATTCTTCAAGTGACGTACAGTCCGCAAAAGCGCGCGGAGCGATACGTTCGGCTCCGTCCATGATCGTTACGTTTTTGAGAGACGTACATTCGGAAAACGCGCCATCACCTACGGAGGACACACCTTTGGGTATCGTAACAGTCAAAATGTCGTTTCGCGCCGCAAAAGCTCTCGGAGCTATCGTATACGGTGAGTCTGACAGCGGCGAGCATTTCGGCAGAGAAAGCTCCGTTTCCTTCCCGATATATCTTACGAGCATAGGTGTGCCGTCATTCAGTGTAAAGATGTATCCGCTACCGTCAACGGTGAGCCTGTTGCCATCCACGCCGTCGGAATAAATACTTATTGCATACCTTGCTATCCCACCGTTAGTGTCGTCGCCTGCGTTAAGCGTGATCGAGGAATTGTTTTTGATCTCGATCAAATTGCGGCAATCGGCGAATGCATCGGTGTCGATGTATTGTAATTTTTTCGGTAGCTCAATACGGAAGAGCGAGCTGCATCCGGAAAAAGCATTTCTTTCTATGCTTTTGACTCCCTTGGGAAGTGACACGCTCGAAAGTGAAGTGCAGTTACTGAAAGCGTATTGCGGTACGGTTTCCAAACGGCAGGGCAATGAGAGTGACGTGATGGACGTACATCCTGAGAACGCATTATCACCGAGCTTGAAAAGAGACGTTCCGAACAGTACGTTGCGCAATCTTTTACAGTCTCTGAACGAGTCGTTACCGATGTGGCGCAAGCATCCGGAGAGACGTACGTCGGTGATATCGGAGGAGCGGAACGCATCGTCGGCGATCTCTGTGACGGGGTATCTGCACTCTGCGTAGCGTATAGCCGCAGGAAGGGAATACGTTGTCTTGCTGCCGCTCGCAAATATAAGCAGGGCGGCTTCCGTATCGGATATCGAAAAAAGCGCCGCGCCGTCGGAAAAATAACGTATTTTGTGACTTTTGCCGGTGATAAGCTCCGATACGGTGTTTTTGATATCGTTTACGAGCGTTATGCACCTGAGCGCACGTAACTTCGTTAACGCCGAGAGGTCGGTATATTTTATATGTTCCGAGAGTTGAAGCTCGGTTATCTTATCGGAATATTCGTTCCACGGCACTTCGGCATCATATCCGAGCTTTAGCTCTCCGGAGCCTGTAATTCTGAGTATATAGCTCTCTTCGGAGCTATCCGAAACGTAGAGAGAAGCTCTTAATGCTTCGAGTTTCCATATGTTTAAAGGTCTGATCGATCTCATAAGTCCGTACTTCCTTTCATTCGAGAACGGGCGAACGCAGATCAAAGCATATCTGCGTCAAATCCGACGATATAGCCCACGATCCCACTTTCCGATATTTTGGAATTGAGTGCGGTCATTATCTTGTTTTTATTATCCGAGAGCAGTTTGGACGCAAACGCGTCTTTTTCCTTTTGTGTCATATTTTTCGTCTTGGCTTTATAAGCTAACAGTGAAGCTTTTGCAGTCACGGGATTTTTGACGATCATCGGTATAAGCTTCGGTACGAGGGAGTCGTAGTCGACTTGCTCGAGGGCTATTTTTAATTCTATCATCTTAAGGTGTTATTCCTTTCTTGTGCTTGATTGCGCCCAGCGCATACGTCAAATATTTTGTCAGCGGCTTTTGGTGCCGCAAGTTCTAAAAGATACCATTATCGAATAAACTTTAACAGAGCTGAAACCAACAGCACGAAAATTATCCGAGAAAGGTATGGAAGCATTCATGATTGGAGAAAAGATCAAAAGCAACACGGAGACCTTCACGGCGACGGTCAAAAAAGCGGGAAGAAGAAACTTGGTAATATGTGCTTCGGTTCTTATACTCGCTGCCGCCGTCTGCGTAAATTGGGCGTTATTCGCAGGGGCTAATAACGGTGTAGACGACACGCCTACCGGAGGCGGTGGAGATGTTATCGATACCGGAAACGGAAATTCTAACGGAACCGATAACGCTGACGGGAGCGTCGCAAGTTATTTTGCATCCGTTCAGATAAGCCGTCAGCAGGCGAGAGACGAGGCTCTTGAAGTGCTCCAGATGGTCATCTCGAGCGATAGCGCGCTTGAGAGCGCGAAAAACGAGGCTATCGAAAACGTAAACCGTATCGCGGACGAGATAACGGCGGAAGCTAACATAGAGACGCTCGTGGTCGCTAAGGGCTTTGAGGAGTGCGTTGCGGTCATAAGCGACGGTAACGCAAGCATCGTTGTAAAGAGCAACGGTCTGCTTCCGTCCGAGATAGCACAGATCATGGAGATAGTGTATGAGCAGGCAGACATCGTGCCGAGCAATGTGAAGATAATCGAAAAATACTAAAATAATGTCGTCGGACGCCTTTCCTTTAACGGATGGGCGTCTGCTGTTTTTTTCCGTATAGCGTTGCTAAGCCTTCTCCGAGAACGTTACAAAACTCCGTAAGCTCGTCATCCGTAGTTGAGGCGTCGAAGCTTACTCGTACGGTGGCGGCGGCATCGGAGCTTGAAAGCCCGAATGCCAAAAGGGGTGCACTGACCGTCGGCTTTCGTGCCGAACAGGCTGAGCCGGCTGATATATATATGCCGCGCGAGGAAAGATAGTTCAGCATGGGCTGACTTCTCGGAATAGGCAACGTCAGGCTTGCGATATGCGGCAGGTAGTCGCCCTCGGGAATGTTTTCCCTGACGCCGTTCGGAAGCGCGTCTCTTAAAACACACCTGAGCCGAGCGCATCTCTCTGTAAAAGCTTTTCCGGCGGAAGCGCCCCCGTTTGCGTCTACAGCCGCTGCGAATGCCGCTATTCCGGGAAGATTTTCAGTTCCGGAACGAAGCGCGTATTCTTGACCTCCGCCGAGGATATGCGGTCGAATGCGTGATCTTCTTGCAAGCTCACAGCTTATCCACAGTGCGCCGACTCCCTTCGGAGCGTGTACCTTGTGAGCACTTACCGAGATCATATCAGCTCCTATCGAGCTTGCGGTGAAGGGCGTTTTCTGAAATGCCTGTACGGCGTCGGTGTGACATATCACATCCTTGGATATTTCGTGAGCCAATGAAAAAGCCGTCTTTACGTCGTATATTGCTCCGGTCTCGTTATTTGCAAGCATCAGCGAAAGCAGAAGAGTGTTGGGAGTAAGCTCGCTTTTCAGTTGCTCCATATCGAGTATGCCGTTCTTGGTTCTTATATATACTGTCTGAAAGCCCAAGCTCTTCAAATATTCGTACGGCTCTCTTACTGCGGGATGCTCGCTGTCCGTGGTGATGAGCTTGTATTTTTCGGCATTTTTTAAATAGTGCTGCGTCACACCGAATATTGCAAGATTATCGGCTTCCGTTCCGCTCCCCGTGAATATCAGGCGCCCGTACGGTTGAGGTGCTATCGGAGACAGTGCGGAGCTTTTTGGGAGACGTGATGATATTTCATCTCCGAGCAGAGCGCGGAGCAGGCTGTTTCTGGCGCTATTCAGTATATCTGCGGCGTTCTTGCCCATAGAATGCACGGATGACGGGTTTCCGTATTCGGAACTCAGTATAAACAGGGCGGCGCTTATCGCTTCCTCTGAGGGCTTTGTCGTTGCCGAATTATCAAGATATATAACGCTCATATGCTTTTGCCTTTCATAAATATCCTTCCGCTTTTTATTTTAGCATAACGGTTTCGGCTTGTCAAGTGAAAATCGCGCCGTCATACGATGTTTACGAATATTCTTTACGTTTTCTTTACAGGTTTTTATAAGTTACGGACGGTATACCTCGGAGCTTTGGCGATAACGTGTGAAAACTTTCGCAAAATCGCTTGACAATTCTGCTTTGACTGTGGTATAATCTCGAAAAGGTTGCATTTTAAGACTGTTATGAAAGGTATATTGGAGCTTTATGAAGAAAAAAGGAAACAATGCCGTTGTCGGTCAATCCGGAGGTCCCACGTCTGCCATTAATGCTACTCTTGCAGGGGTGATAAGCGCCGAGATGTCCGCTTTTGCCGAGAAGGACGGGTATAAACTTTACGGTATGAAAAACGGCATAAACGGAATGTTAGGTGAACGGCTTTTGGAGCTTTCGAACGTATTTACCGATGGGGAGGATATAGAACTGCTTAAGTATACTCCCGGTGCCGCGCTCGGCTCGTGCCGCACCAAGCTTCCGGATCCCGAGGCTGATCCGCTGTATTTTGAGAAGCTGTTCGGGCTTTTTGAAAAATACGGTATCGGAAGATTTTATTACATAGGCGGAAACGATTCTATGGATACCGTTGCCAAGATATCGCGTTACGCGGAGATGTCCGGGTGTGATATATGTGCCGTCGGAGTTCCAAAGACGATCGATAACGATCTTTGCGGAACAGATCATACACCGGGATTTGGCTCGGCTGCCAAATTTATAGCCACCACGGTATCGGAGCTTCGCCGTGATACCGCTGTTTATTCGGACAGAGCGGTAACGGTGGTCGAGATAATGGGACGTGACGCAGGCTGGCTCACGGCTTCGGCGACGCTTGCAGGCGTGTCGGGAAGATTGGGAGCGGATCTGATATACCTGCCGGAGCTTCCGTTTTCTTTTGAACGTTGCTGTGAGGACGTGCTGAACTGTTGGAACGGGCGAAGTGACGTGATAATAGCGATATCCGAGGGTGTCAGGGACGAAAGCGGAGCCTATTTCGGCGCGGATGAAGCAAAAAAAGATCAATTCGGGCATACGAGCCTTTCGGGTGTTGCCAAGGTCCTCGCCGAACGTATAAAAAACGAGTTTGGCTGTAAGGCCAGGTCGATAGAACTGAATACCCCACAAAGGTGCGCGGCTCATATCGCCTCTGCTACGGATATAAACGAGAGCTATCTTATCGGAAGAGTAGCGGTCGAGGTAGCCGCAAGCGGAGAGCGTGGCGTTATGATGTCATATCGACGTGTTTCCGATACACCCTATGCGGTGGAATACGAAACGCGCAAGGTGTGTGATATAGCCAATCGCGTGAGAGCGGTGCCGAGGGAATACATAAACGAGCGAGGCAATGGTATAACGGCTGAAGGTATCAAGTACCTCTTACCGCTGATACAGGGCGAGGTGTTTCCAAGATACGAAAACGGCGTGCCGAAGCATTTTGTGATGCCGGAATGAAGAGATCGAACGGGTTGCATCAAAAAGTAAAAAAATTCCTGTTATAATGCTCGCGGTAGCGGTCATAATAACTTCGGACGTTAAGAGTGGATACGCTCCTGCGTCCGCACGACCGGGCAATCCTCTCCGAGTTTCGGATAAATGAAAGACTGTGCGCAGACTTAATGTGTCTGTCAGCTTGGGGAATGGCGTTTATGCACGTCATCGTGCGCGACTTGCTTTATTACGAACGGGATGCGGCTTACAGAGGATAACATCATAAAGTGTGATGTTTTACCGATGGGAACAGACGGAAGCGATAGAGATCATTCGGTAATGCAACGGACGAGAAAACAAGATGCTGTTACACTTCAAGATACAGACAGCGGGAAGGGCATAACGTTTTTATGTCGGCAAAAGGACAAATGCATCCGGCGGAGATACTGACCGGAATGATGCTCGGCGGCGTAGCCGGATTTGTTTGCGGAATTATGACGGATAAGCGTTGCAAGATAAGAAAGAATGCAAAAAAGGCAATGCGTACCGTGAATAAGCTGATGGATCAGGTGTCGTCTATAGCAAAATAACGGGAACGACCGTAAGAGTTGTACGCTCTTACGGTCGCTCTTGTTTGCCCAAACGAAA
>CAZMWM010000023.1:0-22156 GCA_964570105.1 uncultured Lachnospiraceae bacterium | reverse complement strand
GTGGCGCTGACAAAGCATCGTAGGCTCCCTTGTGTAAAGGGAGCTGTCGCCAAAGGCGACTGAGGGATTGCCGAACAAACGTTCAGATTTTAATTAAAGATTTACATCTTAGCGCTTAAGTTCCCACCTATGGGGGATGTCGATGCGCCGTTTTTTACGTTTTTTAAATTTTTTTTAAAACGCTTGACAACGGGGCGGTGTTGTGGTAGAATAATTAGCACAGTGTATCGGTCTGTGTTTCGTTTATGTAGCTAATGTTCAATTATATATCCAATGGCTATGACGCGGAGGAGTAAGCCGTGTGTTTTCGCCACAGAGAATCGGCGCCGTTTTTACGGCTGGAAGCGCCGTGCGGAAATGCGGTCGAAGGTCGCCGTATCAGCTGCTCTTCGGGAGAAGAGCCGATCTGATGCCTCGTTATCGGTATTTTGAGTGCGCCGTTGCTTTTTGTGCGGTCGGGGTGTGATGATGCTCCTACCCTCTTGAGCGGCGAATTCGGGTGGTACCGCGTTTTGCGGAGCTTGGCTCCGTCTTTCGTCCCGTTTTTTGACGGGGCGATATTTTTTGCCGTGCTGTCGGGGCACGGTGCCGGGAATGTCATAAAAGATTCTGAAAGGAAAAAGTCTGAAAGATAAATCTTTCAGAGGGGGTTTGTGCCTTAGCAAAGCCGAAACCGTTACAAAATTGCTGTGATTTAGAAAGGTATGGTCATACAAATGAAAAGAGAACTCGCGAAAACGTATGATCCTTCGCAGATAGAGGATAAGCTGTATGCTCTGTGGTGCGAAAAGGGTTATTTTACACCTGACAGAGAAAAAGACAAGGCGGAGGGCAAAAAGCCGTTTACAATAGTTATTCCGCCTCCGAACGTTACGGGGCAGCTCCATATGGGACACGCCCTTGACGAGACGCTTCAGGATATCCTTATCCGTTACAAGCGTATGCAGGGCTATTCCGCGCTTTGGATACCCGGTACGGATCATGCCGGCATTGCAACGCAGATCAAGGTCGAGGAAAATCTGCGTGTGAACGAGGGCATTACTCGCTACGATCTGGGACGTGAAAAATTTCTTGACCGTGTTTGGGATTGGAAGAACAGATTTGGCAGTCGTATAATAAGTCAGCTTAAAAAGCTCGGAGCGTCCTGCGACTGGTCTCGCGAGCGCTTTACCATGGATGAGGGCTGTTCGCGAGCCGTGCGCGAGGTATTCGTCAATCTTTACGACAAGGGGCTTATCTACCGCGGTTACCGCATCATAAATTGGTGTCCTCACTGTATAACCGCGCTTTCCGACGCCGAGGTGGAGTACACCGAGCAAGCGGGACATTTCTGGCACATCCGCTATCCTATCAAGGGGACTGACGAATATCTTACCGTCGCCACCACCCGTCCGGAGACGATGCTCGGAGATACCGCCGTTGCGGTAAATCCCAATGACGGGCGTTATGCGTCACTTGTGGGAAAGACGCTCATATTGCCGCTCGTGAACAAGGAGATACCGATAATCGCGGATGAGTACGTCGAGATGGAGTTTGGTACGGGATGCGTTAAGATCACCCCTGCGCACGATCCCAACGACTTTGAGGTGGGCAAGCGTCACGGGCTTGAGACTGTCCGCGTGCTTGCCGACGACGCTACCGTGAGCTTCCCCGGAAAATATTTAGGTATGGACAGATACGAGGCGCGTAAGGCGATAGTTGCCGATCTCGATGCCGGCGGCTATCTTGTCAAGGTCGAGGATCACAGCCATAACGTCGGCACGTGCTATCGCTGTAAGACCACCGTTGAGCCGATGGTCTCAAATCAGTGGTTTGTAAGGATGAAGCCGCTTGCCGAGCCGGCGCTCAAGGTCGTGACCGAAGGGAAGGTCAGATTTGAGCCTGAGCGTTTCACGAAAACGTATACGAATTGGATGGAGAATGTCCTTGATTGGTGCATCTCCCGTCAGCTCTGGTGGGGGCATCGGATACCTGCGTTCTATTGCGACGCTTGCGGCGAGATGACGGTATCCAAGGAGGATCTGACCGTTTGCCCCAAATGCGGAAAGCCCGTGCGTCAGGACGAGGACGTGCTCGATACGTGGTTTTCCTCCGCGCTTTGGCCGTTTTCGACTCTCGGTTGGCCGGAAAAGACCGAGGATCTCGGGTATTATTATCCGACGAGCGTGCTCGTGACCGGATACGATATCATATTCTTCTGGGTGGCGAGAATGATCTTCTCGGGCTTGGAGCATATGGGCGAGGAGCCGTTCTCCACGATATTCATACACGGTCTTGTGCGTGATGCGCAGGGCAGAAAGATGTCGAAATCCCTCGGGAACGGTATCGATCCTCTCGAGATAATAGAAAAATACGGAGCGGACGCTCTCCGCTTTGCGCTCGCGACCGGAAACTCTCCCGGAAACGATATGCGCTTCTCGGACGAAAAGATAGACGCCGCCCGTAACTTCAACAACAAGATATGGAACGCGGCGCGCTTCGTGCTTATGAAGATAAGCGACGACACTCCCTTCGGGCTTCCCGATGAGGCTGAGCTGTGTCGCGAGGACAAGTGGATAATATCCTGCTTTAACCGCCTTGTGAAGGAGGTCACCGAAAACCTCGATAAGTTCGAGCTTGGTATCGCTCTGTCCAAGCTTTACGATTTCGTTTGGGATATTTTCTGCGATTGGTATATTGAGCTGGTAAAACAGCGTCTCGGAGAGGGCGACAGGACTGCGGCGCGTGTCATAGCTTACGTTTTCGGTGAGACTATGAAGCTCCTGCATCCGTTTATGCCCTTCATAACGGAGGAGATATGGCAGTCGCTTCCTCACGAGGGCGAGAGCATCGTGATAAGCAGCTGGCCGACGTATGTGCCCGAGAACGATCACCCCGAGGACGAGGCGGCTATGGAGCTTGTCATAGCGGCTATACGCGCAGTTCGTAACCGCCGCGCGGAGATGAACGTTCCGCCGTCCAAAAAGGCGCATCTTTATATCGTTACCGCAAACGCGGATATATTCGATGCGGGTGCCGCGTCTGCGCTTATGAGGCTTGCTTCGGCGTCCGAGGTCGAGCTTGTGGACAGCTATTCGTCTGACAAGGCTGTTCAGATAGTTACGGAGAATGCGACGCTCTATATCCCACTTGCCGAGATGATAGACCTTGACAAGGAGCTTGAAAGGCTCAAGGGCGAAAAGCTGAAGCTTGAAAAGGAGATAGCAAGGCTCGAGGGCAAGCTTTCCAACGAGGGATTTATCTCAAAGGCTCCGGCAAGCGTCGTTGAGACTGAGAAGGAAAAGCTCAAAAAATACCGTGACACGCTGAACGGTACGGATGCCGCCATCGCCGCGATACGCACCTGACGTGGGAGCGTATCCCTATAATATGACAAAAAGCACGCGCACAGTTCCTATCCGGAGTCTGTGCGCGTGCTTTGCGTCTGATCACGCCGTTTTTGTTTATACCGTCTCGCCGGAGATGCGGCGCACCGCTTCTGCCGTATCGGCTGCTCTGAATACCGCACTGCCGGCTACCGCTACGTCCAAGCCGTTTTCTATCAGTGCGGATACGTTTTCCGATGTGATACCGCCGTCCGCTTCAAGCCTTGCTTTGATACCGAGCCGTGTGAGTGCCGAGCGTGCCTGTGCGATCTTGCCGACCGTCTCGGGAATGAGCTTTTGCCCTCCGAAGCCCGGCTCGACCGTCATTATAAGCACGGTATCGCACAATGGGAGGTAACGCTCGATCTCGCTTATCGGCGTTTTCGGCTTGACCGAAAGTCCGGCGCAAAGTCCCATCGCGCGTATCCTTTCGAGCGTTTCTTTGATATCCGAGCAAGCCTCCGCGTGGACGGTGATACCGTCAGCGCCGGCTTTTTTGTAATCCTCGAGATACCTTATCGGCTCGTTTATCATCAAGTGGACGTCAAAGAAAGCCTTGCTTATCGGTCGCAGTGACGATATGACGCAGGGACCGAACGAGATATTCGGCACGAATGCGCCGTCCATCACGTCAAGATGGAGCCACCCCGCACCTGCCGTCTCGACCTTTTTGACCTCGCCCCCAAGATCGCTGAAATCCGCCGCGAGCAACGACGGTGCGACTGTTATGATCTTTTTCATATGTCTGTTATGTCCTTTCATTTTGAAAACAAGTTTTGAACTGCTTTTAAATGCAAAAACGGGGATGACGCCGTGTTTTTTGATCTAAAACGCCCGATATCGGCAGGGGAGAGCTTGTACCTCGCTTGCCGTGGCTGTGACGGCGCGGGGCGGTATTCCATATTATGTAAGAGTATCGAATACAGCGCGGAGCGGCATCGGCGCAGGGAAGTGTGATATGACGGTCGTGTTGGTATCGAGGGCGCCGTGCTTCCGCTTTATATCATAGATGTATGCGGCGGTATTTCGCGTCGGCGGATCAGGGCTTGTACAAAAGCGCTACGGCGGTGGCTGATATCCCCTCGCCGCTTCCGGTGAATCCAAGCCCTTCCTCCGTGGTCGCCTTGACGCTCACTCTGTCCGCTTCCACGCCTATCGCGTCCGCCGTTCGCTTGCGCATCTCATCTATATACGGCGCGAGCTTCGGACGCTGGGCGACTACCGTTACGTCAATATTTCCGATGCGGTAGCCACGCTCGCGGACAAGCTCCGCTGTGCGCTTGAGCAGTAACAGGCTGCTTACGCCCTCGTACTCCTGCGACGTGTCCGGGAAATGCTTTCCTATATCTCCGAGAGCAAGTGCGCCGAGGATGGCGTCGCATATCGCGTGCAGTGCGACGTCTGCGTCCGAATGACCTAAAAGTCCGAGCGTGTACGGTATATCCACGCCGCAGAGCACGAGCCTTCTGCCGCTCACGAGCTTGTGGACGTCATATCCGTGACCGATCCTTATGTCTGACAGTTCCATTTTGTTTCGTCCTTATTAGTTAAAATTCCGCAAAAAGTTGCGGATTTACGACTGATATTGTTGCAAATAATCGCGTAAAACACACAAATGTCATTTATTGGATATCTGCGCCGCGTCTTGATTCAAGTATAGCTTCGGCGGTGATAAGATCCGTGCGGTCGGTTATTTTTATATTCTCCGAGCCGCAGTCCACGGCGGCTATCTTGAAATTACAGTGCTCGAGCAGTGAGCAGTCGTCCGTTACGCAAAAGCCCTCTTTTATGGCTGTATAAGCCGAGGCTCTGTAAGCGTTGACGGAAAAAACCTGCGGCGTCTGTGCAAACCACACCGTATCCCTTGGAAGGGTGGATGTGATAAAGCCGCGCGCATCGGTCTGCTTTACTGTGTCGGTAGCTCTTCTGACCGCGCAGGCGGCGCCGTGCTTTTTTGCCGCGCTGACCACGTTCGATATCATCTCCTGCGTAACGAGACATCTTGCCGCGTCGTGGATGGCGACTAGCTCCGCCTCGTCCGATATCTCCTTAAAGCCGATCAGGGCTGACTGCTGACGCGTCTCCCCTCCTGCTACTACCTTTCGGAGCTTGGTAAGACCGTATCTTGTCACAAGATCGTCATATAGCCTTATCTCGTCCTGCTTGGCGCACAGAACTATCTCGTCTATCGCAGCGCTTTCCTGAAACGTAAGGAGCGTTCTGATCACGATAGGAAGTCCGCCAAGCTCTATCCATTGCTTGGTCCTGTCACTGTTCATTCTGGAGCCGCAGCCTGCCGCGAGTATCACGGCGGAGGTGATGCCCCGTCCTCTTCCGAGCGAAGCCGCTTTTTTTATAGCGCCGCCGAGCTTTTGTGCTATTCCCATAAAAAGCTTCCTTTCCCGTGCGGTCGGCACATCTTTCGGACGTGCTCTGTCGCTCGCCGTTTTGTGTTGCGCCGGTACCGCCGTGCCTATTATAGCACATATTGGGGCGATTTTGAGCGGATTTTAAAAAAGTTTACCGAAGAGCAATATTTTGATCACAATTTTTGAGGCAGTATATGATAAGATAAGAAAAAGTAATTTATTTTATCATCCGCGCGATCGGTTTTTCTCCGTTTGACCGGGATTTTATGCATATCCTGCCCGGGAATGGAAATTTTATTCCATGTGTTCATCCGTTTATCGGCTCGAGATTTTTCGGGAGCCGTTACCGTCCGCCCGATCGGTACTGGCGCAGGTATGCGCAGGTTACGCAGGTATGATAATACATTCACAAAAACGTATCTATCGACGGCATATATTGCCATATAACACATATTATGAATGAGTTTATTAAGCTTTTTCGGGAGCGTATAGCCGATTTCAGCTATATCGATGCTATAGATCTGCTCCTGCTCGCAGGCGTGTTCTTTTTGATCTACCGCTTTATACGCCGCAGGCGAGCATTTCCGATACTGATAGGAGTTTTGGGCTTTCTCGTGCTTTCCGTGATAGCGCGTGTCACGCCTCTCAGCGGCGTTTCGTATGCGACGGAGGCGATAATGTCGTGCGGCGTGGTCGTGCTTGCCATCGTCTTTCAGCCGGAGCTTCGCGCGGCTCTTGAGAAATCCGGAGACGCGGTGCTGTCTTTTCTGAAAAAGCTTGCCGGTGACAAGTCTCAGGTGTACTCGGAGTACAACGCCATAAAGGTGAAGAAAGCGGTGCACGACCTTTCCGATACGCGCACCGGTGCGATAATAGTGCTTGAGCGCAATGCCGGTATCGACGACATTGCGAAGGATGGCGTGAAGCTTGACGCGCTGATATCGACCGAGCTTATCAAGAACATATTCGCATCGGCGGGGCCGCTTCACGATGGGGCGGTCATCATCCGTGACGGAAGGATACACGCCGCGGCGTGCTACGTCGTCGTCAATTCGGAGTATATTCCCGTGAAGGCGTACGGCGCGAGGCACAACGCCGGAAGAGCCGTCAGCGTCAGCAGTGACAGTACGGTCATAATCGTAAGTGAAGAGAACGGAGCGGTGTCCTTGGCAAGGAACGGGGACATAATGTTTGATGTGAACGATCGCGAGCTTGAGGCTGTGCTGTTTTCGTATTTCCCGGCAAAGCACCAAAAAGCGACGGAAAAGCGGCAGATAGCGTGCCTTGACGAGGCACCTGCCGTGCGCGATGAAAGCGCCGATGACGGGGGCAAGATGACTACCGTGTGGTCTTGCAGACCTAAGGAGAAGGATGCCGCCGGGAATAAGAGCGACACGGACAAGGCGAACGAGACCAAGAGCGGAACGCATAGAAAGAGCGAAACGGATAAGAAGTAAGCACCCTTGCCAAGCGTCCGGAGGCTCTGATATATAAGCTATACCGGACGGGAGGACAGCGGTCATGGATAACGGAAACAAGATCGAGAACAGGGACGAAAGCGAAGGCGTGCGCAAAACGGAGCAAACGCTTCACACTATGTCCAGAAAGAGCTATAACATCCGCCCGACACCGCTTTCCGAGATGATCTGCGGATTGCTTGCCGCGGCTACGGCTGTACTTATATGGCTTATGTCCGTGCCGATGTGACCGCGCCGTAAGCTTATGCTCGGAGACGGTATTTGAAACGGGAATGCATCCGAGATAGATGGTTACCTGTAGGGCGGGGGCTTGCTCCCATAAGTGGGAGCAAGCCCTGCTCTACGATATGATCTGCATTTTGCAAATTATTTTCGGATCTCGTTTAACATACTGCCTAAACCGTAACGGTGCGACCGTGTCATTCTAAAACCGAAAGCATTGCTCCGCCGTAGCCGGCAATTGCCGACTGCGGCGGATTTTCCGCTTTTGACGGCGTGAACAGAAAGGAGCAGCTTATGCCTGACATACTCATAAAGGACATACGTCTGCCGATCGGAGAGGGCGAGGAACGCGCGATCCGTGAGGCGCAAAGAAAGCTATGCGGCATCGGCGGCTTTGGGGACGCCGGGTGCTTTGAGATATATAAAAAGTCGATAGATGCCCGTCATCGCGACAATATCACGGTAGTCTGGTCGGTCACGTCTACCGTGGACACGCTCCCGGGCGCGGATGTTCTGCAAAGGTCGGGAATATCGGTGCTTGCCAACAGTACGGTAAGCCCGATATGCGGCGACGGGAAGCTGAGTGCGAGACCTGCCGTGTGCGGTTTCGGTCCTGCCGGAATGTTTGCGGCTCTTCTGCTTGCGGAGAGAGGGTACCGTCCGATAGTTATCGAAAGAGGCGACGATACCGACGAAAGAGTGAAGAGGGTAGAGCGGTTTTACAGCGAAGGGAAGCTTGATACCGAGAGCAATATACAGTTTGGAGCGGGCGGCGCCGGAACGTTTTCCGACGGCAAGCTGGTGACGAGGATAAACGATCCGCGATGCCGTTACGTACTGCGTCGTTTTCACGAGCTTGGAGCGCCCCGCGAGGTGCTCACGTCCGCAAGACCTCACGTCGGTACCGATGTCCTTCGCACGGTCGTCTCAAATATGCGTGACCGCATAAGGTCGCTCGGTGGGGAGATCAGATTTCGCACGAGGATGGTCGGATATGTATGTGACGCCCTTGGACGACTGGTCGCGATCCGCACGCCCGACGGGGATATTCCGTGCGGATGCCTGATACTTGCGACAGGTCACAGTGCCAGAGACGTTTATTCGATGCTTATCGGGCGCGGATGCGACGTGGTCGAAAAGCCTTTCAGCGTCGGGCTGAGGATAGAGCACCTGAGGAGCGATATCGACGCCGCGATGTACGGCTCGGCGGAGCTTGCGAAGAAGCTCGGAAGCGCCGAATACGCCTGCTCCTACCGTAAAGACGGCAGGGCGGTATACACGTTCTGTATGTGCCCCGGGGGCGAGGTGGTCGCCGCGGCGAGCGAAGAGGGCGGCGTGGCGGTCAACGGTATGAGCCGTCGCGCAAGGGACGGAAAAAATTCCAATTCCGCCATCGCCGTATCCGTGACACCCGAGGACTGCCGTCAGTTTGGCGGTACTGTGGCTTTTCAGAGAATGATAGAGCACAAGGCGTTCGAGCTTGGCGGCTCGGACTATTCCGCACCGATACAGACTGTGGGAGATCTGCTTTCCGGCAAGTCCGGAAGCTGTCCCGACAGGATCAGACCGAGCTATATGGAAAGCGGAGAGAGGGTGCGGCTCGCAGACCTCGGAGAGCTGTTCCCGGATGACGTGACGGATATGTTACGTCTCGGTATACGCCGCTTTAACAGTGAGGTCAGGGGCTTTTCCGTCCCCGACGCTTGGCTCACCGGCGCGGAGACGAGGACGAGCGCACCGTACAGGATATCAAGAAATGATTTGGGTGTATCCGCCGCTCATCCAAACCTGTATCCCTGCGGAGAGGGCGCCGGATATGCCGGAGGTATAACGAGCGCCGCTGTTGACGGTATAGAGCAGGCGTCGCGTATCATAGAAAGGTATGCGCCGCCCGATGAGTGCTTATGATACGCGGATATCCTCTCGGCGGATATCTCAAGGCTTAAGAAAAGGAAGCCCTCGCTCGGTCGGGGGTGACGGTCAGGATGATGACGCAGAAGGCATTGGTTACAGCCGTGAAGGCAGACGGTACGGCTGAGGTGGCACTGTTTCGGCAGAGCGCATGCGAGACCTGCTCGGGAAGGGGCGTTTGCGGCGGTGCGCGACGGTCGGTCACGGTCGCAAACAACACGGTGGGCGCCTGTGTCGGCGACACCGTGGAGGTCGAGGCGCGGTCGGGAAGCGTGCTTGCGTATGCGGCGCTCGTTTTTTTGGCGCCGGTGCTGTCAGCACTCGTTCTGTACTGTGCGCTGTCCTTCCTTGGTGAGGTCGTCTCGGTGGTTGGGGCTACCGTAGGATTTGTCTCTCCGTTCGTTTTCGCGAAGGTGTTTTCAGCTCGGAGAGGTGCATCATTTCGCCCGAATATCACAAGGGTGCTCCGCGATATCGATGAAACACCGCCCTGCTGAGCGGGATCTATCACTCACCTACCGTAAAATTGAACATACAAAAGGATCTTGATATAACTATGCCCAGATCAAAAAAATGGATAATGAAAGAGATATCCCCGGAGCTTTCGGCAAAAAGCGCGGAGATATCCTCGGAGCTTAAGATATGCGGCGTCCTTGCGGATATACTCGTACGGCGAGGATATATCTCCGCAAATGAGGCGCGAGAATTTCTCGAAAAGGAGACTACTCTCTTCCACGATCCGTTCTTACTGAACGATATGGACGTTGCGGTGAAGCGTATACTGCGAGCCGTTTCCGACGGCGAGCATATTACCGTTTACGGTGATTACGATGTCGACGGCGTAACCTCCGTCAGCGCCCTGTATCTGTATCTTACCTCCATCGGTGCGACGGTCGACTGTTACATACCCAATCGCGCCACCGAGGGCTACGGCGTCAACTCCGAGGCTCTTACAAGGCTTGCTCGGGGCGGCACGTCGCTCGTTATCACCGTGGATACCGGCATCACCGCCATAGCCGAGGCGAAGATGATGTCAGAGCTTGGAATGGAGCTGATCGTGACGGATCACCATCAGTGTCAGGACGAGCTTCCGCAGGCGGTGGCGGTGATAAATCCGCACAGGCACGACAGCACCTATCCCTATGCGGAGCTTGCCGGCGTCGGCGTGGTGTTCAAGCTTTTGTGCGCCATCGAAAAAAGACGGCTCGAGCTTGCAGGGGAGCAGGACAGGGGAAAATATCTGTACAATATCTGCCGAGATCACTGCGACCTTGTGGCTATCGGTACGATAGCGGACGTTATGCCGCTAAGGGATGAAAACAGGCTGATATGTGCCATCGGGCTTTCAAATGCGGAGAGATCTCCGCGGCTCGGACTTGCGGCTCTTATGGAGCAGACGTCGGAGCAGAAAAATCAAAGATATCCGAAAAAGAGACGCGTGACCGCATCGTATATCAGCTTTACCATAGCTCCGAAGATAAACGCCGCCGGAAGGCTCGGCGACGCTATGCAGGGCGTCAGGCTGTTTCTTTCCAAAGATAAGTCCGAAGCCGCCGCGCTCGCCAAGGAGCTTTGCGCGCTCAACACGCAGAGACAGGCTGAGGAAAACCGCATAGCGCTTGAGGCTATAGAGCTTGCGGAGGGGACGCACGATTTTAAAAACGATCCCGTCCTTGTGCTTGCAAAGGAGGATTGGCATCACGGGGTGATAGGTATCGTTGCCTCGCGTCTCACGGAAAGATACAATATGCCGACCTTGCTCATCTCGATAGAGGACGGCGTCGGCAAAGGCTCCGGAAGGAGCGTCAAGGGGCTGGATCTGACGGAGGCTCTGTCCGCTTGCTCGGATAGTCTCATACGCTACGGCGGACACGAGATGGCTGCCGGATTTAGCGTTGCCGCCGACGAGATAGACGCCTTCCGCCGCGCGATAAACGACTACGCAAGAGAGCGTATGGATGCCGAGTCCGCGGAGCCGATACTTGAGATAGACCGCGAGGTCTCGGACGAGGAGCTTACGCTCGATATGGCTGAACAGCTCTCTCTTCTCGAGCCGTGCGGAGTGGACAATCCGTATCCGTTGCTCCTACAGAGAAACGCTCAGATCTCCGCGATAACGCCTATCGGAAACGGAGGCAAGCATACAAAGCTCACACTGCGTTCCGAGGGAGAGGGAAGGACAGCGCTTCTTTTCGGAGTTTCTCCCGCGGAAACGGACTTTACCGTCGGGGACACGGTGGATCTGGTGTTTCAGACGGATATAAACGAATTTCAGAACGTGCGCTCTCTACAGCTCCTTCTGAAGGATATCAGGCTGTGCGAGGCTGAGCTGTGCCTGTACCGCAAGGAGATGGAGCTGTACGCATCCGTGGTCGATGGCGGTGAAAGATTTTATGAGCACGACCGCTTGCTTCCGAACAGAGACGAGTTTGCTATGGTATACACCGCGATAAAAAAGCTTGCCGCGGAAGGTGACGTCTTTGGGCTTCACAGGATATCGAGATGCATCCAAAGTATGTATCCGGAACAGCTTCCGCCCTTGCGTATGAGCAAGATACGTATATGCCTTCTCGTCTTTGCGGATGTGGGGCTGATATCGATGCAGAACGTTCCGGATGGGGCGATCAGCGGTACGGAGCTGTATCGGATACGTATTTGTCAGGTCAGCGGAAAGGTCAATCTTGAGGGTGCGCCGAGATATAAGGCGCTCAAAAAGCAGTTAAAGCGCGTAAGAGAGCGGCAGACGGGGGAGGATGACGTCGTATGACGGCTGTGATACAGAGGGTAAGCTCCGCTTCGGTCTCGGTCGGTGGCGAGACCGTTGGGCGTATCGGAAAAGGGCTTGCGGTATTGCTCGGGGTGCGCTCCGGGGATACGGAGGATATATGCGACCGTATGGCGTTGAAGCTTGCGCGGATGAGGATATTCGAGAATGAGAACGGAAAGCTGGATCTTTCGGTCTCGGATATCGCCGGGGGTGTGCTCGTGATATCGAATTTCACTCTTTGCGCATCCTGCCGACACGGAAACCGCCCCGATTTTATCTCAGCCGAGCGACCTTCCCGAGCCGAGGAGCTGTATCTGAGGTTTGCGGACAGGCTCGGACTTGCGGGGCTTCACGTTGAGACGGGCGTGTTCGGAGCCGATATGGATATATCCGCCTCCCTTGACGGTCCTGTGACGATAGTTCTGGACTCGGAGAAGGATCTTGCGCAGTAAGTATGGCATTTAAGGCTTTCAGAAAAGCGGAAAGATAAAAAAGAAAAGGATCGTAATGAGATGAAGCTTTTTATAGACGGAGAAATAAATCGGTACTACGTTCAGACGCTGTGTATGATCTTTTTTCCGGGCGCGAAATTTTCCGAGGACGAGGAGCTGACGGATGCGACCGATGTTTTGAGGCTTACGGTGCGCAAGGAGTCGGACGGCATATACGCTCACGCGACCTTCGTAAGCGGAGGAAGGAGCGAGAGCGGAGAATGCTTTGAAGCCTTGAGTACGGATAGGAGCACCGAGCGCAGTCGCAAGCTTGCTTGCGGTATCGCCATATTCAAAGCGGGAAAGGCGCTTTTTGGATGTACTCCGCCTTGGGGGATACTTACGGGGGTGCGTCCTGCGAAGATGGCGGCGGAGCTGATGACATCGGGGGGCGAGCTTCTTACGGTCAAGGATACGCTCTGCAAGGAGTATCTCGTAAATCCAAAAAAAGCCGCCCTTCTCTGTGATATCGCCGTAAACGAAGAGCGCATAATAAGCTCGCTTCCGGAAAGGAGCTGTTCGCTGTACGTCTCCATCCCGTTCTGCCCGTCGAGATGCGCGTATTGCTCCTTTGTCTCATATTCCACGAAAAGACTGCTGTCTATGATAGACGAATACCTTGATACGCTGTGTCGGGATATCAGCCGTGTTTTTAAGCATATCCGCGAGTATTCGTTCAACGTCGTTACGGTATACATAGGCGGAGGTACTCCCTCCATCCTTTCTGCCAAACAGCTGGAAAGACTGCTCGGTCACATAGCTCGGGAGCTTGGCGGAAAGAAACTGCGGGAGTTCACGCTCGAAGCCGGCAGACCTGACACCATCACCTCTGAAAAGCTGAGCGTTGCTTACGCTAACGGTGTTGACCGCATAAGCGTAAATCCGCAGACGCTGAACGATTCCGTGCTTGAGGGCATCGGAAGAAAGCATACTGTCGAGGATTTCCTTCGCGCATATAATATTGCGAGGGAGAGCGGTATAAAATATATAAATACCGACCTTATCGCAGGGCTTCCCGGTGAGAGCTTTTCGAGCTTTTCGCGCTCGGTGGATCAGGTCATAAAGCTTCGTCCGGACAATATCACCTTCCATACCTTCTGCGTCAAGAAGGCGTCGGATTTTCTGAGGAACGGAACGGAGATATATTCAAGGACCGGCGGGGAGACGGGGAAGAGCGTGGATTATTCGCAGGTGAGCGCAGGGCTTGCCGGGTATATCCCTTACTATATCTACCGCCAGAAGAATACGGTCGGAAATTTTGAGAACGTCGGTTACGCGCTTCCGGGCGCGGAGGGACTGTACAACGTGTTTATGATGGAGGAGGTGCATACCATATTTGCCGCCGGCGCAGGTGCGATAACCAAGCTCGTGGCGGCAGACCGCTCGCAGATAACACGCTCGGCTATGCCCAAATATCCTTATGAATATCTCGATCCCGAAAGACACGCGGCGGCGCTTTCCGAGAGGGATCGGACGGTGGAGGAATTCTGCCGGAAATACTATTGTTGATCTTGTGACTATCCTCGGATAGCTTTAACGGTAAGTGTATGATCATTGCTAAAACACGGTTTTCAAACGAAGCTGAAAAGCTTGAATACGTAAAGAGCTGCGACCGCAGCTTTGAAGAGCGGCTCGACGGTGTGATGCTTGAGATATTCAAAAGAGAAGAGCTTAAGTATCTTACGCTCTCCGGACCGACCTGCTCCGGAAAGACCACCGTATCAAGAAAGCTGATAAGTGAATTTGCCGAGCGCGGCAAAAAGGTAAAGATAATTTCCCTTGACGATTTTTTCAGACCGAGCGCGGAGCTTGAGGCTGAAGCCGAGAGGGAGGGCAGGTGCGTCGATTTTGACTCGGAGCGCGCTCTGGACGTTCCGTGCCTTGAGAGCTTCATCGCGAAGCTGAGTGCCGGGAAGGACGCACCTCTGCCGCATTTTGATTTCAAGCTCGGAAGGCGCGTGGGTTATGAGACCTTCGCGCAGGGGAATGCGGATATCCTGATATTTGAGGGAATACAGGCTATATATCCCGTGTTTACTCGGATGCTTGAGGGCATTCCGTGCCTCAGCCTGATAATTAACGTCGCCTCTCCGATATCCGTTGATGGGGAGACGGTGGATGCGCGAACGGTGCGACTTATGCGCAGGCTCGTGAGAGATTCGCGTTTCCGCGGAGCGTCTCCGGAGTTTACTTTTCAGCTCTGGGAATCCGTTACGCGAAACGAGGACGTCAATATCCTCCCGTTTCTTGGGAGAGCGGACGTCACCATCGATTCTCTTATGGGGTATGAGCCTTGTATGCTGAAGCCGTACCTTGAGAGCATACTCGGGGAGATCCCGGACGGCTCGGTATATTCGGATAAGGCACAAAGATTGCTGTCATTGGTCAATGGTATAGATGTGATACCGTCGGAGTTTATCCCACAGCACGGTCTTTACAGGGAATTTATATAAAGTTGAGCAATTATTGACCTATTCAACAATATTTATCCGAGCAGACGTGCGGTCTATAATAATTTGTTTTTTCCGACATATAATAAGTCTATCTGATGTTCTCGGAGGGGACTTTGCTGTTTATGGGAAAAAACGGTCACAAGCGTCACTTTTTCTCGGGCGTTTTGATGCTCACCGCCGCAAATCTGCTCGTCAAGGTGATAGGCGTATTTTACAAGATACCGCTCACGAATATGCTCGGTGACGAGGGAATGGGGTACTTCGGTACTGCATACCAGATATATTCATGGCTCTATATGTTTTCGACTGCCGGTCTGCCTGTGGCTATGTCGCTGACTGTAGCGGGATGTAACGCCCGAGGGCTTCGGGAAGATAAGCGGTCGCTCCTGCGGATAACGGTCACGTTTTTTGCCGCCGTGGGGGCGCTCGGGACGTTTATGATGCTCTTTTTTTGCCGCAGGCTTGCGGCGTTCATTTCAGCCGACCTCTCGTATATGTGTATACTTGCGATAGCGCCGGCGTTCTTTTTTATCTGTATATCCAGCGCTTTGCGAGGGTATTTTCAGGGACATTCCGATATGCTGCCGACGGCTCTCTCCGAGGTGCTCGAGGCTGTCGGAAAGTTGAGCATCGGTCTGCTTTTAGGCTCCTATGCGATAAGTCTGGGACGCCCGATATACGAGGTCGCCGCAAGCTCGACGGTCGGAGTGACGCTTGGGGTAGCCGCGGGTGCTCTCTTACTTATTATTTTCAAGGCTTTCGGCAGAGATAGGCGATTTTGCGAGAGCTGTAATGTTGGTGATGATGCAACCTCGGTCGCGCGAGTGGGAGGAGGACGGCTGTTTGCGGATATGATGCGCATAGCCGTGCCGATAATGCTCTCGTCGTCGCTTCTCGGAACGTCATCTATGCTGGATACGCTCGTGATAATAAGGCGTCTCGCCGCTACCGGAATGAGCGAAGCCGCCGCGGTCGCGTCCTACGGGAATTACACCGCGTATTGCGTCACTCTCTTCAATCTTCCGCCGGCGCTGATATATCCGATAGTCAACGCCACAGTCCCTTTGATAGCCGCTTCGCGAGCCAAGGGGGACGCTATGCGGGCAAATGGGGCGGCGCTGAACGCCTTCCGTCTCGCCGCTTTCATATCGCTTCCCTGTTCACTTGGACTTGCGGCGCTCAGCGAGCCGATACTGAAGCTGATATTCACAGGCTCGGCAAGCGTGTCGTCTGCCGCTCCGTTGCTTACCGTGCTTGCGCCGTCCGTATTTCTGATAGGCGTTATGGCGGTATCGAACGGCGTGCTACAGGCTTACGGTCTGCAACGTTATACGCTGGTATCGATGGGATGCGGAGCCGCGGTCAAGGCGCTTGGGGCGTATTTCCTGACGACGCTGGAGCTTGGAGACGGATATCTTGGGATGTATGCCGCTCCGATAAGCACCTTTGCGTTCTATTTTACGGTCGCCGTTATGAATTTTTGCTTTATATCAAGGCATACGGAGCTTGATATCCCGGTCGTGAAGATATACGGCGTACCGTTCTTGGCGTCTGCCCTCTGCGCGGCGTGCGCTTCGCTCGTGTACCGAGCGCTGAGCTTGGTATACGGCTCGGGAGCAAGCGTGATAGCGGCGATCGGTACGGCGGCGGCGGTCTATGCCGTGGCTCTGCTTGCGTTCGGTGCGATAAAAAACGAGGATGCAGATCTTATACCCGGCGGCGAAAAGCTGTTTGCACCGCTCCGAAGGCTCGGATTGATCAAATAACGCTTTTGGACAAAAAATGTTTCACAATGAGTTTACAAGAATAAAATTGCTGCAAAATAAAAGAAATAAAACGCAGTTGTTATAATTTAGCAATCGGCTTTTGCCGTAAGAAGGAGCTTGGGTAATAAAAGCCGAAGCGAAAAAATAAGAGATCGAGAAAGGAAACGCTCGCGTTTGCGAGGGGGTGGGCATATGAAAATGAACTACGAAAAAGAGATAGAAGAGTTTCGGACAAAGCGGAATTTTACCACCGAGGAGCTGTTGCTCTTGATACGGATATTGAGAAGCGAGCAGGGTTGCCCTTGGGACAGGGAGCAGGATCACCGCTCGCTGGTCGCAGATCTGCTTGAAGAGGCATATGAAGCGGTCGAGGCGATAGAGGTCGGGAGCGGTGAGATGCTGTGCGAAGAGCTTGGAGACGTGCTTCTGCAGGTGTGCTTTCACAGCGTTCTCGGAGAAGAGGAGGGGAGCTTTACCTATGCCGACGCGGTCAACGGTGTTTGCAGAAAGATGGTAGAACGTCATCCGCACGTTTTCGGAGACGTCGAGGCATCCACCACCGAGCGTGTGCTGAGCAATTGGGAAAAGATCAAATCCGAGACCAAGGGGCAGGAGACGCTTTATGATCGCCTGCGAGCGGTGCCGGTGACGTTGCCGGCTCTTATGAAGGGGCAGAAGCTGATACATAGAGCCGTGAAATACGGAGAGCGGGCGGACGCCGATGCGCGGAGCGTGAACGCTCTGTTTGGCGGTAAGGAGGTCTCGGAGGAGAGTGTTGCCGACGCGCTTTGGGGCGTGCTTTGTGCGGCGGAGAGTGCCGGTGTTGATGCCGAAACGGCGCTTAGACGCAGGTGTGAGGCTTTTCTGAAGGCTCACGAGACTTGATTTTTATTTATTTTCTACAAAAAAGTATCTGCCGATTGATAGATTATGTAGAATTTTTGAGTGAATACTTGATTTATGAGAATAATTGTGGTATAATAATGTCACAAAAAAAGAAAGGAAATTAAAACTATGACTAAGTCTGATCTTATAGCAGTTGTTTCCACCAAGACGGATATCAAGAAAAAGGAGGCTGAGGCGGCAGTAAATGCGGCGCTCGAGGCTGTTGTTGAAGCACTCAAGGCAGGCGACAAGATACAGATAGCCGGATTTGGCACCTTTGCGGTAAAGGAGAGCGCGGAGCATCAGGGAAGAAATCCCGCTACCGGCGAGACCATAACCGTTGCGGCAAGCAAGAAGGTCGCGTTCACGGCAGGTAAGGCTCTTAAGGACGCGCTCAACGCTTAAGGCAGAGCCGGAGGTGGGGAGCTTTGCGGCTCGCGGCGCTGTGCGTTGTGAGGTGTTTGGCGCTCGCTATCCGGAAATGTCGGAATAAGCTCAAGATCACGGCTGTCCCGATATTGGGGCAGCCGTTTGATTTTTCGGACATAAGGGAGAATAGAAGCTTCGCGCTTGCGCGGAGGATCGGGTGTTGCAGATGAGACTTGATAAATTTTTAAAGGTATCGCGCATAATCAAGCGCAGGACGGTGGCGAACGACGCTTGCGACGCTGAGCACGTTTCCGTGAACGGCAAGCGTGCGAAGGCATCGTACGAGGTCAAGGAGAATGACGTCATAGAGATAACGTTCGGTCAGCGTACGCTCAAGATCAGAGTGCTCGACGTTAAAGAGTTTACCAAAAAGAACGACGCCGCGTCTCTGTACGAGGTGCTTGAGCAAAGGGTAAATAAGCCCGAGGTCGAATGACTGCCGAGCTGTTCTTGTGCTTGCATTTGCGCTTTGTGAAAAAAATATCACCCTTGATCGCGGAAATATCCGACGGTCGAAGGGTGATTTTTGCTATGTTGTGTCGAAAATTGCGTTCCAAACGTCATTTTACGATCAGTCTCGTGAGTATACCGCAACCGAAATAGGGATTTCCGGGAGCTGAGAATTGCGGAATAGTGGTGTTATGCACTCCGCCACCGTCCGTGTAGGTTGCCGAAATATCAGTATAGAACGGGCTGTGGAGATGTCCGCAGAATACGCCGCTTATCACGTCGGCGTTTTCGGTGATCAGGCGGTAGGTCTGCTCTGTGGCTTGGTCAGTGTCCTTTTTATTACCGATGACCTCTTCGCTGTTGAAGTCGTAATAAGCGTCGGTGCCCGGCATCGTTATCATCGCTTGTACGGGAGAGGATCCGCTACGTGTTGCGATAGGCTCGTGCATAAAGAGCAAGAGCTTTTTGTTTTCCTTGCGCGCACGCAGGATATCCCCATCGAGCTTGCTCGGTTGGCAGGGGAGAAAGCGCCCTTGACTGTTATCGAGACAGACTGCGCGGATGCTCTTACCCACATCCTTTGATACGTAAAACAGGTCGTCGCGCCAGATCTCTTTTAAGATCTCGTATCTTTCGGAAAGCGGCGTCCGATCCGCGATGCCGGTCTGCATCTGCTTTGTGATATCGTGTCCGCCGAGGAGCATGATAAGCTCGGAGTCGCGGTCGAGCAAATAACGCTTCGTGAGCAACATAGCTCCGCGCGAAAGATAGTCTATGGTATCTCCTGTCACGACGGTAAGGTCTGCGTATTGCGCGACGTCCATCGCTCTTATTGCAGGAAGCGCGGAGCTACCCTCGGCGTTCCATTTACGGCACTGTTTGGTGTATTCAAGCTCCTCGTCTCCGGCATCGCTGAGCGATGAGACGAAGTTGAAATGTATGTCGGTGATCTGCGCTATCTCGACGGCTTCGTTGATGCCGAGATCAAGGTGCATCTCGAACACTAATTGTCCTGTGTATTTCATTTTATAGCAATTTATATGCTTAAAATTCACTTCGGTCGGGTAGTCGATCATTCCTTGAGAATAAAACCATTCTTTGGCTGCGATATCTTTGTGCATTTTTAAACTTCCTTTCTTTGCGGTGTTGTGTTATCGTGGCGTGATCGCTCGGTTGAAGGTGCGCTGTGTAACACTGTTACGAAGGTCTTAAGTAGTGGTGTATTGTATGATGCCGCTGTGCAGGTCTTGGGGGCGTGTAATATTGGCGGCGCGCTCTGCATAAGTATATCCAAGGACGGTATCGTCGGAAAGGATATACGGCTATGGCGGATATTAGCGGAGGGAAGCATAGGATACAGCTTGAGGGGCGCGAGAGGATGCTTGTGAGCGGAGTGGAGGACGTTCTGAACTTTGACGAGTCGGGCGTGGTGCTCAAGACGGTGGCAGGTGTGCTGTCCGTGGACGGAACGGAGCTGAGGATCACAAGTCTCAACGTGGAGAGCGGAGATGTGGAGATAGAGGGAAATGTAAACGGCATCATTTATCCCCAGTCGCAGACCAAGCGAGTGGGGCTTTTCAGGCGCGGCGGCTGACGGCAGAGGTGGGAGTGTGATATAATGTATTCCGGTGCGAACGTCTACGGTTGGTTGTTGGTCTTTGCGTTTGTTGTCGGTGCGGCGCTCGGTGCTATTTACGATGTCACCGAGGCTATCCGCGATTGGTTGCTGTTATTGTTCAAAAAACATTACAAAACAGCAATAAAAAGCGGTACGAAAACAACAAATGACTTGATAGATGATGCGTTAAAAGATTTTGGTGAGACGGAACAAAACGGCGGAATTCTGCTCACAAGGCAGTGCTCGGGAATGCTTAAGCTTGCGATGACGCAGGTGCGCCGACCGAGGATATTTGAGATGATGCTGAACGCCGCTTTGGATATCTGCTTCTGGGCGGTGGTGACGGTATCGCTCATACTGCTGGTATTTCAGCTTAATTTCGGCGAGCTTCGTGCTTTCGTGCCTGCCGTTATCCTTTTGGGAGCTTTGATATACCGCAAAACGCTCGGCGTACCGATGCGAGCGCTCGGGCGAGCTGCCGTATTTATACTGTGGCGATGTTTGCGCACCGTTATCGGTGTCTTGCGCGTGCCGTTTTCATTCGTTTTCGGACTTTGTGCCGGCGTCTTTCTTAGGCTCGGATGCGCTTTTAAGCGTCGGTCGGAGATGCGCACGGCTCGGCGGAGACGGAGGGCTTATGCGCGGCGTGAGATCGCATTGGCGGAGCGCGGTATGGGGATAAAAAAGGATATGATACGCTGATTTATTGCGATAATGTGAGCGTGTCGACACAAATATTGGCGGCTCGGTAATCGCGCGGGCGCACACCCACCTTTTTATAAAATAGGGTGGAAAAATAGTGCTCGTCGGATATTTGCAGCTTTTCTGCTATCTCCTTTATGCTCATCAGCGTTTCGCGGAGAAGCGCCTTGGCGGCTGTGAGCTTAAGCTCTATCAGATATTCGTACGGAGGGACGCCGTAGTTCTTTTTGAACACCCGTATCACGTTGGATCTTGAGATATGGAGCCGTTCCGAAAGCTTGTCAAGGCTGAGCTTTTTATATACCGATGCGTTCAGCGCTTCCTTTATCCTGTACGCGTCCGACGTCTCGACGTTCTCCGCGGATATCGCTTCAATTATTTTATGTACGCAGTCGGCTATCTCAAAGCAAACGTTCTTGAACTCCTTGCGTTGCTTTGAGTGCTCGTACAGCGTTTCGAAATACGTTTTGGCGGTATCGGAACGATAGATGCCGCTTTTTACCTTATAAGCATCAAAAAATGCGGAGATATAGTCGGAAACGTAGTTTATCCAAAGCTTTTTCCACGGATGCTTGGGATTTGAGCGATATTCGTGACGGTCGCAGGCGCGGAGGACGTATACGTCGCCGGCGTTGACGGTCTGCCATTTTCCGTCGAGAAATATCTCTCCACTGCCTTCTGTCACGTATTCCAGTACATTTTGGGATGAATTTTCCGGGCGGTGTATCTCATAATCCGCGAAAGGATAGGTGATCCCGATGATCGCACTTGAAAACGGGCGTCCGTCGTCCGTTATGAACGCGACTGCTTTTTCCTTTCCTTTAAATCTCACGAAAGAGTCAGAAACATCTATCTTGCTCATATCTCACACCTTTTCTGTAATATCGTCTATTGTTTTTGCGCTTTTTTTCATTATAATATAAATTGAATTAAAAGTCAAGACGTAGGCTTCGAATACGCTTTGACGGTAACATTTCGGGTACTTTGGGGCAATATGCTCTTCATTTTATGTGTTTACGGCTGGTTGCCTGTAGGTCGGGATTGGCTTATAGATGGGAACTTAAGAAATTAAATTCGGTCGCGACCTCGCATTATCACAATGAAATTTAAGCAGAAACTACGGAGCTTCCGTAGGGCGGGGGCTTAGCTCATAGATGGGAACTTTTGTTTTTACAATCCCTCAGTCGCCTTCGGCGACAGCTCCCTTTACACAAGGGAGCCGATCGCCGCTCCGCGGCGGTAGCAATTTG
>CAZMWM010000022.1:0-22238 GCA_964570105.1 uncultured Lachnospiraceae bacterium | reverse complement strand
TTTGCCGTTGCGTCGGAGCGGATGGCGGAATAGTGTCGATAAAATTATTCTCGGTGTGCTTGATTTGTTAACAAAAATATGGTAAGATATAAGCGTATCAGCGATCTTATCAGCCGCGCGGTAGTTTCCGGGCGGCATAGTGCTGTTTCCGCTCGGTCTTTGCGCGGAAGCGGTCTGGATTACCGAGAAAGGACCGTTCTCGGTAAGCGGGAACGTAGGTCTTGAAGTCTGAAAGATAAATCTTTCAGAGGCGTTTTGTGCCTTAGCAATCTGAGCGATCGCCATTTCGGCGAAGCCGAAACCGTCACAAAACTGCTGTGATTTAGAAAGGCATGGTCATAAAAATGAGTGGAATATTTGATATTTTCAAAAGCATAGAGAACGATAGGGAAGCTGTGAGCCGTTCTGTGTCGTTTATAGTTGCGTGTCTCGGCAATCCCGGAAGCGAGTACGAGCGGACGAGACACAACGCGGGCTTTATGTGTGCGGACAGGCTTGCGGAGATACACGGTATACGGATAGACAAAAAACGCTTCGGGGCGCTTTGCGGTGACGTTTGTCTCGGAGACAAACGCGCATTGATCATAAAGCCTCAAACGTTTATGAATCTTTCCGGTAATTCCGTGCGCGAAGCGATGGATTTTTACAAGCTCGATCCCACCACCCAACTGCTCGTCATATATGATGATATTTATCTTGATGTCGGGCGTCTCAGGATAAGAGCCAAAGGCTCGGACGGTGGACACAACGGTATCAAAAGCATAAACGAATGTCTCGGATGTGACGAATATGCACGCATAAGGATCGGTGTGGGAAAGCCGCCGGTCGGTCACGATCTGCCTTCATGGGTGCTTGGGCGGTTTCCGAAGGAACAGCTTGAAGATCTTTCGGGTGCTCTCGAAAGGGCGGCTGAGGCTACGGAGCTTATAGTCGGCGGCGAGCTTTCGAATGCGATGAACAAATACAGTAAATAGTCAGGAGGATGCCCTCGTTCGGGCGATGGCAGCTTTAAGGTATGAGCCAGATATTAGACGCTTTGCGTCGTGAAAAGGAATATAAGCTCGTAATGCGAGAAGCATTTGAAGAGAGCGTCTCAAGACAGCCTCTTCCGCTTCTGCTTACCGGTCTTTCGGAGGGAGCGCGCAGTGCTTTTTATATAGCCGCCGCGGAGGATTGGAAGGCTAAGCTCGGAGATGGCAAGGTATTTATAATAGTACCTGATGAGAGCGCAGCGTCGCGCGTTGAACGCGAGCTTTCGGAATGCGGTATTCGGGCGGCTATGTATCCATACAGGGAATTTATATTTAACCGATATACCGGATCGCATTCTTACGAATACGAAAGACTTTCCGTGCTTGATCGGATGCTTTCGGGTGAATTGGACGTTGTGATCACCGTACCGGATGCGGCGTTGCAGTATACCGTACCGCCGCAAACACTGAAAGCGGCGTCTTTTTCCGTGAGCGTCGGTGGCGAGATCGATCTTTCCATGCTGGAAGCACGTCTTACTGCTATTGGATATGTCAGAGTGGATACGGTCGACGGTCAGGGACAGTTCTCCGTGCGCGGCGGTATATGCGATATTTTTTCGTTGCAATATCCGTTGCCGATAAGGATCGATACCTTCGGAGATGAGGTGGATCGCATCGGATTTTTTGATGTGCTCTCACAGCGTTGCACCGAGATGATAGATACCGCTCGCATAACTCCGGCAAGAGAACTGCTTCTTGACACGGAGGCGCGAGAGCGTATAAGAGATACTATCAACGAAAGACTGAAGCGCGTAAAGGATGAAAAGCAGAAGGCGGTATTGCTTGAAGAGCTTAACGGAATAACCGAGGGGACAGATGCTACTTTTGCGGACAAATATATATCGGTGATCTATCCCGGCGCCGCTACGCTCTTTGATTATGTGGAGCGTAGCTGTCTCGTGCTCGTTCAGGAGAGCACGGCTGTCAATTCAAGAGTGCAGAGCTTCGAATTTCGTATGAAAGAAGAGGTCGAAGGACTGTTGAGATCAGGTACGGTCTCGGGAGCATACGCCGCATACAACGGTTGGACAGAGGATATGCAGAGCTTTCTCGCTTCCCACGCTGTCATATACTGTAATATGTTTACCTCCGGGATGATCGAGCGTCTTGGCGGAATGTACAATATACCGTCCAGACAGACCGTCTCTTATCGCGATAACTTCAAGCTTTTTTGTGAGGATCTGCGCCATTATATCGAAAACTCTTACCGCATATCCATAATCGTCGAAAATGAAAACGTTGGCTCGCATCTTTCCGAAACGCTTCGTGAGGAAGAGGGTATAAAGAGCGTTATCGGCGGTGACGGAGAGGTAGGGTATCCGTCGTTCGTGTGCGGTCCTGTGGTATCCGGATTTGAATTGATAACATCAAAATACGTATGTATGTCGATGCTTATGGGTGCTCCGGTATCGGGAAAACTTATAGCGCAAAAGCATCATCGCAGATCAAAGATATCCGCCAAGGAGCGTATAATGTCGTACGCCGAGCTGGAAAGCGGAGATATCGTGGTGCACGAAAAGCACGGTATAGGGGTATACAGAGGGCTTTCCACGCTTACCGTTGGAGGCGCTACGAGTGATTATCTTAAAGTAGAATACGCCGGCGGAGACAGCTTGTATCTGCCGTGTACTCAGCTTGATGCGCTGTCAAAATATATAGGCGCCGGAGCGGAGAGCGGTCTTGTCAAGCTTTCCAAGATGGGAGGTACGGATTGGGTAAAGGCGCGCACGAAAGCCAAGAAAGCGGCGAAGGAGATGGCTAAGGAGCTGATAGAGCTATATGCCGAAAGGCTCAGGAAAAAAGGCATCGCCTTTGATGAGGACGACGAGATACAGCGTGAATTTGAAGCCGCCTTTCCTTACGAAGAAACGGACGGTCAGCGCGAAGCGATAGCTGAGATCAAGGAGGATATGGAGCGAGAGATACCGATGGAGCGTCTGCTCTGCGGAGATGTCGGATACGGTAAGACCGAGGTAGCGTTGCGCGCGGCGTTCAAAGCTGTCCGTAGCGGTTATCAGGTCGCGATATTGGTTCCGACTACGATACTCGCGCTTCAGCATTTTCAGACGATGCTCTCGAGGATGCGCGGATTTCCCGTGACCGTCGATATGATCTCGCGTTTTCGAAAGCCAAAACAGCAGGCTGAAACGATACGTAGAGTAAAGCGCGGAGAGGTAGATATTCTCGTAGGCACACATCGCATACTTTCCAAGGACATCGAGTTCAGAAATTTAGGATTGGTGATAGTGGACGAGGAACAACGCTTCGGCGTGGCTCAAAAGGAAAAACTGAAGCGCTTTTCGAAGAACGTCGACGTTCTCACTCTGACCGCTACGCCTATTCCGAGAACGCTGAATATGGCTATGAGCGGTATACGCGATATGTCGATACTTGAAGAGCCTCCGACCGACCGCTTGCCCGTACAGACCTATGTGCTCGAATATGACGAGGGACTGATACTTGAAGCGATAAGAAACGAACTGCGGCGAGGCGGTCAAGTGTTTTATATGCATAACCGCGTAGAAGAGCTTTATTCCATAGCCGCAAAGCTGTCGGAGGAGCTTGAAGGTGCGACGGTGGCGGTCGCTCACGGGCAGATGGACAAGGATGAACTGTCAGACATCTGGCGTACCATGGTGGAGGGGACACTTGATGTTTTGGTGTGTACCACTATAATCGAAGCCGGCATTGATGTTCCGAATGCAAATACGCTGATAATCGACGACGCGGACAGATACGGGCTTGCTCAGCTGCATCAGATAAGGGGAAGAGTGGGACGCTCCGGCAGGAGAGCGTACGCTTATCTCACCTACAACAAAGGGAAAGAGCTGTCCGAGGTTTCAAACAAGAGACTGAATACCATACGCGATTTTACGGAATTCGGCTCCGGATTTCGTGTGGCGATGTGCGATCTTGAGATACGCGGAGCAGGCAATCTTTTGGGTGCAGAGCAACACGGTCAGATAGATAGCGTTGGGTATGATATGTATATGAAGCTCTTGAATGAAGCTATCCTCGAGGAAAAGGGCGAGGACGTCAAAAAGCATGCCGAGTGCGCGGTGGCGCTCGGGATAGACGCATACATTCCCGAAAAGTATATAAGAAGCACATCGCAACGTATAGATGCCTACAAGAAGATCGCCTCGATTCGCTGTGAAGAGGACATATCCGACGTAAGAGATGAGCTTACCGACCGTTTCGGTGTTCCGCCCGAGCAGACCGAGGTGCTCTTGAGCATTGCGCTTCTGCGTTCGCTCGGGGGAGAAAACGGGTTTTCAAGGATAGAATATCGCCAAGGCTCGCTGTTGTACTTCACTTCGAGCTATAACGCATCCGCGTGGAACGAGCTTTCGTCAGAATATCGCGGAAGGATATTTTTCAACGCCGGAAGCTCTCCACACGTTGCTTACAGGATGGCACCGAAGGAGGACAAGTGCGTCTCTGCTTTGGGATTGTTAAAAAAATATATACAATTGTCCTCGCAAAACGTGTAGACAGACGGGCTGAAAACTTGTATAATATAGTTTAGTTATATGAGATGATCGAACGGAGAGAATGGATAGGTGAATACAGTTAAACGGATCATTGCCGCGATACTTGTGTCGGCGGTACTTTTGGTCGCCTTTTCCGGATGTGCGGTGATCAAGGGCGATGCCGTGATGGAATACGGAGATTATACGGTCACGGAAGCTATGTGGAGCTATTGGATGCGGTCTTATAAAACGTTGTATCTGTACAGCTTTAATAATTCGAAGGATACGCTTTCTTTTTGGAATACGGAGATCGACGAGGGATACACATACGAGGATCACATCATAGGAATGATAAAGGACCATGCCAAGCAGGTGCTGGTTGCCGCGTATCTGTTCGATCTGTATAAGCTGTCGTTTACGGGTGAGCAAAAGAACAGTGTGGAGGAGCGTATAGACACGCTCATCACGACCTTCGGGGGCAAAAACACGCTGAACGAGACGCTTGGCGAGATGGGCTTGAATATCGAAACGTTGAAAAGCATTTATTACGCCGAGGAAAAGCTCAACACCGTAAAGGAATATCTGTTTGGCGATAACGGCTCGTACGCAGTTGATGACAACGACCGCGAAAAATACTATGAGGAAAATTATTGGTGCGCCAATTGGATATACGTATATACGTCCCAAGAGCCGAAGCGAACGGAGGACGGAAAGTATATAGTTGACAGCAACGGTAAGACCGTCTACGAACAGCTTACGGATGAAGGAAAAGCGGAAAAGGCGGAAAAGCTCGAAAAGGTGCGTCGGGAATTGCAGTCCGGAAAGGATTTTAGTGCCGTTCGCGATGAATATTCCGAGGAAGATCTTGAGCATTGGACGACGTATACGGACGGAGTGTTTCTTTGTGCGAACGATATTTACAGAGAAGATCTGTCTGAATATATCGAGTATATGGCGGAAAACGTGCTTTCGGAGCTTGAGGTCGGCGGGTATACTGAGTTTGAACACGGTGGCGCTACCGTGATAGTAAAAAAATGCGCTCTTAAAAGCTATGCGTCTCTTACGTCGGCTGAACTTAAGTTTATGGTCGATTTCGAGGAATACGTTCTTGATGATAAGCTCGAGACCTTTATAAGCGGCTTTGATGTTGTAACGAACGATGACGTGCTCGCGAGGTATGACATAAAGACTGTTAGCGGCTCGAAATATGCGTCTTTGATCTGAAAGGAGTTTTGAAATGAATATCCGGTCGGTTAAGAATTTTATATATTACGCAAAGGACGTTTGCGAGGACCGTATAGACGATCTGAAGGAAGGCGTCTTCACTGCAGTTGACCGCGCAAGACTGCAAAGGCGGATAACCGCTCAGAGAAATGAGCTTAATGCTATATACGCTTCTCTTGGGAAGGATATGTGTGACTGCCTTTACAAGGACGGCGGCTCTCTTGATGACGGAGAGGCTTCGGCGCTGTACGGAAGGGTAAAAGCCAAAGAAGAAGTAATAGACGGTCTTGAAAGACAGCTTCGAATAGTTGCCGGGAAGGTGATCTGCCCGGCGTGCGGACGGTTTACCTCCGAAAGATATTCGTACTGTCCGTATTGCGGAAGGCGTATCGGCTCTGTGCCCTGTGATGATCCGAATGATGTGGACGTGAGCGAAGAGGAGCTGGCTATCGTAAGGGAAATAGACGATATAGATATATCTTGATCAAATGTTCGTGAAAATGCACAAATTATGAACGGATAACGGGCGTGTTTTGTTGTTTTCGCAGATTTTGAAAAAGATATTTTAAAAGGTATTGCATTTTTTTAAGATGTGTGGTACAATTATATAAAATAATAATTATGATGAAGAGTAGGATGAAATGAGACCTGCTCTTCTCTGTTTATTAAGGCTGTAAGCCTAAGTGAAAGGAGTTGTATCGATGGCGACGTCCAAAGGAAATATTGCGGCGCGCATCACGGAACTGATACGTCCGACGATCGAAGAGCTTGGGTATGACATATGGGATGTGGAGTACGTTAAGGAAGGAGCGGCGTGGCATCTGCGCGTCACTCTGGATTCCGAAAACGGTATCAGTATAGATGATTGCGAGCGTGCACACAGGGCGATAGATCCCGTGCTTGATGAAGCCGATCCCATAGAGGACGCTTACTATCTCGACGTTTCCTCTCCCGGACTTGAAAGAGAGATACGTACCGAGGCGCATTTTTTGGCTTGTATCGGAGAGACGGTCGAGGTAAAGCTGTTCACGTCTCTTGACGGAATGAAGGGCTTCATCGGTGAATTGACCGCTTACGATAAGGATACCGCAACAGCGACCTTTGCGCTTGCAGACGGTGAGAGTGTGTCTCTTGAACGCAAGCAGATATCAAGATGTAACGTATATTTCGATTTTGATAACGATATTTTGACGGAGGATACAGAAAAATAATATGAACAAGGCTTTGTTTGAGGCTATCGAGCTGCTCGAAAGAGAAAAGGGAATACCGAGAGAATATATGTACGAGAAGATCGAAGCGGCGCTTGTAAGCGCTTATAAGCGCGAGATGGGCGGAAGCACTAATGTGCGTGTGCTCATAAATCCGGATAAATACGATCTTAAGGTATACCGTCAGCTTCAAGTCGTTGACGAGGTCACGGATGAAAACACTCAGATATCACTCGAGGATGCCAAGCGTCGCTCGAGAAGAAACGTCCTCGGCGGCATAGTTGAGGAGGCTTTGAGACCTGATGAATTCAGACGCCTCAGTGCCATAAACGGTAAGCAGGTTATAGTTCAGGCGATCCGTGAGGCTGAGCGCGGACGGATGACCAGAGAATACGAAGAGAAGAAAGGCGAGGCTGTTTCCGCAGTGGTCGACCGTATAGAGCCGGATACCGGTAACGTAAAGCTCAATCTCGGCAGTTATTTCGCAATGCTTTCACGCGCCGAGCAGATAGACGGAGAGGTGTTCGAGGTCGGACAGCACGTCAAGGTGTACGTTCAGGACGTCAACCACGAAGCCAAAGGCTCGTTCGTCAAGCTTTCGAGAATACATCCCGGTTTTGTGAAGAGCTTGTTTGAGCTGAACATCCCCGAGATACAGGACGGTACGGTCGTTATTATGAACGTTGCTCGTGAGGCAGGTTCAAGAACGAAGATATCCGTTATGAGTCGCGACGAGGATGTTGATCCGATAGGAACCTGCGTCGGACCTCAAAATCAGCGTAAGTCCGTTATAACGGATGAGCTTGGCGGAGAAAAGATAGATATAATCAGATACAGCGAACAGCCGGAGGAATACGTAAAGGCGGCGCTTGCACCTGCCACGGTAGATGAGGTCGTAATGGACGGGGAGCGTTCCTGTAAGGTGTACGTTGCGGCAGATCAGCTTTCGCTTGCCATAGGTAAGGAAGGACAGAATGCGCGTCTTGCGGCTAAGCTTACCGGAATAAAGATCGATATAAAGACTGCGGAATAAACCACGGTTGCTTTGAGCAACGCTTTGAATGGGAGGCGGTAGCATGGATAGTGCTGTTCGAAAAAAAACTCCGGAGCGCAGATGCATCGGATGCGGTGAGACGAAGGACAAGAAAGAGCTTATTCGCGTCGTGAGAGCGCCTGACGGCTCGCTTTCGGTCGATATAACGGGAAAGAGATCCGGAAGAGGAGCATATCTGTGTCATAACGCCGTCTGTCTTAAGAAGGCGCAAAAAAGCAAGCGTCTTGAGAGCAATCTCGGGATTACCGTTCCGGAAGAGATATACGAGCGGCTTCGTGTCGAGCTTGTGGGCGGTGAGTCAAAATGAAGGTGCGGAGCAGAGAGGCGTCTCTTATAGGAATCGCCACGAAGGCAGGCAAGCTGGTTTTCGGGTGTGAGCTGACGGTAAAGAACGTGCGGAGCAAAAATAAGCGCACCCCCGTGCTTTTGATGCTGTGTTCTTTTGACGCGGCTCAAAATACGAAAAAGCGCGTTTACGATTGCGGCGCTTATTACGGCGTTACCATCAAGACCTTGAAGCTCACATCGGCGGAGCTTGCAGAGCTTACCGGAAAGCTCCATTCGGTCGCTGTTATCGGTGTGACGGATGCCGGTTTCAGCAGAGCGCTTCTTGAGTGTATCGTGTCCGCGGAAGCCGCCGGGGGCGACTGAAACGGTTTATATTATCAGCAGTAGATGATCAACAAAGAAAAAATCGCATCATACGGAAAGGAAAGGTCATATGGCGGCTAACATTAAGATCGGAAGCTTACAGAAAATACTGAAAAGCAACAAAGGAGAGACGACGTTTAAAACAAGCAAGGAGCTTGTTGAAAAGATGGGCGTTTTGGGATTTACGGAAATAAGATCTCATAACGACAACGTAACCGATAAAGAGTTCAACGTGCTTTTCGCCAGCTTGTCAGATACCTATTCCACCGATATAGATATCACCGATTACATCAGCGGAAAAGCCGAGATACCCGGATTTTCCCGAGAGACGCCTAAGCCGAGACCGACTCCCGTCGCGACTGCGAAGAGCGCTGTGAAGCCCGATAAGGGTGACACCTCAAAGAAACGTGCGCCCGAAGCTCGGGGAGATGTTAAAAAGGCAGATGCGGAGAGCGTCTCTTCGGTCGCGAAGGACAGCAAGAACGTATCCGCTTCCAAAGGAGATATCAAAGCTCCGCGTCAGGAGAAGAATACCTCCGTTTCCGCAAGTGCATCGAAGGACAGAGCGGTAAATACGGAGAAGCGTACGCCTGCTCCGGTCGCGGACGGAGCTGTCAAAAAGGAAGGTGTGGCTAATTCTGTCAACGGAAAGGGCGGCGTGCGTAACGATCGCACGGCTTCCTCGGGAACTGCAAATGGCGGAACTGCGAAGCCCAAAAACACTTCCGATAAGCCGTCGGCTCCCGTGAAGGTAACTACCGGTATCAAGGCTCAGCATACTCAGCGTAGCTTTGCCGCGCCGGATTTCAGCAAAAATTCCAAGAACGACGGTAAAAAGCCCACGCAAAATGCACAGCGCCCGTCGCAGTCTCAACAGCAGAGAAGAGCCGATCAAAAGCCCCAAGGCGGTATCGAGCTTTCAGCAGGTGTTTCTTCCACGCGTACGACTAATCCCAAGGCGCGTGTCGTTGACACGAGAGGTGGCTCTGTCGATCTTTCGAAGTACGACGAAAAGTTTGAAAGGCTTGCCTCAGACCGTAATTACAGTGATTCAAGAGGCGGACGGGTAGTGGACGGACGTACCAAGAAAAGCGGTCGCTCGGATAAGGAAAAGGACAAGGAACGCCTTGAGCTTGAGAGAGCACGCAGACAGCAGATGGAAAAAGCAAGAAAGCTTCCCGTGTCTGTATCTATTCCCGATGAGATCACGGTCGGAGAGCTTGCTTCAAGGCTCAAGATCACAAGTGCAGAGCTTATTAAAAAGCTTTTCCTGCTCGGTGTTATGGCTAACGTAAATCAAACCATAGATTACGATACCGCTTATCTTGTTGCCGACGAAATGGGCGCTAAGGTCACCAAAGAAGTCGTCGTAACAATAGAGGAAAGGTTGTTTGACGAGGAAAAGGATTCTGAGGATAAGCTCGTCAAGAGAGCGCCTGTTGTGTGCGTTATGGGACACGTTGACCACGGTAAGACATCGTTGCTCGACGCTATAAGACATACACACGTTACTTCCGGAGAAGCAGGAGGTATCACACAGCATATCGGTGCGTACAGAGTGCGTATAAACGATCAAGACATAACGTTCCTTGATACCCCCGGACACGAAGCTTTTACGGCTATGCGTGCTCGCGGTGCGCAAGCGACGGATATAGCCATACTCGTCGTAGCGGCTGATGACGGTATAATGCCGCAGACCGTGGAAGCGATCAATCATGCAAAAGCCGCGGGCGTCGATATAATCGTTGCGATAAACAAGATGGATAAGCTTGCCGCAAACCCGGATAACATCAAACAGGAGCTTACCCAATACGAGCTTGTTCCGGAAGAATGGGGTGGTGATGTTATATGCGTTCCGGTTTCCGCTCTTACCGGTAAGGGTATAGACGATCTGCTTGAAAATATCCTGCTCGTTTCGGAGCTTAAGGAGCTTAAGGCAAATCCCGACCGTCGCGCCAAGGGAATAGTCATCGAGGCTAAACTCGATCGCGGACGCGGTCCTGTCGCAACGGTGCTGGTACAAAACGGTACTCTCAGGGCGGGAGATTTTGTTATCGCAGGTAATGCTGTCGGAAGGGTTCGCGCTATGGTAAGCGATAACGGAGCTGTCATAAAGAAAGCCGGTCCTTCCGTTCCCGTTGAGATAGTCGGTCTTGATGAGGTGCCACAGCCCGGAGACGAATTCAATGCGGTGGAAAACGAGAAGATGGCGCGCGAGCTTGCCGATCAGAGAAGAGCAAAGCAGCGTGAGGAGATACTGAAGCAGAGCCGCAGAAGCCTTGAGAATTTCTTTGACGCCTTCAACGAGAGCGAGATGAAAACGCTCAATATCGTGGTCAAGGCAGATGTTCAAGGCTCGGCGGAAGCGGTCAAAGCCAAGCTGTTGGCGCTTTCCAATGAGGAAGTCAAGGTCAATGTTATACACACTGCTGTGGGCGGCGTGAATGAAAGCGACGTTACGCTTGCCTCGGCTTCCGATGCTATCATCATAGGCTTTAACGTTCGCCCCGATAAAACAGCTCTTGAACTTGCAAACCGTCAAAAGGTCGATATACGTACCTACCGTATCATTTACGAGTGCATAGAAGAGATAACCGCCGCTATGAAGGGAATGCTTGCTCCTACTTATAAGGAGGAGGTCATCGGTCACGGCGACGTACGTCAGGCTATAAAGGTTCCCAATGTCGGTATTATTGCAGGATGCTATATTACCGACGGAAAGGTAACGAGAGGCTGTCAGATGCGTATCCTTCGCGACTCGGTGGTTCTTTGTCAGGATAAGGTGGAGTCGCTCAGACGCTTCAAGGATGACGTCAAGGAAGTCGCTGACGGCTACGAATGCGGTATAGGCATCGAAAAGTTCAACGATATCAAGGAAGGCGACGTGCTGGAATTCTTTGAAATGGTAGAGGTCGCAAGATAAGCAAGCTCAGCCTACGGCGCGTATCGGTATTTCCGGTATGCGCCGTAGTTTTGATAACTCGTAGCTTTATGTTACGCAATAATTTAGAATGGCGGTGGATACGCAGTGGTTTTTGGTATCAACGAAGGTTTTTTGCCGATAAGCGCTGAGGAGGTCGAGGCGCTTGGTTGGGAAGCTCCCGATTTCGTATACGTTTGCGGAGATGCTTACGTGGATCACCCCAGCTTCGGAGCGGCTATTATTTCGCGCGTCCTGGAGGCTCACGGCTACCGTGTGGCAATGCTGTGTCAGCCGGATCACCGAAGCAAAAACGATTTTATGCGGTTTGGGAGACCTAAACTCGGATTTCTCGTCTCTGCAGGTAATATAGACTCTATGGTGGCGCATTACACGGTCTCCAAAAAGAAACGCAGTTACGATTATTATTCGCCCGGAGGAAAAGCCGGACTTCGTCCCGACAGGGCGTGTATAGTATATTCAAACCGCATAAGGGAAGCATACGGTGATGTTCCGATAATACTCGGTGGACTTGAGGCATCGCTTCGGCGTTTTGCACATTACGATTATTGGGATGACAAGGTGCGTCGCAGTATATTGGTCGACTCGCGTGCCGATATACTTACCTACGGAATGGGTGAAAATATACTTGTAAGGATAGCGGAGCTTCTGGAAAAGGGTGTTCCGGTGAAAAAGATACGCGACGTGCGCGGTACTGTATATCTTTGTGAGCGCGGCGCGAAGTTATTCTATCCGTATGTCGACGGATATGCTTATGATGATCTGAAAACGGATAAAGCGCTTTACGCTAAAGCCTTCGGTATCCAGCTCGGCGAAACTGACGCTATAAACGGAAAAGCCATTACGGAATATTATGACAATAAGATGCTGGTGCAAAATCCTCCGATGTATCCTCTCGAGCAGGAGGAGCTTGACCGTGTATATGCCTTGCCGTACACGAGAAGGGTACATCCCGTATATGAGCAGAGCGGCGGTGTTCCCGGAATCAATGAGGTGGAATTTTCCATAACGCATAACCGTGGTTGTTACGGGAGCTGTAGCTTTTGTGCGCTTGCGTTTCATCAAGGGAGAGCGGTGCGTGCGCGTAGCGTTGAGTCGGTACTAAGAGAAGCGAAGCTGATAACGGAGATGCCCGGATTTAAGGGCTATATCCACGACGTGGGAGGACCGACAGCCAATTTCCGCGGTCCGGCGTGTAAAAAGCAGATAACGAGCGGAGTTTGTAAAGGGCGACGCTGTCTCTCTCCCGAGCCGTGTAAAAATCTTATTTGCGATCACAGAGAATATATGGATATGATCGAGCGGATAGAGGCACTGCCGAAGGTGAAAAAGGTCTTTATACGCTCCGGAATACGGTTTGATTATCTTATGTATGATCCGGACGATAGCTTTTTTCGTAAGCTCGTGCGCGATAACGTCAGCGGTCAGCTGAAGGTAGCACCGGAGCATTGCTGTGACGGAGTGCTCAGACTGATGGGAAAGCCGTCGATCAACGTGTATAATGCGTTTAAGAAAAAATATTTTAAGCTCAACGCCGAGCTTGGAAAAGAACAGTATCTCGTTCCGTATCTGATGTCGAGCCATCCGGGCAGTACCCTAAATGATGCGGTGGAGCTTGCGCTTTATCTGAAAAGAGGCGGATACGCTCCGGAGCAAGTGCAGGATTTTTATCCGACGCCCGGAACTGCCTCTACCGTGATGTACTATACCGGGATAGATCCTAATACCGGAAAGAAGGTATACACAGCCACGGATCGTCACGAAAAAGCGATGCAAAGAGCGTTGCTTCAATGGTCGCGTCCCGAAAATGCAGAGCTTGTACGCGAAGCGTTGAAGAGATGCGGAAGAGGTGATTTGATAGGCTTTGATGAAAATTGTCTCGTGCGTCCGCAGAGGAACGAAGTGCATCATAGCGGTGCGAGGTACGTCAACGCGAACGGAAGAGCCGGCACTTCAAAGAAGATACAATCCAACTCAAAGCTTTACAAAAACGGTCGCGATCAAGCTAAAAAAAGCGAAGCTCACGACACACGCCGGTCGGAAAAGCCGCGCAAGCGGACGGAACGGGGCAAAACGGCAAAAAAGTATAGATAAAACGGAAAGAGCAGCGCAATAATGAACGCTCCCCTCAGAGCAGACACTTGAAAAGCAAAAAGCTTTCAAGACTGCTTTAAGGGGAGCGTTTGGTATAGATAGAACGTCAGCTTTTGGTCACGTCATCCGTGAATATCGGCTCCTCGGTGCTCTTGGGCGTATCATCCGGATACGGATCTATCATATATTTCTTTATCGTAGGCCATGCGGCGTATGCGCCCATATACGCGCCGTATCCGTACAGTATGATGAACGGGAGCAACAATCCGAGCGGAAGTATCGTACACGCGAAGAAATAATCGATTACAGCGAGCAGAACGATGCCCAGCAAAGCGAGCAGGTTTCGCTTTAATCCGAGCGAAACGAATATGAATGCGTTCTTTATGATCTTGAATATCGAAAGGTCAAATGTGACGAGGACGATATACATATAAAAACGCATGATCAGATATACGAACATCAGTATAAGTGAAGCGTAGAATATAAACGTCCCGAACTGAGACGTATTGGAATAGAAGAACATCGTATCATACGCAAGGACGGATAAAAACAGCAGATCGAGTGCGCCGAGTATAAAACCCTGCTTCAAGTTTCGTTTTATCGCGTAGAAAAAGTCATGAATGAAGAATATCGGCTCTCCCTTGACGATGTTTCGGATTATATAGCTGGTCCCGACGTTGGCAAAGCCAAAGGTGAACAGTAAAAGCGCACCCAAGAAAAACAGTACGTTCGTTGCCGTCGTAGCAACGTTAAGCGTACCCTGGATTCCGTGTATGCCAAACAGGGCGGCGGAGACCGGATCTACCGAATATTCGATCTGACCGAGCAGAAGAGAATAGAGTGAGGATGCGGGGGAGGATACCGTATCGTTAAATATACCCGAAAACGCGAGCATAAGAAATATGAGTGGGAAGTTTGCGATCAGAAAGCAGAAATTCACGGATACTATCCGAGAGATATTTCGCCAAGAAAGCTTGAAAAAGTTTGCAAAATTAAGCGGTATCTCTTCGCCCTTTGCAATGCCTTTTCCGGCAAACGGATCCTTGTGGAACAGATCGTATAGCGTGGCGCGACTTTTGCGTGTGGGGTTTTTTTTTGACATCGGACTTGTGTTCTCCTTTTATTTGTCAATAGCATTCGGAAAGCTCTTCCGCTCTCTGTGTACAGGCTCTCATCGCCTTGGCTACCGTCTCGGAAAAGTGCTCTTCGTAGAGGACGTTCATAGCCCTTTCCGTGGTACCGTTGGGAGATGTGACCATACGTACAAGCTCGTCCGGGGAGCTTTGAGAACTCATAAGCATCTCGGCAGAGCCGCTGACCATTGCGCACACAGCAGAAAGAAGCTCCGGAGAGTCTATACCTTCTTTCTTTGCTTCCTTACATATGGCATCTATAAAATGGTATACGTATGCCGGAGCGCTCGAGGTAGCCGCTATTATAGCGTTCATTTTACTTTCGGGAAGAGGTAACGTTTTTCCGAGCTTGGAAAAAAGATCGTTTATCTCCGAAAATGCTTCGCCGGTTACCAGTTCGTTTACCGAGAGTGCCGTAACGCCCTTGCCGATCATGAGTGGCGTATTGGGCATAGTGCGTATCACCGCTACTTGACGACCGAGCTGTTTGCATATCGAAGCACAGCTGACACCTGCCGCTATCGAAACTATCGTTTTACCCTCAAGCATTACGTTGTTTTCCTTAAGCTCCGATAAAAGCTCCGGAAAATTCTGCGGCTTTACAGCAAGAAAAGTATACTGTGCACCATTTACCGCTTCGGCGGCAGACGCGGCTCTTTCGATATTTTTATCAAATTTACAATACTGAGACGGGACTTTATCATAGATCGTGACCGTGTCCGGACGGAGACCGCTTACTATAGCATACGCCATATTGCCGGCTCCGAGAAAAGCAAATTTCTTCATCGGTATTCGCCATCCTTTTTTCGTTATCAATAATATATCATATCACATTATTTTTGATATGTCTACACAAATAACGGACGCATTTGAAAAATTTACAATTTTATAACTTGTATTTCTGTATGATGTAATATATAATCTATTATGGCATCGCCGTATTTACTTACCCACACGCGACGTGAGAGGACAGATATGAATAAATTCACGGTACCCGGAGAGTTCTTCGCGAAGAAGATAGTATTTGAGACAGACCGTTTGATACTCAGGCGGATAGAATTATCGGACAGTGAGGATATGTTTGCATATTCCTCGCTGGAAGCGACGAGCAGATATCTTTTGTGGTCTCCGCATACGTCCGAATACGTGACGAGATGTATAATAGAACGTCTGAGACGCGAATACCGAAACGGACTTTATTATGAGCTGGCGGTGGTGTTAAAGGAAAACGGGAGGATGATAGGCACCTGCGGTATAACCTCATATGATGAGGCGAACTATACCGTTGAGATAGGATATGTTATAAGTCCCGGATATTGGGGCAGGGGGATTGCACAGGAGGCATCATCGGTCATTATAAATTTCGCATTTTGCCAATTGGGCGCACACAGAGTTGAGGCGAGGTATATGAAAGAAAACGAGAGGTCTCGAAAAGTTATGGAAAAGTGCGGAATGAGCCTTGAGGGGATAGCCAGAAACGGATTGTTCGTAAAGGGTGCATTTCGTGATATAGGTATATGCGCTATTACCTCGGACGATTATTTTTCAGTCAAAAGAGAGGATCTTTACAGAAAATTTAATCACGTGGGACGGTGGAGCTTTAAATTTCGCCGCGTTTAAATGAATGTTAACAAAATAGCTGTTGAAAAAAGCTTTGGTATAGTATAAAATCTAAATGATATGTTTGCATATAGAAAGGATGTTTCAGGATGTTTTTGAATTTTCTAGAAGAAAGCGCAAGCACGGGAAGCTGGGTAACGACCGTAGTTATGATCGTAGTGCTTTTGGTGCTTATGTATTTCATTATGATACGTCCCCAAAAGAAGCAGGAAAAAGCAGTAAATGATATGCGTTCCAATCTTCAGGTCGGCGACGAGGTCACGACGATAGGTGGGATAATCGGAAAAGTGGTCTCTATTAAAGAAGAGACGGTGCTTATCGAGACCGGACGCGACAAGGTCAGGATCCGTTTTCTCCGTTCGGCGATCCGCTCTGTGGACGTCAAGGCTGAGGACGCGGAATAAGCCTATCTATCACAACGGCTGCATATTTATCATTATCACCGCATAAATTTTAGTGCAATAACGTTTTAAATTACGCGTGAGGTGAGAATATGAAGCCGTTGTTTTGGTGCAGAGTTGCTGTCGGCGTTGCGGTCGCGGTCGTCAGCTCATTCGGAATGCTGTGTCTGTTTACGCTTATTTGTCTGCGAATGGATGATCCGTCGAGACTGAACGCGGTGTTTTCGAGGATCGCATTGTTCGTCGGAGCGTTTTGGGGTGGGCGTATTACCGCCAAAGGCTCGCAGAACGCGGCGTTAAGTGGCATAGTCTGCGGAGCGTGTTATGCGCTGCTCGTGCTCATTCCGTCCGTTGTTTTATCTTCTTGGGGTGCCAAGTCACTTTTGTGGGCGTTACTTACGGTCGTCTCTTCACTGATTGGAGCGAGATCCTTCCGCGGTGATCGAGTAAAGAGCGGATACAAGAAAAGACGTGAAGCGAGTAAAAGATACGGCAGTTACGTTTGAGCGACGGTGACGTGGTGTATCGACATTTGCCGCTTCGGTGCTTTGTGAAGCTTTTCTCGGGAAAGAATGTGCTCATTACTTAAAGGATGATGACTTTAGTTTCGCGGCACAGAAAAAACAGGTGGGAAAGAAGTGGTCAAAATGTTATCTACGTTCAAGCTTTACGGAACGCGGATCGCTGTCGATACCGAGAGCGGTGCGGTACATATTCTTGATGCATTGGGCTTTGATATGCTCAGGTATCTGCGTTTTCCGCTGTCAGCAAACTGTCTTTCGACGCTGAGGTACGACCTTGCCAAATATGAGTCCGCGGACGTTGCGGCTGAATTTGAGCATTTTAAGCGGTTGAACGCGGACGGTGTGTTTTGCTCCGAGGGAGCATCGCTCCTGCGCACAGATGAGCCGGAGCCGCCCGTGGCAGATGCCACGGTAGAATTCGGACGGAGCACGCCTTGCTTTGCTTCCAAGGTTTTAAAGCTTGCGGAAGAAGGTGCCGGTATTATCGATATCGCCATGTCTCTTGAAGCTCCTGTCGATATGACACAGCTTGACATCGTGGAAGCTGAGCTTGAAAGACTTGCAAAAGAACTGGCGCGTCGCAAGACCGGTAGGACAGATGGGAAATGCTTTGAGTTGTTACCGTTCCGCGTTTCTACTGTCACCGACGAAAAAGGGTACGAAAGGATGACAACTCCGAAACTTCTGCGTTTGCTTGAAAAAGAGCCGGACGGCGTTGAAGAGGTATTTGAAAAGAAATGCGTACAATGCGGTCTGATGTTGAAGTCTCTTTGAATCTACTTTTAAAAATTACCGTGGACAGACGGTAATTTTTTTATAGCCTTTGAGAAAGAGCGTTTGTAAAAATATAGAAGAGGTCTACGCTATACGCTCAAAGCTCTACTTTCTGTAGAACTTTCGTTCGACGGCGGAAGGATAACTAAATCAGAAATAGGTTTACAACGTCGGCAAAACGTGTTATAATATATGTGTTCTCAGTGATCTTGTGAACGGTGAGGAAAGGTAAACTTCTATGAATATGAATAATTTTGGTAAAATGATATGTGCCTTGAGGAAGAAGCACGGAATGACTCAGGCAGAGCTTGCACGGCGACTCAATATAAGCGATAAGGCGGTCAGCAAATGGGAAAACGGTATCGGTTACCCGGAGATAACGATGCTTCCTCTGCTTGCGGAGGTGTTTTCCGTACCGATCGATTATTTTTTCAAGGGTAAACCGAGAGGAATTGCGATCGCTGGTAACATTTTGACGGATATCGTAAACATAATAGACAAGTATCCTAAGAAAAATATGCTGTCGTATATTGAAAGCTCGACGCGTTCGATCGGAGGTTGCGTGCCTAACACGATCATTGATCTTGCAAAGATCGACTCGGAGATCGCTCTTTCCGCTATAGGTAAAGTCGGGGATGACGAGCCGGGAATGTTTGCCGTTTCAGAGATGAAGAAGTACGGGATCGACACTTCGCGTGTGAAGGTCTCGAGTCTGCAACCGACGGGAATAAGCAACGTTATGACCGAAAAAACGAGCGGAGAGAGAACGTTTTTTTGCCTGAAGGGCGCAAATTCCGACCTTTGCGAGCAGGATATAGACTTGGAAACTCTGGAATGCGAAATGTTTCACATCGGATACGTGCTGTTTTTGGACAGTCTTGATGAGACGGATGACGAATACGGAACGAAGATGGCACGCCTTTTGCACGATGTGCAAAAACGCGGAATAAAGACGTCTGTTGATGCGGTCAGTAACGAGCAAGGCGCATATGCGGAAAAAATAATACCCGTGCTCAAGTATTGCAATTATACTATAATGAACGAGATCGAGAGCTGTAATGCGACAGGTGAAGACCCACGTAACGACGACGGTACCGTAAACGTAGCTGCCATAAAGCGTACTATGGAAAAATTCATTGAATACGGCGTTTCGGATAAGGTGATAGTTCATTGCTGTGAGGGTGGATTTTCATTATCACCGGACGGAACGTTTACCGCCGTGCCGTCACTTGAGCTTCCGAATGGATACATAAAAGGAAGCGTTGGCGCCGGTGATGCCTTTGCGGCGGCGTGTCTTTATTCGCTCTACAATGGATATGACGATCGCCATATGCTTGAATTTGCTTCGGCTGCCGCCGCGCTCAACCTCTCCGCCGAGGACTCCGTCAGCTCTATGCGCTCAAAAAAAGAGATCGAAAAGATCAATAAGGCATTTCCGAGAAGAAGATCGATATAAGGAGGGCATAATTTATGGATAAGGATAAAAAATACAGCGCCGAAAAACGTGCGCGCGAATTTTATAAGAGAGCAGGTATAGTCGTACTTGACAGTGAGGAGATCGAGGTTGCGGATTTCGGCAAAAACGATTTGGAAAACATCGGTCTGCAGCTTTGCGTCTATATAAATACGGACAGGGTATGCGCAAAGGAGATGGTGCTTTTTCCGCATCAGACCTGTCCCGAGCATAAGCATGTAAGCACGAACGGTGCGGAAGGCAAAGAAGAGACCTTCCGCGTTCGTTACGGAAAGGTTTATCTCTACGTGGAAGGCGACGGTAAAAGGGAAGAGATAAGCGCAAGGCTTCCGAACAGCGTTACCTCGGTATATCACGAGGTGCTCTTGACTCCCGGTATGCAGCATACCATCTATCCCGGGACGCTCCATTGGTTTCAAGCAGGTCCTGAGGGCGCCGTAATATCCGAATTTTCAACGCGAAGCACGGACGAGACGGACGAATTTACGGATAAAGAAGTAGTCAGATAATAAAAAGAAAGGTCACGGTAGCTATGTTAGTAAATTTAAACGATGTTTTAAAGGACGCACAGAGAGGTGGATACGCCGTAGGACTGTTTAATGCGACGGATACGGATATGCTCCAAGCGACGTTAGAGGCGGCGGAGGAGCTGCATTCGCCGATAATTATAGGAACGGCAGAGATTCTGCTTAAATACGGAGAGCTTTCTCTGATCTCGCCTTCAATGATAAATGCGGCTAAAAATGCATCCGTTCCGGTGGTGGTACATTACGATCACGGATTGACGTATGAGCGTTGTATCGAGGCGTTAAGGCTTGGGTATTCGAGCATTATGTTTGATGCGTCGCTTCTTGATTACGGGGAGAATGTTAAGCAGACGCGCGAGCTTGTAAAAATAGCACATATGTTCGGAGCAACAGTCGAGGGCGAGGTCGGACACGTGGGCAATGCGGATATCGCCGGCGTAGGCGATATTTATACTTCTCCGGAAATAGCCGCAGAGTATATCGAAAATACCGGAGTAGATGCGTGTGCGGTCGCTTTCGGTACGGCTCACGGAGCCTACCTGAAACAGCCGAAGCTTGATTTCGAAAGACTTAAAAGTATAAGAGCCGTTACGGACGTACCGCTCGTTATGCACGGCGGAAGCGGACTTACGGATGAAAGCTTCAGGACCGCTGTGAAATGCGGCGTGGCAAAGATAAATATCTTCACCGACCTTTGTGTTGCCGGAAGCAATGCGATGAAGAGGGCATCGGACGAGGGTATCGGATATCTCGAAGCGCGAAATATGAAGGTCAGGGAGATCAAAAATGAGGTGAAAAAGAAAATTTTGCTGTTTGGCTCCGACGACAGAGCGTAAGGGAGACATTTTCATTTCTTCAAAATTATACAGTAAAAACGAGCCGATCGCTTTTATTTAAGCTATCGGCTCGTTTTTTGCTTTGTTGACTTATTAAGTAAACACATTAACGCATTATCGCGAGTTCTGTATGCTTATTTACGGTATTTTCCTCGATTTCGACAAGGCGTTGTCAAAAAGACATAAAAGTTCGCGCTGATTTTTGGTTAGTTTTTTCTTAAAAATGTATTGCAATTTATGGTAGAATATGGTATAATAATATCACAAATAAAATAAGAAGGCTGAAAAACTCCGAAGAGGAGTGGAGCCTCTGTAAAAGAAAGGAAAAACAAAAAATGGAGCAGAACACGAGGATACTTATTTGCGATGAAAATGCGGATTTCAGGCGGATCACTCGGGATTATCTTAAGACCGTCGGTTATATGCTTATCGAAGAAGCCGCAGACGGCGAAGAGGCTACGCTGAAGATAGATGACCTGCGTCCCGACATAGTTATTACAGATATCTGGTTGTCTAAAATGGATACCGTATCCGTGATACGGGCGGCGAAAAAGCTCAACACCGTATCCGGGCAGTCTCCGTCGTTTATAGTGACAAGTCAGCTGAACAATCCCACCATGTTGACAGAGGTCTCGGAAGCAGGTGCGGATTACTGCATCTTAAAACCTGTAAATTATCCGGGGCTTGCTGAACGCATAAGACGCTTATTGCGTCAGCGCGAAGCGAACAACTCGCACTCTGAGCCTCCGGTGAGTCGTGAGGCTGTGGAGCTGGAGACACAGGTGACCAAGGTCATACATCAGATCGGCGTTCCGGCACATATCAAGGGTTATCAATATCTCCGAACGGCGATAATCATGACGATAAACGATAACGATGTTATAAATTCCGTGACAAAAGTACTATATCCGACCGTAGCCAAGCGTTACAGCACCACGTCATCCAGGGTTGAGCGAGCTATACGTCATGCGATCGAGGTCGCATGGGATCGCGGAGACGTTGACGTTCTTAATTCTTATTTCGGTTATACCATACAGACAAACCGCGGTAAGCCAACAAATTCCGAATTTATTGCTATGATAGCAGACAACCTGCGGCTTTCCAACAAGCTCTCATAACTTGATATAAAAACAAGCTCTCCCCACGGACGAAACGAAGCCGTGGGGAGAGCTTATTATGACGGATATTTATTATATCAACTGTTTAAGATCTGTTTTCGGTGAAAGTCTGAAAGATAAACCAAATGAGAGGAAGTAAAAAAGAGCGCAAGAAG
>CAZMWM010000021.1:0-22502 GCA_964570105.1 uncultured Lachnospiraceae bacterium | reverse complement strand
GTCGCTAAACGGTCTGCCGATCAATATCGGCACTTTTGCAAATGCGTGCAGGTCATCTGCCCGACTTGAGATCGTTTTCGTATTTCTCGATCATCTTCTTGACCATCTGACCGCCGACAGAGCCTGCCTGACGGGAGGTAAGATCGCCGTTATATCCCTGCTTGAGGTTAACGCCTACCTCGCTTGCCGCCTCCATCTTGAAGCGCTCGAGAGCTTCCTTTGCCTCAGGTACGGAAATCTTATTGCTTGCCATGATAATTCTCCTTTTGGATAGAATAAAAGTGATAACATAAAAATGCTGACGAACGTTTCCGTTGCATCGCGCTTTGCTCTGCTATCATGCAGCTTCGCGTCGCGCACCGTCTGCGTTCTGGTATTATTATGGACGCCGCATATCTTATTATGAATGGTATTTTATTCTAACGAAAAGTACCGTTTTGTTTCGATTTCATCTCATTTTACAAGATCACCGAGGACAAAGCTCGCGTTTGCTCCTACGAAAGTGAAATGCCGTCGAAAAAGGGTTGACAAAACATTTCCGTTATGATACAATATGTTTTAACAAAACATCGGCGTATACCGTATATATATAAGGAGAGCCAACTCGGCAAGCTATCGGTATGGATACACGTATAAGAACAACGGAAGAACTCGACAGAGCCTGCGAGAGCCGCAAGCATGATATACTAAATTCCTCGGACGCTCTTGATATCAAAGGAAACAAATATTACGTAAGCAACACGGGTAACGACGAAAACGACGGGACAGCTCCCGAGCAAGCGTGGAGAACGCTCTCGCGTGTATCCGAGGCTACGCTCAAGCCCGGAGACGGGGTGCTCTTCCGTCGGGGAGACCTGTTCCGCGGGTATGTGATCGCACAGAGCGGCGTAAGCTACGGAGCTTACGGAAACGGCGAAAAGCCAAAATTCTACGGTTGGGATAAGGATCTTGCGAAGCCCGGGCTTTGGAGCATTTACGACAGTGAACACAACATTTGGAAGCTAAACGAACCGATTCTCGATCCCGGAACGCTGGTATTCAACGGCGGCGAGGCGCATTCGATAAAGCTCATTCCGTCTTATATAAACGGTCGTTTCGTCTGCCGCGACGACGAGACCAAGGAATTTGATATGCGGCTCGAGATGACGCGTGACCTCGATCTGTATTGGCATTTCGACGGTATTCTGACCGAAAGACCGAGCAAGGGCGAAAGCTTTCCCATTCCGGATATGACCGAAAAAAGCCTCGGTGAGCTTTATCTGCGCTGTGACAGGGGCGATCCCGGCGAGGTGTTCGGCTCCATCGAAGCACTCACGCGGCGCGCTATGTTCAAAGTCGGGAACGCATCGGACGTAAGGATAGACAATCTCTGTATCAAATACGTAGGTCTCCACGCGATAGCCGCCGGCGGAGAATGCGTAAAGGGACTCTGCGTTACCAATTGCGAGATCGGTTGGATAGGCGGCACTATACAGCATTATTACGGCACGGATCCGAATTATCCCAAAGGACGCCGCGGAACTGTCACCCGTTTCGGAAACGGCGTTGAGATATACGGCGGCTGTGACGATTATACGGTCTCCGACTGCTACGTATATCAGGTATACGACGCCGCCATGACACATCAGGTAACGACCAACGGTAACCGACGCGTTATGAAGAACGTTCGCTACAGGAACGATCTGGTCGAGGACTGCGTATACTCGATAGAGTATTTTCTTGAAATGAACTGCGGCGATACCGAAAGCTATATGGACGGTATCGAGATAAGCGGAAACATCCTGCGACGTTCCGGATACGGTTGGGGACAGCAACGTCACAATACCGACACCCCGGCGCACATAAAAGGCTGGAGCTATACCAACCGTGCGTTCAACTTCACGATACACGACAACATTTTTGATCTTTCCGCCTATAGGATGCTCCATCTTGTAGCCGAGAAGCAGGAATACTGTCCCAAAATGTCCGGAAACACCTATATCCAGCACAAGAACGGTATGCTCGGGCAATACGGAGCAAACGGGATATCCGAGCCGCCGATAATGGATTTCGGAGACAACGCGGAAGAGCTTATCAAAAATGTGCTCGGCGACACCGACGCGAATATCATTACCGTCTGACACGGCGACCATTCTTACAAGGAGCTACACTGTTATTTTATAATGAACAATAAATTCAAAAAGACCATAACCGCCTGCTTCATCGGTTACATCTCGCAGGCGATAGTAAACACATTCGTACCGTTGCTTTTTCTGACGTTCCAAAGCAGCTACGGCATACCGCTCGATATGATCACCCTGCTCATAACCGTCAATTTCATCATACAGCTTATGACTGACGTGGCGGCAACGCGCATCGTGGACAGATTCGGTTACCGCTGTTGCGCCGTTACCGCACACTTTCTTGCGGCACTCGGGCTTATACTTCTTGCGGTGTTGCCCGAGATACTACCGAACGCATACGTCGGGCTTATGATATCCGTTATCGTGTACGCGATGGGCGGCGGTCTTACCGAGGTAGTCATCAGTCCAATAGTCGAGTCCTGCCCGAGCGAGCACAAGGATAAGACAATGAGCCTTCTGCATTCGTTTTACTGCTGGGGCAGTGTCGGAGTCATTGTGCTCTCTGCCTTGTTCTTCTTTACCGTCGGCATCGAGCATTGGAGGATACTTTCCGTTGTCTGGGCGTGTCTGCCGCTTGCAAACGCGTTTTTATTTCTCGTCGTACCGCTCCAAAACATAGTTAAGGACGGAGAAGAGAGCCTCACAGTCGGACAGCTGTTCAAAAACGGAACGTTTTGGTTGCTGTTTTCAGTGATCCTGTGCGGCGGAGCAAGCGAAGCGGCGCTCTCGCAATGGGCATCTGCCTTCGTCGAAAGCGGTCTCGGTCTCTCGAAAGCTCTCGGCGATCTGGTCGGACCTGCGCTTTTTGCCGCGTTTATGGGGCTGTGCAGAGTTTGCTACGGAGCTTTCGGCGGCAAACTCAAGCTTGATAATGCAATGATGTTCAGCGGCGTTTTGTGCGTCGTCTCGTATCTTATAACCGCACTTGCCACCTCCCCGATACTCTCACTCGTCGGAATGGCGCTCTGCGGATTTTCCGTGGGACTTATGTGGCCGGGTGCTTACAGCTCTGCGGCGGCAAGCATCAAGGGCGGCGGGAACGCGATGTTCGCTCTGCTTGCTCTCGGTGGAGACATAGGCTGTGTTGCAGGTCCCGCCGCGGTCGGTATGATATCCGATATCTTTGACGGAGATATGTCCCGTGGGATACTTTATGCGGCGATATTTCCCGTCGCGCTGACGCTGATCATGCTTTTTAAGCTGTATCTAAACAAAAAGACCGATCGCACCGAAACCAAAAAACAATGACCGCGCGTCTCAGCCAAAAGCTCCGACTGATCTCGGCTCGAACAGTTGGAGCTTTCCTTGCGCAACGCAGATCACCGCGCCCTTGAGGCTTTCTCAAAAAACGAAAGGATCCGAAAATCATGGATAATAACCAACCGAATATAAACACGGTAGAAAAAATAGCGTCGCTTGCGCATCTTGAGCTTAGCGACAGCGAAAAACAAACGATGCTCGAGGAATTTAAAGCGTTATTTGCCGCTTCCTTTAAGCTTCCCGATCCTCTGTCCGATGATCGAACAGAGCACGCCGAACTTGAGCTTCCGCTTCTCCGAAAAGATACCGCAAGCTCCGGCGTCGATCGCGAGATGCTCCTTAAAAGTGCAAAGGAACATCTCGACGGATATTTCACAGTTCCGAGAGCCGTAGGCTGATATTCGGGAAATTACCGCGTCTTTGCGTCTTAGAGCCGACTTTACGTCGCTCCGTCAACATAGCGCAAAAGAACACAAAATTGCAAAAAGGAAGGCTTTTGCGAACGCAAAGCCCACGGATGTACAAATGAAAACGCTTACCGAACTCGGACTTTCCGAGCTTATCGACGGATTACGGAGCAAACGTTTTTCCTCGCTTGAGCTGACACAGGCATATCTCGACAGCATAAACGAGCGCGACAATGACATTCACGCTTACGTGACCGTTACAGCCGAAAAAGCCATAGACGCGGCAAAACGCGCAGATAAGGCAATCTCACAAGGAACGGCATCACCTATGTGCGGCATTCCGATAGCGTACAAGGACAATATCTGCACCTGCGGCACCAAGACCACCTGTGCATCACGTATGCTCAGCGACCACATACCGATATATTCGGCGGACGTCGTTGAACTGCTCGAAAATGCCGGGGCGGTCATGCTCGGAAAGCTGAACATGGACGAGTTTGCAATGGGATCAACGACGGAAAGCTCGGCTTTTTTTGCTACCAAAAATCCGATATCGGAGGATAGAGTTCCCGGAGGAAGCTCCGGCGGAAGCGCGGCGGCGGTCGCAGGACGTCTTGCTCCGTGTGCGCTCGGCTCGGATACCGGCGGCTCGATACGTCAACCGTCCGCTTTTTGCGGAGCGGTCGGCATAAAACCGACGTATGGCAGAGTGTCGAGATACGGACTGATACCGCTTGCTCCGTCACTCGATCAGATCGGCGGTATCACCCGTACGGTCAAGGACAATGCACTGTTGCTTGACGCGATATCCGCCCCGTCGCAAAACGATATGACGCTGTTACACCCACGCGGCAAGGACAGCTTTTTACATAATATAGAACGCGGAATTAAAGGCTTGCGCATCGGTCTGCCGCGCGAATTTTTCGGCGACGGTATCGCCCCGTCGGTGTCACGGGCAGTTCTCGACGCGGTAAATACCTGCAGATCCCTCGGCGCTGAGCTTACAGAGGTCAACCTCCCGTCGCTTGACACCGTCTGCGACACATATACCGTTATCGCATCCGGCGAAGCGGCTTCGAATCTTGCACGCTTTGACGGTGTTCGCTTCGGGCATCGCGCAAAAGGAGACTTTGAGACCTTCGAGGAGCTTTACACCCGCTCCAGAACGGAAGCCTTCGGCAGTGAGGTCAAGCGGCGTATAATGCTCGGCACGCTCTCGCTCAGCGCGGAATACAAAACACAGCTGTATGAAAGAGCGATCGCCGCAAGAATGCTCATCACGCGCGAGCTTGATACGGCGCTCTCTGCGTGCGATATCCTGCTTACTCCCACAACTCCGAGAACTGCTTACAGGCTTGGAGAAAACGCAAACCATCCACACGGCGCGTTACCGGACGACATATTCGTAATACCTGCAAGCCTTGCCGGTCTGCCGGCACTGTCGTTGCCTTGCGGTCACGATCGGGACGGGCTTCCGATCGGCGTACAGCTGATAGGAAAAAAGCTTGACGAAGCCCTTATGTACCGCGTCGCATTTTCTCTCGAGAGCGCCCTTAACATCAAAACGAAGGAGCAAAGCTGAGATGCAACTCTTGCAGAACTACGAAGCGGTGATAGGTGTCGAGGTGCACGTCGAGCTTGCCACACGCTCAAAGCTCTTCTGCTCCTGCCCAACCTCGTTCGGCGCCGAGGCAAATACGCAGTGCTGTCCGGTATGCTTGGGACTACCGGGAGCTTTGCCGTCTCTCAACCTAAAAGCCCTCGAATACGCGGTAATTTCCGGACTTTCGACACACTGCACCGTAAACCGTATAAGCAGAATGGATAGAAAAAACTACTTTTATCCGGATCTTCCGAAAGCATATCAGATATCACAGCTGGAGCTTCCCGTGTGTCACGGCGGATACCTCGACATAGTTACAGGCGGCAAGCCGAAGCGTATAGGCATAACGCGGATACACATAGAAGAGGACGCCGGAAAGCTGATACACGATACGCGAAAAGGAACTCTCATAGACTATAACAGAAGCGGAATACCGCTTATCGAGATCGTGAGCGAGCCGGATCTTCGTTCCGCAGAGGAGACCGTGGAATTTGTTAAAAAACTGCGAAACACAATGATATTTTCCGGCGTTTCCGAATCCAGGATGAACAAGGGCGAGCTGCGCTGTGACGTCAACATCTCCGTCAGAAAAAAGGGAGACGGGCGTCTCGGAGAACGCACGGAGATCAAAAATCTGAATTCCTTCGCTTTTATGCGCAAGGCTATCGAAAGCGAATACCGCCGTCAGGTAGATGTTCTTGAGGGCGGCGGACGAATATCTCGCGAGACGCGCCGCTTCGACGAGAACAGCGGCGAGACCTTTTCTATGCGCTCCAAAGAGGAAGCCGCCGATTACAGATTTTTCCCCGATCCCGATATCCCGACGTTTTCCCTCACCGATCTGCTCAAGCGCTATGAACAGGGCGAGCTTTCGGTCCCGGATCCCGAGAAGCTCAAAAAAGAGTTCACCGACAACTACGGCATATCCCCGTCCGACGCCGATATCTTCACCTCTCGCAGACCTCTCTCGGAGTATCTTGAAGGGCTTGTCAAAGCAACGGAATACCGCGAGCTTGCGGTAAATCTCGCAGTTTCGGAGCTTTCGTACATTTTCCCCGAGGATACGGACACCCCCTCCGTTCCCTTCCCGGAGATCGCCGAGCTTGCAGATATGCTCGGCAACGGGGAGATAAACTTTCCTGTCGCCAAACGCGCTCTGCGCGCCTACTCCGATAACGGCATAGGTGCTCGCAAATTTATCGAGAGCGAAAAACTGTTCCTCATCAAGGACACGCAAAGCCTGTACGAGCTTGCGCTCGCGGCTGTTCGGGAGTCACCCGAAGCCGTACGCGATCACCGGGCAGGAAAAACCGCCGCATTCAAAGCCATAATAGGCGTATGTATGAAGCTGAGCGGCGGCAGGGCGCATCCCGAGTTGCTTGCAGAGCAATTGAGGAAGCTTTTAAACGAAAATTAAACCGTGGCTTTTATTTTATTATTTTGAAAATTTTTCCCGTTACTATTTACTTTTTCTCGCGCTTGTGTTATAATGTGATCAATGAACGTATCCAACGTGATACGAGTTTAGGAGCTTGATCATATGAACAGTGCACAGCTTAAAGAGTTTCTCGACTTAGCCTCCACACCGTATTCCGACGTTTCCGTCTATCTCGATCACAAGGAGATATTCCGACACGCCTCCGGATACACCGACGAGGGCAGAAGCATCAGACCTGACGGAAGCGAGCTATTCTTTCTCTATTCGTCGAGCAAGGTAATGACCTGCACAGCGGCAATGCAGCTCGTTGAGCGCGGCTTGCTATCTCTCGACGATCCGGTCAAGAAGTACCTTCCGGAATACGCTGACATCACCTTCACGCACAACGGTACGGTAAACCCCTGCGATACCGTAATGACCGTGCGCCACCTCTTCTCCATGTGCGGAGGTCTCGATTACGACCTTGGCGCCCCTGCCATAAGGGAGCTGAAGGCGGCAAGCGGAGATCTCGCCACCACGAGAGAGACGGTCGCGCAGTTTGTGAAAAAGCCACTTCTCTTCCAGCCCGGTGAGCACTACAACTACAGTCTCTGTCACGACGTTATCGGTGCGATCATCGAGGTGGTATCCGGCAAGAGCTTCGGTGATTATATGCGCGAAAACATCTGGGGACCTCTCGGACTTCGCGACACCTGCTTTTTCCCGAATGAAAAACAACAGGAGCGCATAGTCGCGCAGTACAGATACGAAAACGGTAGCTTCGTATCCATCCCCAAGACCTGTGCGTTCAGGCTCACGAAGAACTACGAGAGCGGCGGCGCCGGCATAGTTTCCTCCGTTAACGATTATATACTTTTCGCCGACGCTATGGCTTGCGGCGGTGTCGGTGCCAATGGTGCACGCATCATAAGCCCCGAGACGATAGACCTTATGAGAACGCCTCAGCTCTCCCCCACTTGCTTCCGTGATTTTACGACCGCTTGCGCGAACAAGCCCGGCTACACCTACGCTCTCGGAGTACGTTCCCATATCGACGCGAACGCTTCGGAGAGCAAAAGTCCGATCGGCGAATTTGGTTGGGACGGTGCGGCAGGCACGTATGTGCTCATCGATCCCGAAAACCGACTTTCAATATTCTACTCTCAGCATGTTCTCGGACATCCTGCCGCCTACGACGTCATACACCCCTTCGTTCGTAATGCCGCGTACGACATCGCAGGTATATCCGCAGGAAAATGAACTTTTTTCTTGACGTAGACGGAACGCTTCTCTGGAAAAGAAGTACACCCACAAGGTCATTTCTCGCCGTAATGGCGCGTGCACAGTCACTCGGGCACAGATTTTTCATAAACACCGCGCGTCCGCTTGCGTTTGCCTCCGCGGAATTTCCGTGGGACAGCTTTGATGGGCTGTGCTTCGGTTGCGGCACGAATATACGGTATAGGGGTGCTACGCTGTACCGCCGAATAATGCCGCTTTCCGAGCTTAGATATGCCGTCGATACCGTCCTTGGCGCTCAGCCCGACGTGAAGCTGACGCTTGAGGGCGAGGATGCGCTGTATTACAGCCGCGAGGTACCGTTTTCCGGCGCGTATGTAATGCGTCCGTACTCTTCGTTTGATGAGCTGATAAAAAGGTATCCCGATCTGCGCATACAGAAGCTTGCTACGTACGGCGGCTCTCTTATTAGCAAGAGAACGGCTGAGATGCTATCCGAGACCTTCGACGTATACCTGCACGAACGCTACTCGGAGCTTGTACCGAAGGGCTATGACAAGGGACGTGCTGTCAGAACGGTCGAGGATCTTCTTTCCGTCCCTCACGAAAGCACGGTAGCCGTCGGAGATTCCTACAACGATCTGCCTATGCTTAAATACTGTCACATCTCGGTGGCAATGGGCAACGCTCCCGATGATGTCAAGCGTCAGTGTACCGATGTCACACAGACGGCGGAGGATGACGGCGCGGCGAGAGCTGTCGCGCGACTATGCGACCTAAATTATCGGGAATTTACCGAGTGAACGCTACTCGATCAAAACACCGAACAGAAAGGGAGCTTTAAATAAAAGCCACGGTCATATCTATATGCCATATATCAACACGACGGTCAACGTTCCGCTGACAAAGGACACGGAAACGGAGCTTAAGGAGCAATTCGGAAAGCTGATCACGCTTGTAAAAGGAAAAACGGAAAGCTGGCTGATGCTGAATTTCAACCGCTCGGACAGCCTGTATTTTGCCGGAAGCAATGCCCCGGCGGCAATGCTCGAGGTACAGATATTCGGCTCCGCCTCCGAAGCGGAATACGATGAGCTTACCTCCGCTCTTTGCTCGTGCGTTTCGCAAAAGCTCGGTATCTCCCCCTCGCGCATCTACATCAAGTACACGGAAGTCAGTCATTGGGGCTGGAACGGAAGCAATTTCTGATAACCGAGCAGACCTTATAAAATGATATCTTAAAAAATTAAAAAAACTTTCGAAAGGAACCGTTACAATGAAACTCGAGGGACTTAAAGTTAATTTTCTCGGTGACAGCATAACCGAAGGCTACGGCGCTTCTGACGTCAGCAAGACATTTCATCAGCTGATGGGTAAGAACTGCGGTCTCGCCGCGGCAAGAAACTACGGTATCAGCGCTACCCGTATAGCAAGACAGCAAAAGCCGAGCGAATATCCGAGCGCAGACCTTGATTACTGCCTGAGAGTGTCCGAGATGGACGCGGACGCCGATCTTGTATTGGTATTCGGCGGAACTAACGATTACGGTCACGGTGACGCCCCGTTCGGCAACTTCGACGACAGAACTCCGAATACGTTTTGCGGTGCCTGCCATACGCTGATGCGCTCACTCATAGAAAGATATCCGTGCTCGAGGATAGTCATAATGACGCCCCTGCACCGCGAAAACGAGGATAACCCCAGCCCCGGAAACGGTCTGCCGCTCAGAGATTACGTCATGATGATAAAAAGAGTTGCCGAATTTTATTCCCTGCCCGTTATCGACCTTTGGGGCGAGTCGGGGATACAGCCGTGCGTCGGCGTCATAAAAGAAAAATACTGTCCCGACGGATTGCATCCGAACGATGCCGGACATGAAAAGCTGGCGAAATTCATAACCGATCAACTCAGAGCGCTGTAAAGCTCATTGAATTATTGAATGCAATTATTTTTTGAAAGGATATAAGTCTGAAAGATAAATCTTTCAGAGGAGTTTTGTGCCTTAGCAAAGCCGAAACCGTCACAAAACCGCTATGATTTAGAAAGGTATGGTCATAAATATGGAGAAGATCAAGATCGCCGTCATAGGTTGCGGCACGATTGCAAACTCAGCACACATCCCTTCGTACCTAAACAACTCCGATGCAGAGATAAAATATTTCTGCGACATCATCCCCGAAAGAGCCGAAGCGGCAGTTAAAAAATACGGATGCGGCATCGCAGTGACCGATTATCGCGACGTTCTGGCGGATCCCGAGATCACGGCAGTTTCCGTATGCACTCCGAACTACGCTCACAAAGAAATATCCGTCGCCGCTCTCGCCGCCGGAAAGAACGTGCTCTGCGAAAAGCCTGCCGCAAGGACGCTTGCCGAAGCCGAAGAGATGCTCGAGGCTCAGCGCAAATACGGCAAGGTACTGAATATCGGCGTCGTAAACCGCTTCAACGACAACGTCCGCGAGATCAAAAAAATAATAGACAGCGGCGCGCTTGGAGATATATATCACGTTTACGTCTCCTTCCGTGCACACAGATCTATTCCCGGACTCGGCGGACCGTTCACCACCAAAGCCATAGCAGGCGGAGGTGCTTTGATAGATTGGGGCGTGCATTACCTTGACATAGTAATGTACTGTTGCGGAGATCCCACCCCCAAGACCGTCAGCGCCGAGACCTTCGCAAAGCTCGGTTCCCCGATATCCGATTACGTTTTCGAAAGCATGTGGGCAGGACCTCCGATCCCCGACGGAACGTGCGATGTCGAAGAATCCGTTTCCGGTATAGTGCGTACCGACGGACCGGTCATTACCGTCCACGGCGCGTGGGCACAGAATATATTCGAGGATAACGGCAGATACATAGACTTCATGGGAACGAAAGCCGGTATACGTCTGCAATACGGCGGAGCGTTCAAGCTCTACGGAGTTAAAGACGGCAAGCTTACCTCGGAGGAGATCGACGTAAACAACTCGAGCATGTTCCAGAACGAGATCAACGCGTTCGTAAAGGATGCCGTAACTCAGGAAAAGCTCCCTTCTCGCATAGAGGTGAATATCAAGACTCAGCGCATAATGGAAGCGATCTACTCTTCAGCCGAACAGCATAAAGAGGTAACGCTTTGATGTTTAAGATACCGCGAATATCTTCGCTTTCGCAATTTCAGGACCGATATCTCCTGCTCGCGCTCTCGGAAAGACCGTGGAGTGCATACGCTTCCGCTCCCGAGGTGTTCGCGCACCTTGCGTACGTAGACGGATATGGGCTTGCGATCCGCCTTGTCTCCGACGAGACGGAGCTTAAGGCTACGGTAAACGTCCCTGACGGCACGGTGTGCACCGATAGCTGTATGGAGGCCTTTCTGGATCTCGTTCCCGAAAGCGGAAAGGGATATGTAAATCTTGAAGTAAACCCCTTGGCGGCTCTCCACGAGGCGATAGGCACATCAAGAAACGGCAGACGCTTCACGCGGGAGCTTGGAGCACCTCCCATAAAGCCTTTGACATTGATATCTCCCGACGGATGGGAAGTCATGTACGTCATCACAGAAGAGCATATCGATGCGTTGTACGGCACTCATCCGAAGAGCGGCGACGTAATAAAAGCGAATTTTTATTGCTGTGCCGACGGAAAGAAGGAGCCGTTTTATGCCACGGCGTTCAAGATAGACACCCCGACGCCGGATTATCACCGTCCGGAATATTTCGGTGAACTGACGTTGGAATAATTCCCACCAAAAAAATTTTGAAATAAGAAAGGCAGAACGTTATGTATAATTTTCCCATAGGCGCAATGATGGATTCGTTCCGACTCCCCACGCGCGAGGCTATTAAAAAGGTAGCCGAGGTCGGAGCACAGGGATTTCAGATGTATTCCACCAAGGGTGAGAACGCACCGGAAAATCTGGATAAGACCAAAAGAAAAGAGCTTCTCAAGTACATAAAGGATCAGGGACTTGTGGTCAGCGCCATCTGCGGAGACCTCGGTCACGGATTTGGAAACGCGGAGAAAAATCCGGAGCTGATCGAGAAATCAAAGCGCATTCTGGAGCTTGCAAAAGACCTCGAGACCGACATCGTTACCACGCATGTAGGCGTCATTCCCTCCGATCCCGACCACCCGAGATACCGCATAATGCAGGAGGCTTGCGTTGAATTGGCAAAAGCCGCGGACTCAATGGACGCTCATTTTGCCGTCGAGACCGGACCGGAAACGGCGGAAACGCTCAAGCGCTTCCTTGACAGCCTTAATTCCAAGGGCGTTGCGGTAAATCTCGATCCTGCAAACCTTGTTATGGTCACAGGTGACGATCCCGTAAAGGCAGTCTATACCCTCAAGGATTATATAGTACACACTCACGCCAAGGACGGCGTTAAACTCGATGACCGCGAGCCTGAGGTCATCTACGGTCTTAAGCCCGGCGACGCGCTCGTCACCTCCCCTGCTTTTGAAGAAGTGCCGCTCGGAGAAGGTAGCGTCGATTTCCCTGCTTATCTCCGTGCACTCGATGACATCGGATTTAAGGGCTTCCTCACCATCGAGCGTGAGGTCGGAGACGATCCAGAAGGCGATATACGCCGCGCAGTCGAGTTTTTGAAAGCACACATCGGCTGACATCTCATTTATCACAAAGAGCACGGAAGCGTCTGTTTCCGTGCTTTGCAATGCTTGATAATAGGATCTTCACCACCAAAGAAAGGTAGCTTTGGCTGACGCCGGAGCAACGGTCACCAAAATGCTGAACAAAGACGTTACACGCGACGTCATTCGGCGCACGAAATGCCTCGTGCTTGATATGGACGGTACGATATACCTCGACGAAGCCCCGATTGGGGATATGATAAACACGCTAAAGCTCTGCCGCGATAAAGGAATTGAGATATATTATTTCACGAACAATTCCTCAAGAACGCAACTCGAATACGTGGAAAAGCTTTCGCGCATCGGCTTTTACGATCCGAGAGATACCGTGTACACGTCCGCCATGGCTACTGTCAGCTATCTGAAGGCAACATATCCCGGAAGCACCGTATACGCCGTTGCATGCGATACGGTGAAGCAGGAGCTTGAAAACAGCGGTATCCGACTCACTGACGGGCAAGCCGATATCGTGCTTTTAGCTTACGATACCACACTCACCTTTGAAAAGCTGAAAAAAGCAAACGAGCTTATCGTAAAAGGATCAGTATACATCGCCACCCACCCGGATGCCGTCTGCCCGACACGGGACGTATATATGCCGGACGTCGGCTCCTTCATCAAGCTGCTTGAATGCTCGTCAGGACGCCTGCCGGACGCCGTTATCGGCAAGCCAAACGCGCTTGCGGGAGCCGAGATAGTAAGAGCCGTGGGAGTGCGACCTGAGCAGATAACGATGGTCGGAGATCGGTTGCACACAGATATAATGTTCGGCATCAATTCCGGCTTCAACACAGTTTTGGTGCTAAGCGGCGAGACGACTGCGGAGATGCTTGATGCAAGCTCCGTAAGACCTTCCGTAGTATTTGATGACCTGAACGTGATACGAAAATATCTGTAATTTCAAAAATCACGCTTCATTTGTGATATCGACTGAATAAAAACACAGCTTCGGAGCAAAAATATATCCGTACGGCGGCGCGGTAAACCGACCGAGCCGTTGCGCTCAAATCAAATTGCAGTAAAACTGCGTACGGAAAGGAACAGTCACAAATGGAAGAGTTCAACAACAGTTGCAAGAGCGGCTCATGCGGAGTCTCCACCCCCAACCATTCTATCGGTTGCACCGTATCACAGTGCACGCACCATTGCGGAAACGAGAACTATTGCAGTCTCAACAAGATAGAGGTCGTCACCCACGAGGCTAACCCCACCATGCCGCAATGCACCGATTGCGCATCCTTCAAGCTTAAGGGCTGATTCTTAAGCATACAAAAGCATCACGGGCGTTGAGTGCGCAAGCATCCGCCCGTGATGCCGTACTTTACCCATCCGAAGCTCTAAAAGCTTCAAGACACAGGAAGTTATACTCATAAATTGCACCATAAGAGCAATTTTCATCCATAAATACATAAAATACATCAACATTCGACACGAACCCCAAAAGGAGTTTTTACAGCGATGCCCAAAAACGATATCGACAAAATTTTTGATTTTATACTCGAAGCCGACAAAGAAAAGCTGATAACCAGACAGACATATCTCAGCGGTGCGCAAAAGAAAGAGAACGATGCGGAGCACGCTTGGCATATGGCTCTTATGACCGTACTGCTCAGCGATCTTTCGAATACCGAGATCGACGTCTTAAAAACGGTAACAATGCTTTTGATACACGACCTCGTAGAGATAGATGCAGGAGATACCTATTGCTACGACGCGCAAGCCGTCACCACGCAAAGCGAGCGCGAACAACGCGCCGCAGACAGGATATTCGGATTACTTCCGGATGCGCAGGGACAAAAGCTCCGCGCGTTATGGGAAGAATTTGAAGAATGGCAGACGCCCGAAGCAAAATTCGCTCACACGATGGACAACATACAGCCGGCAATGCTCAACGACGCTTCGGGCGGAAAGAGCTGGTCGGAGCATTCGGTGCGCCTGAGCCAGATACTTAAACGCAATCAAAGAACTGCGGACGGCTCCGAGACGCTTTGGAGCTATTCGCTCAATAATTTCATACTTCCCCACGTAAAAGACGGCATCATACAGGATGATACGGACACGGATACGGATACGGATACGGACACGGACACGGACACGGATACGGATACGGATACGGATACGGATACGGATACGGATACGGATACGGATACGGATACGGAAAACTGACGCATCGGCAGATATCACCGCAGCATAACCGTCAAAAAGGAGCATATCGTGATATTTAGAAAGGTATGGTCATAAGGGGCTGTCTCATTAAGATAGCCCCCGTTTTTATTCGGTTGTATTTGTGCCGTTTTTAAGCGTTTAAATTTCCGCTTCGATCTAAGAACGCTTCTTTAACAATCTGCCGACCATTCCGGCGGCTGAAACGCCTGCTCTTGCGGCGTTCGGCAAGCCGCCGGGCGAACACTGCCACTGCGACGCGACGAACACGTTCTTCAGACCGCGTATGCGTCCCGAATGCCTGCGCAACGTCATCGACGGCGTTAAAGTAAACGCCATATACGCTCCGCATTCGGAAGAAAAATACCTACTGTACGTAGCCGGCGTCCAGATATCGATGCATTTGATGGCGTCGTTCGACAAAGAAAATGCCCTTTTGACAGCCTCAAGCATAACTTCCCCGTAAACCCGTTTTCTTTCGGCATACGCGACCTTATCGGATGCCGCGCTTATCCATTCACGGCATCTCTCCCGATCCTGATAGAGCATAGTCTGCATAACTGTCTTACCCTTCGGCGCAAACGACGGCTCGTAGCTGTATTCACGCACTATCAATCGCGAGCCGTCCGCAGCATTCGGAAAGCGGCAATCGATGACTCTCGTACCAAATCCGGGAATGGCATCACTATCGCACAAAAACGCCGCCTGAACGCTTGAAAAGCAAGGTGCGCGTTCATCGTTACGGCATAACGACGAGTACCCCCTCGGCATATGACCGACCGGCAACAGCTTATTGAACGTGACGTAAGGATCGCAGGCACATATTATCGCACGCGCACGGATATATTCCCCGTCGGCAAGCAGGACTCCAGTCGCCTCGTCTCCGTCAAGCGTTACCCCGACAACCTCGGCGGAACAACGCACGTTACCTCCAAGCTCCGCAAAACGCCGCTCTATCCTGTCGGCGGCACTCTTGGATCCTCCGCGCGGTATCCTGCCGTTACCGCTCACGAACGCCGCGTACGACCAGATAAGAAATATCGCGGAAAATTCCCCGCAGATATAATCCGTAAACGCCGCGCTCAGAAGCGGTGAGCGAAACCTCTCACCCAAAGCCTTGAGCGACAGATATCTGTACCTTGCACAGGCAAGCGCCAGCTCCTTCGTCACCCTGCCGTCGGTCATATGGTCTGCGACCGCTTCCACGGCGTCGATAAACCTATTGATCTCTTTTCTGTCCTCGGCGGAACGCAACAGCATATTGAGACGCGTCGTCTCCGGATATCTCGAAAATGATATTCTCTGCCCGTTTATTTCCGTCTCGTAAAACACCTCGCCCTGATACAGCGAGCCGAGATCCTCCAGCATTCCTATATCCTTCCAAAGCCCGAACAGCTCCGAGCCGGGAAGCGTTCCCGTGAGCCAATGTGTACAGTTATCTATATAACATCCCTCGCGGCTCCAACCGGTCAGATTTCCGCCGCAAGACAGATTTTTTTCTATCAACGTACATGAAAGCCCGTTCTTTTCGCAATATATACCTGCGCTGAGTCCTGCCACCCCGCCGCCGATCACTATAACGTCATTCACAATAATAAAAGCTCTCCCGAAAATAATAATACTCTACCGTATTATTACCGCATGGGAGAGCTTTATTCGTTCAGCGTCTCTCGGCGCCTTCAAGCTCGCAAAACGACTTTATCCTGTCGTACGTCTCGTCACTGATAACGTGCTCCATCCGACACGCGTCCTCGGATGCAGTTTCCGCACCGACGCCGATATAGACCAAAAAATCCGACAGCACCTTGTGGCGCGACAGTATCTTCTGAGCAAGCTCCTCACCGCTCGCTTTAAGCGTTATATACCCTGCTCCGTCTATATCTATATATCCGGAATTTTTGAGAAGCTTCATTGCACGCGATATGCTGGGCTTCGAATATCCGCTGTAGTTCACTATATCTATAGAACGTACCGCTCCGAGCTTTTCGCGCAGTACCAATATATTCTCGAGATACATCTCACCGGATTCGTGTATCTTCAATAAACACACCCCCTAAAAGCTACGCAAGCTCGCGCTCGGCGCATTCGAGCGCGGCGGCGATAACATTATGCATATCAAAATATCTGTACATACCGAGCCGACCTCCGAAAATGACATTCTTTTCGCGATCCGCTCTTTCTCTGTACTGTCGGAACAGCTCGTTGTTTTTATCATCGTTCACAGGATAGAACGGCTCGTCTCCGCGCTTCCAACTCATCGGGTACTCTTTGGTCACCACCGTCTTATCCTGAGTGCCGAATTCGAAATGCTTGTGCTCTATTATCCTCGTATAAGGAACGTCGAATTCCGTGTAATTTACCACGGCGTTTCCCTGAAAGTCCTGTCGGTCGAGCACCTCTGTCTCAAATCTCAAGCTCCTGTATTCAAGCTCACCGAAGCAATAGTCGAAATACTCGTCTATCATTCCGGTAAACACCGTCTTTTCGCACATAGCGGACAGTTCATCTCTATGCTTGAAATAATCGCACCCAAGACGCACGTCGCATCCGTTAAGCATCTTCTCGATGATACGTGTATATCCTCCGATCGGTATGCCCTGATATCGGTCGTTGAAATAGTTGTTATCGTACGTATACCTCACAGGCAACCTTTTGATTATGAATGCAGGAAGCTCCTTCGCGCGTTTTCCCCATTGCTTTTCGGTATACCCCTTGACGAGCTTCTCGTACAGATCTCTTCCCACAAGGCTTATAGCCTGCTCTTCAAGATCGCGCGGGATCCTATCCCCAAGCTCCGCGCGTTGCTTTTCTATGACCGCCCTCGCCTCATCCGGAGTTTTTACGCCCCACATCTTGTTGAAGGTATTCATATTAAAAGGGAGATTATATATCTCGTCACCGTATCTCGCTATGGGTGAATTCGTATAGCGGTTAAATTCGGCAAAGCTGTTTATATAATCCCATATCTTTTTATCATTGGTATGGAAGATATGGGCGCCGTACATATGCACGTTGATACCCTCGATCTCCTTCGTATAGACGTTTCCGCCTATATGATCTCTGCGGTCACAGACCAAACAGCGCTTGCCGGCAAGGGTAGCCTCGTGGGCAAATACCGCGCCGAACAGTCCGCTTCCGACTATCAGATAATCGTATTTTTTCATCGTCTGACCATTTCCTTCATTTTATAAAACTTCTTTTTATGACCATGCCTTTCTGAATCACAGCAGTTTTGTGACGGTTTCGGCTTTGCTAAGGCACAAAACGCCTCTGAAAGATTTATCTTTCAGACTTGATCCTGCAAACGAAGTCATCGATACGCTCGAGCGCCTTTTTGATATGATCGAGCGAATAAGCGTACGATATCCTCGCAAATCCCTCTCCGCATTCTCCGAACGCAGTTCCGGGAACTATCGCCACCTTTTCCTCGTACAGTAGCCTCTCGCAAAATTCGTCGCTGGACAGTCCAAAGCCGCCGATATTCGGATAAGCGTAAAAAGCTCCCTCAGGCTCAAAGCACGGCAGACCGATCTTGCGCAAACCGTTCACGATGTATTTTCTGCGACGGTCGTATTCCTCAGCCATGGCTTCTATATCCTCGTCGCCGTTGCGCAGGGCTTCTATCGCCGCGTATTGGCTGGTCGTGGGAGCGCACATTATCGCATACTGATGTATCTTGTGCATCTGCGCCGTGATCTCTGCCGGTGCCGCAACGTATCCCATTCTCCAGCCGGTCATGGCGTACGCCTTGGAAAAACCGTTCACAACGACGGTACGCTCCCTCATATCCGGAAGCGAAGCGATGGAAACGTGCTTTTTCCCGTACGTCAGCTCGGCGTATATCTCATCGGAAAGCACCATTATATTCTTTTCCTTGACCACGTCTGCTATAGCCGCAAGCTCGTTTTCGGTCATAATAGCTCCGGTCGGATTGTTCGGGAACGGCACGACCAATAATTTCGTCCTGTCCGTAATAACGGAACGCAAGGCATCGGGAGTTATCTTGAAGCCGTCCTCTTCCAAAGTGTTCAGGTATACCGGCGTTGCACCGGACATGGTGGCTATCGGAGCGTAACAAACGAAAGATGGCACCGGAACTATGACCTCATCGCCCGGATCGAGTATAGCTCGCATCGCGATATCTATAGCTTCACTTCCGCCTATCGTGACGATCAACTCATCCTTCGCGCGATAATCAAGTCGAAACCGACGCTTAAGATACGCACTTATCTCATCTCTCAATTCCGAAAGACCGTTATTTGAGGTATAATACGTCTTACCGTCCTCAAGACTTTTTATCGCCCTTTCGCGTATGTGCCACGGAGTAACGAAATCAGGCTGACCGACGGTGAGAGAAATAACGCCCTTCATATCGTCAAGTAAATCGAAAAACCGCCTTATCCCCGACGGTCTCAGGGACATCGCACGGGCAGACAGCATCTTATCGTAATCGATCATCAGATAATATTCCCTCTTTCATCCTCCGTCGGAGCGGTGTATATAACGCCTTTATCCTTGTATTTACGAAGAACGAAGTGCGTTGCCGTAGAGATAACTCCGTCCATTGGAGCCAGCTTGTTGAATACGAAATTCGAAACGTCACGGAGCGTCTTGCCCTCGACCACCACCTGAAGATCGTATGCTCCACTCATAAGACGCACGCTCTCCACCTCGGGATAAAGGCATATCTTTTCTGCGATCAGATCAAATCCCCTGTCGCGTTGCGGGGAGACCTTAAGCTCTATCGTGGCACTGACGTATTCCCTGTCTGTCTTATCCCAATCTATAAGCGTCTTATAGCCGACTATAGTGCCGTTCGCCTCGTATTCTCTTATGCGCGTCCTTACGTCCGCTTCGTTTTCATCGCACATAACGGCAAGCTCCTCCGCCGTGAGCAGAGCGTTGCTTTCAAGTAATCTCAATATTTTATCCATATCCAACCCCGTCCTTCCGAGCCAAAACTTATTCTATTACATATGTTTATATGTGTTACTATCGAGTCATTCGCAACGTTACGTCACGTCACGCCGACACATCAGCGTGTCTATCGGAAGCTCCAAGCGTTCCTTGCCGCAAAATCGGGTAACGCTCTCAAACCCTATATCCGACAGCATCAAAAGAGCTTCATCAACTCCGTCCCCTATAGCCTCCGGGGAATGTGCGTCCGAGCCGACGGTGATACAGCGTCCACCAAGCGAAAAATACAGACGAAGCAGATCGGCATCCGGCAATGTGATCTTCCACCCAGTACGGTAAGGGGACGTATTGACCTCAAGCGCCTTTCCGGTCTCTATTATAAGCTTGAAAAGCTCCGAAAATTCTTCGTAATGCTTTGTAAGATCAAGCTCTCTGCCGCACGACCTAATATATCGGTAAGGGTACGTCACATGAGCCACGGAATGCACGAACGGAAGGCGTGCTATCTCGCAAAGCTCCATAACATTTCTCGACATCAAGGTATGAAGAAGTGCGTCCGGCATATCGGAATAGTTCATAAAATAAAAATCCGGAACGTCTCTGAGATTATGAAGCGCACCGAGCACGAACTCAGCTCCGTTATCGCAGACGAGCTTATATGCATCCTTCGGAAGCACGTGCGCTCCGCCAAGCTCTATACCGTATATCAGATCGAGCCTGTCGGCATACTTAGACTTGAGAGCAAGTATCTCTCTGCGCGCCTCGTCGGCTCTGTACGCGTCATAAAACCCGTCGGTTATACAGTCCAGATCGCAATGATCCGTTATAGCAATCCGCTCGATACCGCGCCCGATCGCCGTTAAGCAGATCTTTTCAATGTCAGCCGTGCTGTCGAAGGAAAATCTTGAATGACAGTGAAGATCGAGCTTCGCCCGGCTCATAGCGATCACCTCTCAAAAAAAGCATATGATATCACATGGTAAACTGTCCCCATTATACCACACAAAGTTTAACAAATAAAGTATTCGGATAAAAAAATAATATATATTCGCAAAATTCGCAAAAAATTTCTTGAAATCCCACGCATTAAGTGATATAATGATACCCGACTATAAGAAAAGGAAGGTAACATACTTTGAAAAGATTTATGGATAAGGATTTTCTCCTTAAGACGCAGACAGCAAGGTTTTTGTTTGAAAATTACGCATCCAAGCTCCCGATAATAGATTATCACTGTCATATTCCACCCAAAGAAATAGCGGAAGATAAGCGCTATTCCAATATCACGGAGCTTTGGCTCGGCGGAGATCATTATAAGTGGCGTGCCGAGCGCTCGTGCGGAGTTCCGGAAAAATATATCACAGGTGATGCCTCGGATTATGAAAAATTCCGCGCTTACGCAACCGTGATGCCAAAGCTTATCGGAAATCCGCTTTATCACTGGTCGCATCTTGAGCTACAGAGATATTTCGGTTACAACGGAGTTTTAAACGCCGATACCTGCGATGAGGTATGGACGCTGTGTAACGAAAAGCTTGCCACCCCGGAAATGAGCGCCAGAAGCATAATCCGCAATTCAAACGTTGAGCTTCTCTGCACTACGGACGATCCCACCGATACGCTCGAATATCACGAGCTTCTGCGCAACGACGAAGGATTTAACGTGCGCGTGCTTCCGGCGTGGCGTCCCGATAAGGCTCTCAAGGTCAACAAGCCCGGCTATAAGGAATATATTGACACGCTTTCGAAGGTCTCCGGAATCGTTATCACCGACGTTGCCACTCTTAAGGAAGCGCTCGTAAAGCGAATGGATCATTTTGAAGCTATGGGTTGCCGCACCGCAGACCACGGCATAGATAACGTTCCCTTCTCACGCGCAAAAAATCTGCGCAAGCTTGACGAGATATTCACATCCGCATACAACGGCGAAGCGGTCACAAAAGAGGACGCGGATATATTCCTCACGGAGCTGTTGAGATTTTTCGGCGGCGAGTACGCTCGGCGTAAATGGGTGATGCAGCTGCATTACGGTGTTAACAGAAATCCCAATTCACGCTATTTCAAAAAGCTCGGCGCAGATACCGGATTTGACTGCATCGGTCAGAGCAACAGCTCTGTGACTAACCTTGCCGCCCTGCTTGACAGTATGTATTCCGCCGACGCCCTGCCGAGAACGGTGATATACCCGATAGATCCGTCAGATAACGCCGCCGTCGCAACAGTCATCGGCGCATTCCAAAACGACGCGGATGGCGGTATGCCGCGAGTAATGCAAGGAAGCGCTTGGTGGTTCAACGATAATATAGACGGAATGCTCGCGCAGATGAAAAACCTCGCCAATCTCTCGGCGTTCGGGTGTTTTACCGGAATGCTCACCGATTCGCGCAGTTTTATCTCGTATCCGAGACACGAGTATTTCCGCCGTATCCTCTGCGGACTTATCGGCGATTGGGTAGAAAACGGCGAATACCCCAACGACGTCGAAGCCCTCGCGGATATCGTGATGGATATATGCTATAACAACACCAGAAACTATTTCGGTTTTTGACGAAAAACAGTGCGCGTGCACATCACGGCAGAGACAGCTCGAAACGGTCTGCTGTATCACACAATAACAGCGGATGCCCGATACCTTTCAGGTAAACGGCATCCGCTGTTCGTTTTGCGACTTTATTGCGACCATCCTTCCCCGGCGGAGCGTTTGCGTTTTTTGTTTTCGTCACGTTTTTCGCGTT
>CAZMWM010000020.1:0-22772 GCA_964570105.1 uncultured Lachnospiraceae bacterium | reverse complement strand
ACCACACATCGGGCGATTTGTCAACGCTTTTTGTGCAAAAGCTTCGCATCGATAGCGTTGACCGTATTGGGGTTATTGTCCTAAAGGTTAGGGAAATTTGGACAGACTGAGTCGAATTTTGGCATACCTCTTGACAAATCGACATTTAAGTGGTATAATCTAAACATCCTTTGGGCGGCTTATGGGCAACGTTGGATATTCTTTGCTTCGGTATCCGGTATTGTCTTGGTATCCGCCTTTGAGTTTTTTGCGTATATATCCGTCTCGGGGCTTGTATTGGTGACTCCGATGTACGTGGTAAGAAAGGTACGAGGTCTGGAATACAGATTTTTCGAAACCGTCACAAAACCGCTGTGATATTTAGAAAGGTATGGTCACAAATATGGGTAATGCACCACTGAGTATCGTCAGGTGGGAAGGCGATGCGGACAATAACGTGTTGGTATACAGATCGCAGATAACGGATTTCAATACCGGCTCGGTCCTCATAGTAAACGAATCTCAGGAGGCTCTCGTATATCAGAACGGTATTGCCGAGCGATACGGTCACGGTCAGCACAATCTTCCGACGCTGAACACGCCTGTCACGAGCAAATTCTGGTCGAGCTTTTTTTCGCGCAGAGCCGACCGCAAGCAAGACGGGAGCGCGCCGTATTCCTGTGACGTCTACTTTATAAATAAGGTAGCCGATCTGGATGTGGTGTGGGGAACTCCGAGCAGGATCGCCGTGGAGGATCCGAAGTATCACGTCGTGGTAAATCTCGGCTCAAACGGAAGTGCAAAGGTCAGGATAAAGGACTCGATGCGTTTCGTTATCGGAATGGTCGGACAGATGCCTGAATATACGTTCGAGCGTCTCAAGCGGACGGTAAAGAACGACATCGTTCAGGTGGTGGTATCCTCGATCAGCCGTATGATACAGCAAAGGGGGCTGAGCATGCTCGAGCTTCCGGCGTATCTTATGGAGCTTTCCGACGAGATGGCAGAGCTGATAAATCGCCGTCTTGCGGATCTGGGGCTTGAGGTCATACATTTCAATATAGACAATGTCTCCGGTACGCAGGATGATGTAGAAAAGATCACTCGGCGAAGAGACAGGCGCATGGATGAAAGCCAGGAGATAGAGCTTCAGGAGATGAGACAGCGCAGGCTCGGATATTCGTATCAGGAGGGACGTCAGTTCGACGTTCTTGAGGAAGCGGCGCGAAACACCGGAAGCTCCGGAACGATAATGAACGCGGCTATGGGCTTGGGACTCGGCGTTGGCGTCGGTGGCGGATTTGCTCCGGCGATGAGACAAGCAGCCGGGGCTATGAGCAACACTTCCGGGACCTGCCGCAGATGCGGAGCGAATGTCGGAAACGGAAGGTTTTGTCCCGGTTGCGGCGCTCCCGTCAAACAGCCGAAGAGCTTCTGCACCTCGTGCGGCGCGGAGCTTGCGGAGGGCAGCAGATTTTGCGGAAATTGCGGTGCTTCGAGCGAGCCGCCGGCTCGCCTTTGCCCCTCGTGCGGTCACAAGGTGCCGGAGGAGATGCGTTTTTGCGGAAATTGCGGAGCTACCGTGAATGATGGCGCGGATGCCACCTGACGGTCGGACTTTCGCTTCAAGTGATCGAGGATTTTTAGGAGGTCTTGCCGTATGAATATCAACAAAAGAGTGGCGTTCTTTTTTCTCGCTTCGGTAATTCTCATATATGCGGTCGCACTTACCGCGATATTTCTGATATTCCCTTCAGAGGCGCTGGACTGTGCACAGTTCTACGTTTCGCTGGCGTTCTTTCTGACGGCGAACATAGCGGCGGCTGTGTATATGTTCGCCCTTTTGACGAAGCCTCAGATCGACCGCGCGATAGTTTTTTCGCCGCTCGTCGGAGCTTTTGCGGTCTGGAACGTGCTGTACTTGATCGCAGGTGTGCTCTTTACCGTCTTTCTTGTGCGCATCGGCATCGTCATTGCGGTCGACATCGTGCTTGCCGCCGCGTATCTTATACGTATGTGGTCTTATGCTCTGGTGAGCGGTCACGTTACCGAACAGCGCGAGAAAAGGGAGGATGACGTTCGGTATATGGACGCTATCCGCACCGAAGTCGAGCTGTGCGCCGAGACGGCGTCCGACAGAGAGGTCAAGGGAGCGTTGCAGACGCTGAGCGACGATGTGCGCTTTAGCGATCATATATCCTACGGCGCACTGAGAGGTATCGAGTGCGATCTGCTTGCGCGTGTACGGGCATTGAGAGGGGAGCTTGGCACGGCTCCGAAGGAAGAGCTTCTGAAGGAGATAGACGGAATACGCGTCGCTTTGCGCGAACGCAACGCGCGTTGTCTTGCACTGAAATGAAGTTCATTCGTAATATAAAGCTTTCGTCTCTTCTGCGTTATTTTTACGCTCCGATACCGATAATTGCCGCCGTGTGGGTGGCTCGTGCCGTGCTCACGGCACAGTTCGGTCATAAATTGTGGTTTCTTTTAGCCGCTTTGGCACTCAGTTATCTGCCGCTGAAGAGCTTCCTCATAGGCTGTGTGCTCATGTACAAGGCGTACGCTCCGCTCTCGTTGCGCGATAAGTGCCGCTTTGAGCCGACCTGCTCTACCTATATGATAATGGCTATCCAAAAATACGGCATCATCATCGGTGTAGCCAAGGGACTCAACAGGCTTTGGCGTTGCAAGCCGCCGAACGGCGGTATCGATTACCCGTAGTCCTTGTTGCAGGTGCAACTACAAATATATATTTTTTTTACGGAGGAAAACATATGTCAGAATATGTTAACCACATCACAGGACACTGTCCGTCCTGCGGAAGAGTCCTGAGCTACGATCCGACTGCAAAAGATCAGATAATAGAGTGCGAGGCGTGCGATCAGAGCTTTTCGGTCGCGCAGCTCCTCGGTAATACCTCTTCGCCCGCGGCACAGTCTGCCGGTGCCGGAGTCATCCCGGTCGAGAACTCGGCGGCGGCGCTCGCATACCTTGACAGTTATTTCGACTGTGTGGATTGGAACGAATTTGCGCGCAATGCCGATATATCCTTCTCGGATATAGACAAGATGGTGGAGAACGTTCTTATCAAAGCCGCCGCGGATCCCGCATCGTGGGAGCTGAGCTTTAACAGCGTAGCCGTTCCGCTCGAGAAGAAGATCGAAGGTCTGAACTACCTTAAGGACTGCTTCCTTGAGCAGTACATAGCCGTTGACGAGCTTGACGACAACGAGGCTATGAAGGACTTCGATGCTTACCGCAGTAATACCAAGAGGATACTTGACGCAAAGGACGGGATGCTACAGAAGCTGGACCGTGCTATCCGCTTTGCCGAGAAGCACGGTGCGGAGGAGAGCGCGCTCGCCGATATGCGCGAAAGATACGAAAAGCTCGAGGAAACGCTTACGTCCATCTCCGTGGTCGAGATGTACAGGGAGCTTCCGGGATATATGGAGGCGGAAAAGAAAAAGCAGGCGCGTATCGCCGCCGAGCTTGATGCGAAGGGTATACAGGCGGAGCTTGTATATGTGAACGCCGTCGAGTCCTTTGAGAGCGGAAACCGTTCCGGTGTGTTGCTCTCCGAGTTTAATACCGTACGCGGATATAAGAACGCTTCCGAGTTTATAAAGAAGCTCAACGTTTGGGTGGATTTCGAGGTGAGCGGACGCGAGCTGCTCCGTATAGCGGACAAGTATTTCCTCGTCAGAGCCGCATCGCTTCCCGTGCTCGGTACGGAAAGCGACGACGGTCAGAAGCTTCGCGGTAAGAAAAAGAAGCTTGCCGAGCTTGAGCGTCAGGAGGAGACCAACGCCATCTCCCGTATGAAGCGCACCGAGCTTCTTCCGATCGTTGACGGCAAGGTGGTAGAGAATGCGGTCGCAGTCACCGGTATAACCAAGGTGCTGGCGCATTACGGCAGAAATCTGTTCTATGTCAAGAACAACAAGTCTATATGCAGATTTGACTCCGATAACGGTATTCATAACATGCCGGAGGAAGTCCTGTACGAGGCTAAGTTCGGAGACTTTGAGAACAAGAGCGGCGAGATCGAGCCTATCAGCTACAAAGACCGTATGTTCCTGCGTACCAAGCTCAGGAGACCTGAGGAAAAGACCGGATGTCTGAAAAAGCTCTTCAAGAAACCGGTTGAGAAGATAGAAAAGAACAACTATTCGCTTATCAGGGTGTCCTTTGCCGACGGTCAGACCGAGGTCGTGATACCCGAGATGGTGGATATCGTATGCACCTGCGGAAACCAGATATTCTACACCGCGTTCGAAAATACCAACGGTATCGAGAAGGAGAAATTCTGCTCGTATAACATAGATACCGGCGCTATCGAAGAGCTTCTCGGCTCGGATTGCGAGATCTGCGGTGTCGTTGACAACAAGGTCGTCTATATGATGTGGATGCCCGACGAATACAACAAGGATCTGTATGTTCTGGATATTGCGGATAGGCAGTCGAGATTGATCGAAAGAAATATCTACAGCTTCTTCCGCCTGATAGACAAAAAGATCTATTACACCGTCGGTAATACCAACCTCCGCGTCCTGCTGAGCATCCAGCTTGACGGAAGCGGACGTACCGAGATACTCAAGAATGCTATCAGCGTTGAGAATGCACAGCTCAACAACGGTTGGCTGTATATCAGCAAGGGTAGACTTCCCAACAGAGTGCTTCTGAGAGTTAAGGTCGACGGCAAGCAGAGCAACGTGGTATGCACACAGTTCAAGAAGTCCATCGGTATAAAGGACGGTTATCTCTTCTACCTCGATTATCAGAATACGCTCTGCTCGGTCAGACTTGACGGAACGGAATACCGTTCGATAATCGAAGGCGTTGCTCATACGTTCGTTTACGACGACGAGGTGCTCCTTACCCGTGCCGAGTACGGCGCGATGTCGCTTTACCGCGTTGACGCTCACGGCTCCGAGCTTCGCAAGGTGGTACACGGTATCATGGGAGTTATGTGCAATCCCTACAACCGCGACGAGCTGTATCTGTATCGCAGAGAGAACGTCACTTATGCTATACATACGCCTATCGACGCTAAAAACTATTCGACCGAAAATCGCGTGGTAACTCTCGAGAAATTCGATCTTTACAACAGACACGTCGATATGTGCTCCGAGGTGCTCACTCTCGGAGAGCCTGATAAGACGTCCAAGGAGTTCAAGTCCGGATGTCTGCATAAGAAGGTCACCAAGGATATGATCATCGAGCTTGTACCTCATAAGGTAGTGATACGCAGAGAGGGCGCAGCCGAGGCGGGTGATATCTCAAACGAGAACAAACAGCACGAGGAAAAAATGGAGAATACACTCAAGAATGCCGGCAAAAATTTCGCTAAGAAGATTGGTATCAACAAGTGATCAAGGCTTGAGCAAGGCTTGAACGAATAATTCCGTCCCCCGATCGCGTTGCAAGACGTTATCGGGGGACGGCTCTTAAGCGGATAAACCGCGGATAAACGAGGGCGAAAAGGAATTGGAATTGGAATTATAAAAAATGCTTGACAAGCTATTTCTTTTGTGATATAATGGGGACAGTGAAGAAGGTATGGGATCTTCTTCTTGTTGAGGGAGTAGCAAGCGCGCCGACGGGCGCGGAGCAAGTCAACATCATGGCTCGGATGCGAGTCTGGCTTGTTTTAAAATGCGAGACTCACGTATATCTTGGTGGTGCCGGGTTATACTGAGTCTTGGCGGATGTGTTCGACGTCGGACAGGTACGGTACAGCGTGCCTGTCTTTTTTGTTTTCGTATGGACACGGCTGTGTTCGGCTCGGACGCTTGCATTAAGGAAAGGAAGGATGCGTAATGAGATATTACTGCGAAAAAACGGAGAGCGTTCTGCGGACGCTCGAAACGGACGGTGAAAACGGTCTTGCTTCATCCGAGGCGGAGAGACGGTTGGAGTCCGGTGGCAAAAACAAGCTTGCCGCCGCTAAAGGCAGATCGCTCATCAGGCGGTTTTTGGAACAGCTCGCCGATCCTATGATGATCATATTGCTCGCGGCGGCGCTGGTCAGCGGAGTGCTTGCGGTCATTGAGAACGAGGGCTTTGCCGACATCATAATAATCCTTGCCGTCGTTACGGTCAACGCGGTGCTCGGCGTGTTTCAGGAGAGCAAGGCGGAGAAGGCTATCGAGGCGCTTCAGGAGATGTCCGCATCCACATCAAGAGTGCTCAGAGACGGTAAGCTGACGGTCATTCCGAGCGAGGATATCACCGTCGGGGACATAGTGTACCTCGAAGCCGGAGATGCGGTCCCGGCGGACGGAAGAGTTATCGAATGCGCAAGTCTTAAGGTCGAGGAGGCGGCGCTTACCGGTGAGTCGTTGCCGGTCACGAAAACGGACGAGGTCATACTGCCGAAGGATGGAGAGAGCGACGTTCCGCTCGGAGATCGCAAAAATACCGTATATATGGGCAGTACCGTAGTGTACGGTCGCGGAGTAATGGCGGTCACGTCTATCGGAATGGATACCGAGATGGGAAAGATAGCCGGTGTGCTCGCTACGGCTGACGAGGGCAAAACGCCGTTACAGTTAAAGCTTGCTCAGCTTTCAAAGACGCTTACGTGGTTGGTGCTCGGTATCTGCGCTGCGGTCTTTGCCGTACAGCTGCTACAGGCAGGGGGACTTGGCTTTGAATTTGTCATAAGCTCGCTTATGATCGCTGTGTCGTTGGCTGTCGCCGCGATACCGGAGGGGCTTGCCGCGGTGGTGACCGTCGTGCTCTCTATCGGCGTTACGAATATGTCGAAGCGAAATGCCATCATACGTAAGCTTACCGCGGTCGAGACCTTGGGCTGTGCTCAGGTGATCTGCTCGGATAAGACCGGAACTCTGACGCAAAACAAAATGACCGTGGTCGAGAGCTACGGTGAGGATGAGGAGCGGCTCGCTCGCGGTATGGCTCTGTGCAGTGACGCGGAGACAGATGCTGACAGGGAGGTCACGGGAGAGCCTACCGAAGCGGCGCTTGTGGCTTGGGCTAACTCTCTTTCACTGCCGAAATACGAGCTTAAGCGTAAGTATCCGCGCTCGGGTGAGGCTCCGTTCGACTCCGGGCGCAAGATGATGACCACCGTGCATTCCGACGGGGAAGGATATATACAGTACACCAAGGGTGCGCCCGACGTGGTCATAGACCGCTGTTCGTTCTGTCTTTTGGATGGACAGCCCGTGCCGATGACGGCTGATATGCGGGCGAGGATAGCCGAGGCGAACAAGGCTATGGCGGATAAGGCACTCAGAGTTCTTGCCTGCGCCGAGCGAGTGTGGAAGGAAGAGCCTGAGAGCTACGAGCCGAGCGCTCTTGAGGGCGAGCTGTGCTTTATCGGGCTTTGCGGAATGATAGATCCCGTGCGTCCCGAGGTGAGAGCGGCTATCGACGAATGCCGCGGCGCCGGCATCAGACCTATAATGATAACCGGCGATCATATCGATACCGCTGTGGCGATAGCGAAGGAGCTTGGAATACTCGGAGAGGGACAGAGAGCGCTCAGCGGTGCTCAGCTGAATGCTATGAGCGACGAAGAATTTGAAAAGGAATTTCGGAGCATAAGCGTTTATGCGCGTGTCCAGCCCGAGCACAAGACGAGGATAGTGAACGCTTGGAGACGTGCCGGGTACGTTACCGCTATGACCGGTGACGGGGTGAACGACGCGCCGTCCATAAAGAGCGCGGATATCGGCGTCGGAATGGGCATCACGGGAACGGACGTCACCAAAAACGTGGCGGATATGGTGCTGGCGGACGACAACTTTGCGACGATAGTCGGTGCTGTGGAGGAGGGCAGGCGGATATACGATAACATCCGCAGAGCCATACAGTTCCTTTTAGGCTCGAATATGAGCGAGGTGATCAGCATATTCGTCGCTACCTTGATGGGCTTTACGATACTTGAGCCGGTACATCTTCTGTGGATAAACCTCGTGACGGACTGCTTTCCCGCTCTTGCGCTGGGAATGGAGTACGCCGAGGATGATATTATGAAGAGAAAGCCGAGACGCTCGGAGGATGGGATATTCTCCGGCGGAATGGGTGCGGATATACTGTATCAGGGCATTCTGCTCTCCCTGCTCGTTCTGCTCTCCTATTTCGTAGGTCATTTTATCGAGACCGGCGTGTGGGCGATCACTGAGAGCGGACACGGCACGACGATGGCTTTCCTTACTATGTCAATGGCTGAGATATTTCACTGTATGAATATGCGTTCGCAGAGAAAGAGCATATTCTCGATCAGAAAACAGAATGCCGTGCTTTGGCTTGCGGCGCTCGGCTCGCTGATCGCGACCACGCTCGTGTGCGAGGTGCCGCTGTTTGCCGCCGCTTTCGGGCTTACCTCTGTATCGTTCAAGGAGTACGCGGTGGCTATCGGTATAGGCTTTTGCATCATTCCGCTGGTCGAGGCGGTCAAATTCTTCCAAAGACGCTTGTCCGAGCGTTGAATCGTTTGTTTCTCGGAAAAACTGCAAAAAACGGAAAAGACCGTATTCCTGCCACGAAAAACGTGGGGAATACGGTCTTTTTGATCATATGATCACTTTTTGCTGCCGATGACCGCGGCTGCTCCGGAGAGAAGCCCACCGACGGTACTGAGGATAGCGCCGATGCCTATTACCATCTTGCCCGAGGCAAGTCCGCCAACGGAGAAGGACGCGTTGTTCGAGCAGAACACTACGGTAACGATCAGAAGCGCTATTGCCGCCACTGCCGCGATGATGCCGGAAAGTGCTCCTGCGAACTCCGGTACGCTCTTTACGAAATGACGTGTTACCGCCAACGCAAAGGTGAGGACCGCCAGAACGAGCACGGCATAAGCCAAGATGCACATGAACGTATAGCCGTCGCCGTCTTTAAGCTCCGAAAGCTTGAGCGCATTGGAAGAATTTCCGAGCTTGCTCTCGATCTTGTAAACAGTCCAATCCAAGCATACTCCCAAAATGGTGAGGATAGCACCCAGAAGGGATGCTACGATGACCAAAAGCTCTTTCTGAGCCGAGACGCCGGATCTTTTTCTCTTTGCCATATCAGTATTCCTCCTTTCAATAGTAAGTGCTGTCATTATACCGCATCACCGGCAGATTGTCAATAACAAATCAAATATATTTGTGCAAATTTGTTGACTTTTCCGAGGTTTTCTGTTATAATCAAATCAACCGATGAGGTGAAATCTATTAAAAAACGGAGAAAGAGCTATGCTGTATAAGAAAAATCTTGAAAAACAGCTGTCTGATGCGCTGTTCAGGTCCCCGACCGCGGAATACAGAGGAACGCCGTTCTGGGCGTGGAACTGCAAAATGACACCGGAGATACTCGAAAAGCAGATCACCTATCTCAAGGAGATGGGGTACGGCGGTTTTCATATGCATTCGAGAGTCGGTATGGACAACGAGTATCTAAGCGAGGATTTTATGTCGCTCGTGAGGGCGTGTGTGGAAAAAGCCAAGAGAGAAGATATGCTCGCGTGGCTTTATGATGAAGATAAATGGCCGTCCGGGTTTGCCGGAGGACTTGTGACCAAGGAGCCGCAGTACAGAGCGAGGACGCTCTGCTTTGCCCCGGCAAGCTGTGTCAAGACTGCCGATAACACTCCGGAGCGGGTACTGCTTGACGTATCCGAGGAGCTTCCCGTTACCCGTGCGATCGCCGAGGGCAAGCCGTATTACATCGCGAGCTATGACGTTCGGCTTGACGAAAACGGATATCTTATCGGATACGATCTTATAGGTCGCCGCTCGAGAGCCAAGGGTGAGAAATGGGTGGCGTACTGCTGTACACCCGCTAATAACGATTGGTATAACGGATACTGCTATGTGGATACCCTCTCGAAAAAAGCGGTGAAGCGCTTTATTGAGGTCACGCACGAGGCGTACAAGGCGAGCGTCGGTGATGAATTTGACAAAGCCGTTCCGGCTATATTCACCGACGAGCCGCAGTTTACACACGAGCTTGGCTTTGGCGATCCGTTTGAGAAGAAGGTCTGTAAATTCGCATGGACGCCCGACCTTCCCAAGACCTATAAAAAAACGTACGGAAGCGATATCGTCGAGCACATTCCCGAGCTGTTTTGGGATCTTGTCGACGGCACCGTATCGGTCGAGCGTTATCATTTCCGCGACCATCTTTGCGACAGGTTTACCGAGGCGTTCAGTGCGGAATGCGGAAAATGGTGCGACAAAAACGGTATAAAGCTCACGGGACATATGCTTGAAGAGCCGACGCTCAGAAGTCAGACCGGAACTGTGGGCGAGGCTATGCGCGCGTACAAGTATTTCGGATATCCCGGAATAGATATGCTTTGCAACAGAGTCGAGCTTACGACCGCAAAGCAGACGCAGTCTGTCGTTCATCAATACGGAAAGGAAGGTATGATGAGCGAACTTTACGGTGTTACCAATTGGAATTTTGATTTCAGAGGTCATAAGTTCCAAGGGGATTGGCAGGCGGCGCTCGGTGTGACAATAAGAGTTCCGCACCTTTCTTGGGTGTCGATGAAGGGGGACGCCAAGCGCGATTATCCCGCATCGTTCAATTATCAGGTGCCGTGGTATAAGGAATATCCGTACATAGAGGATCATTTTGCGAGGGTGAATACCGCGCTTACAAGAGGAAAGCCCAACGTCAGCATCGGAGTTATACACCCCATAGAGAGCTATTGGCTGCACGCCGGTCCCGGCAAGCAGACTGCCGAGATCAGAGCGCAGAAGGAAACGGATTTTGAAAACTGCATAAATTGGCTCCTGTTTGCTCAGCTCGATTTCGATTATATAAGCGAGTCGCTCTTCCCGGACGCATGCAAAAAGGCGTCCTCTCCGCTGAGCGTCGGTAAGATGAAGTATTCCGCTGTCGTGGTTCCCGGAATGGAGACGGTGAGAAGAACGACGCTTGAGCGTCTCAGTGCCTTCCGCGCGGCAGGCGGCAAGCTGATATTTATGGGTGAGTGCCCGAGATACGTTGACGGAGTCTTGAGCGACGAGGTGAAGGAGCTTTACGACGCATCCGTCGTGATCCCGTTCGAGCGGCTCGCGCTGATGAATGCGCTCGAGAGCGAGAGAAAGCTCGAGATACGTCTCGGAGACGGAAGCTATACCAATAATTACATATACAATATGCGCATAGACGGCAGTTCGCAGTGGCTGTTCATAGCCAATGCCAAAAGGTACGCGCACCCTGACGTCGCGCCTGCAAGAAGGCTGTATCTGAAGATCAAGGGTTGCCTTGTTCCCACGCTCTACGATACGCTCAGCGGTGAGATAAAAAAGATATCCTACGTTGCCGATAAAAAATATACGCGCATAGAGCTTGATGCGTATCTGAACGATTCCTTCCTTATCCGTCTGGATAAGGGAAAGCCCGGAGAGCTTAAGCTTCCGGGTGTGAAGAGGAATGTTATATCAAGGGTGGATATCAGATCCAAGGTCAGGTACAAGAGGGAGGAGCCGAACGTCGTTCTGCTCGATATCGCCGAATGGAAGTGGGATGACGAGAAGGAATACCAGCCCCCGGAGGAGATAAGGCGTCTTGACGCCGCGATAAGGCTCAAGGCGGGTATTCCGCCGAAGAGCGGAAAACAGCCGTGGTGTCTGCCGCCGGAGGTAGCCGAGCACACGGAGATGTTGAGGTTTACATTTGGCTCCGAGACGGTCGTCAGCGGCGCGGAATTTGCCTGCGAGGATATGGACGAGAGCGAGATATTCTTTGACGGCAAGAGGATAGATAAGGTCATCACCGGATATTTCACGGACGAGTGCATCCAAAAGATCAAGCTTCCCGAGATCGGCGTCGGCGTTCACACGGTCGAGCTTAGAAAACCGCTTGCTCCGAGAACGTACACGGAGAACTGTTTCCTGCTCGGTGATTTCAACGTAAGGCTCGAGGGATGCGAAAAAACGTTACTTCCTATGACGGAGAGTATCGGCTTCGGTGACGTGGTATCTCAAGGTATGCCGTTCTATGGCGGTAATATCAGTTATTATCTCGATATAGACGTTCCCGAGGACGGCTGCGCACTCAAGGTGCACACCAACTTCTATAAGGGAGCGCTCGTTTCCGTGAGTGTTGACGGCGGATGCGCGGTGAAGTCCGTGTTTGCTCCGTACAATGCGTGCTTTGAGGGAATATCAAAGGGCAAGCACACGGTCGAGGTAAAGCTCTTCGGAAACAGATATAATTCCTTCTCTGCGCTCCACGTTTCGGATCGGAACTACTTCTACTACGGACCGCGTGCGTGGGTAACGGATGGCGATACCTTTTCGTATGAGTATCAGCTCTCCGAGTTGGGCGTTATGTCAAGCCCTGTCATCGAGATATCTAAATAACGGGGCAGACGCGGTCTGATACGGTGCTTGGATCTATGGAATATGAATTTGTGGCGACCTGCCTTTTCGGGCTTGAAAAATTCGTTGGCGATGAGATAGAGGCGCTCGGCTATAAAAAGACCGAGACCATCGACGGTCGCGTCTCGTTTCGCGGCGATATCGGTGCCATCGCAAGATGCAATATGTGGCTCAGGTGCGCCGAGAGGCTGTACTTGAAGCTGGGAAGCTTCCGCGCGAGCACGTTTACCGAGCTGTTTGACGGAACGCGCGCGCTTCCTTGGGAGGAATGGATAGGCAGAGATGATGCTTTTCCCGTCAAGGGGCATTCCGTGCGTTCGGCTCTGGTGAGCATTCCCGACTGTCAGTCGATAGTCAAAAAGGCGATAGTTGAAAGGATGAAGGCAGAGCACGGACTTCAAGTGTTTTGCGAAGAGGGAACGAGATGTCAGGTCGACTTCTTCATCTTTAACGATATCGCTACGCTTATGATAGACACCAGCGGCGCCCCGCTCTACAAGCGCGGATACAGGCTTGAGAGCGGAGCGGCACCGCTGAGAGAGACGCTCGCGTGCGCTATGGTAAAGCTTGCAAGACCGCGCGAGAACGTTCTGCTTTGGGATCCTATGTGCGGCTCCGGAACTATTCCGATCGAGGCGGCACTGCTTATGACGGATACAGCCCCCGGAAGCTTCAGACATTTCGTCTCGGAGGACTTTCTCGACGTGCCGGCATCGATCTGGCGGCAAGCCCGCGAAGAAGCCAAGGACGCGGTAAAAACCACAGAATTTCGCGCTTATGCCTCGGATATCGATCCCAATATGATCGAGCTTACCAAGGCAAATATCGGACGCGCCGGAATGGGCGGTGTCGTGAAGAGCTTTGTGAAGGATGCGCGAGCTATCGGTACCGGCGGAATGCGCGGCACGGTCGTCTGCAATCCGCCGTACGGTGAGCGCTTGCTTGACGTGAATAGTGCGCGACAGCTGTACAGCGAGATGGGGAAAGCCTTTTCTCGGTTGGACAGATGGCAGATATACATACTTACCTCGGACGAGGAGCTTGAGCGCTTCTACGGCAGACGTGCGGACAAGGTGAGGAAGCTGTATAACGGTATGTTAAAATGTAATTATTATCAATTCTTTAAGTCGCCCGAGGTGACGCAAAAAAGCGGCTCGGGCGCTCGCGGACGTAACAAATGACGGGGAATTACCGCGTCTTTAAAGGAGAGTAATGCTTATGGATAAGGCAAAATGGATATGGATGAGCCGTGAGACGCATCCCGATATCCAGCTCTGCCCGGTGAATTATCTCGGGAAATGGAAGGAAGGGCAACGGTTTGCCGTTTGCGCCTTCTCCGCATCCTTCAAGCTCAAGGAAAGACCGCTCCGTGCAGTTTTTTCCGTGAGCGGTGATAATACCTTCAGATTGTACTGTAACGGTGATCATATCGGGTGCGGACCTGTATCGGCAGGCGGTGATTTTGACGATGTAGCGCCTATGCCGTACATATACTATTCCGAGTATGAGTATCGCCCGTCGGGTGATGTGCTCGACATTTATGCCGAGGTGAAGAGCGGAACTGACGTTTTGTGCGAGTTTTCCTGCGGTGGCGGCGGATTTCTGCTCTGTGCAACGGTCTATTATAAGGATGGCAGTGTTGACGTTTTCCGCACCGACGAGACGTGGAGGTGCCGACTGTTGCCGGCTTATCTTGATAACCGAAACGCGGATCTTCGTCTGTCACCCGGCGAGTGGGAGAATGCCGCTGTCAGTCCTATTGCGCGTGTTTTGAAACCGTCACCCTTGCGAGCTTTGCGCGAGGACGCGGTAAATTTCCGAGATTTCTCGCCTGTGACCTTGGCGCCGGGGGAAAAACTTCACTTGCGGCTCGAGCTTGACCGCATATATGCGGCGTACCCTGTGATAGCGGTCGAGGGTGAATCGGAGCTTGAATGCAGTCTGACCGCGGTCGAGATACCCGGAAGCGAGCAGAACGCAGGGAAGGTAGTTTTCTGCGGAGATGACATTTACCGTTCACTGCGTATGTACAGCATCGGAGAGCTTGACGTGCTTGCCGAGAACAAGGGAAGCAAGCCCGTTCGCATCACGGAATGTTATGTTATCTCCGTGCATTATCCGACGGCTACCGCGCTGATAGGTGAGATACGGCAAGAAAGGGAAGGCGACTTTGTCTGCTCGGACGAATATCTCAACCGTCTTTACGAGGTCTGCCGTCACACCGAGAGGATATGCCGTCAGAGCTTGCACCTTGACAGCCCTCTTCATCAGGAGCTTCTTGCCTGTACCGGAGATTATATGATAGAGAGCCTGATAGACCAATATGCTTTCGGCGATCTTACGCTCTCGCGCTTCGACCTTGTGCGCACCGCGGACGTTTTGCGCAAAAAGGGCGGAAGGATGTTCCATACGAGCTATTCTATGCTTTGGGTACAGATGCTCCACGACTACTATATGTACACGGCGGACATCTCCGTGGTGGAAGAGGTCAGTGACGCTTTGGCGCTACTGCTCGAACGCTTCCATACTTATATGGGCGCATCGGGCGTGATAGAGAACGCGCCGAACTATATGTTCGTCGATTGGCTCGAGATCGACGGATATACGCTCCATCATCCGCCGAAGGCGTTGGGGCAGACAGCTCTGAACGCGTTTTATTACAACGCTCTGCGGCTTTCGGAAAAGCTTTTCGGTATCATCGGTGACGGCGAGAGGGCGAGCAGATACGCGCGGCGTGCAGGTGCTCTCAAATCCGCATATAACCGCTCCTTTTACGATACGGAGCGAAAGATGTATTTTTCCGGAATGAACAACGCGGACAGTGTCACGGCTCCTCCCGGTCAATGGCTTCCCGAAAATCCGATAAAGCGCTATTACAACGTTCACGAAAACGTCCTGTCCGTGCTGTACGGGCTGTGCGATCCGTTCGAAAAGCAAGCGCTCATGGTACGGGTACTTGAGGACGGGGAGCTTACCCAACCTCAGCCGTATTTTATGCATTTCGTCCTTGAGGCGGTATATGCGTCCGGGCTTTGGAGCAGATACGGTATGGAACTGCTCGGAAGATGGCGCGTTTGTCTTGAGGCTACCGAGAAGGGACTTGCGGAGGCTTGGGGCGGATTTAATGGCGACTACAGTCACGCGTGGGGCGGAACTGCCGCGTATCAGTTGCCGTCAAAGCTTTCGGGAATGAAGATACTCTCCCCGGGGTGCGACGTGATATCGTTAAAGCCGCAGCTCTTCGGACTTAAGAGTGCGAATATCAGGATACCCACGCGTCACGGCGCTATAACGGTAGCTATGCGTGAAGGGGAGGAGCCGACCGTATCCGTTCCCGACGGTATCGAGTTGGTTTAAGGCTTTTAAAATACGGAAGGACGGTGAGAGCGTATAAATCGAAACGCGGTTTACTTGATATTTGCGAAATTCCAGTGATCATTGGAGGATTATTGTTATGAAAAAAGCTTCTCTGCGCATTATATCCGTACTGCTTGCGGCGGTATTGCTTTTACCGCTTGCGGTGGCTTGTAAAACAACGCCTGACAATGGCGGCGATGAAAGAGGTGAACAGAGCTTGGAGGATTACGTTTTCAAGATCGAAGAGAAAGCCGCGAATAAGGACCTTATGAACGGCTGGTATGAAGGACTTTCCGACGGACTGACCTTTGTGGAAAATATTAAACGCGACGACGAGGAGGGTACGCTTTATTGGATGGCGTCGACGTCCGAGAAGGTTTCGGTGATAGATATAGCCGATTGGTCTAATTACGATCTGCTGACCTTCTGGGCATATTCGACGAACGCTTGCGGCGCTACCGTACAGCTGAGATTTTCCTCTCCCAACGTTTCGGGCACCAAGATGGACCCGTACATCAGATACAGCTTTAAAGTAGATTTTGAGGGCTGGAAGGAATTTAGGATACCGATCGACGATTTTAGTGTAAATTACGATCCCGATATATGCAAGCTTCAGAGTATGTATTTCGATTGCAACGGATGGGATATGACGCCGGACCCAAGCTGTGAGCTTTATTTCAGCTATATGTACCTTGAAAAGATCGAATACGAGATATCTCCGTCGCTCGAGGATTTCGGGGACGAGATATATACTAAGGTAACGAACAATTGGCGCGAGCTGCTTGCCGGAAGCAAGGATACAAATTCGAGCGGGAGTGAAGTTACCAAGGCGCACATAAGCTCGGTCGAGAAGAATTGCAAGAGCCAGTGGGATCAGTTCAAGAGCACTTATTCGGAAAAAAAGAGAGATTCGCTCTTCGGTATAACGATAGAGCAGGGCAAGTCCGGAGACGAGCCGAAGATACAGAGCATTTACAATAAGCTCCTGTATATGGCACTCGGATACGGGACGTACGGATGCGAGTATTACGGGAACAAGGACCTGTTTGAGGATATAAAGCGGGGACTTGAGTATACGTATACCTATTATTACGGACCGTGCGTTTGGGAGAAGGGCGTGTTCGGAAATTGGTGGGAGTGGGATATCGGTACTCCGCTTGCGCTCACCAAGATACTCATACTGCTGGAAGAGCCGCTCGGTCCCGAGCTTGTTAAAAAATATCTTGAGCCGTTCGATTATTTGAACAAATACCCGAGCATGACCGCCTGCAACAAGGTGTGGATAGCGTACAGCTGTCTGGCTTCAGCCGTGCTCCAGAAGGACGGGGCGCGTCTGCTCATCTCCGAGAAAAAACTGCTGGACGTCTTTGATTATGTGACGGAGGGAGACGGATTTTACACCGATGGCTCCTTTATACAGCATAACGCGCATCCGTATACCGGCGGTTACGGGCTTTCGATGCTCACGACGCTGACGGATATAATGTATGTTCTCAACGGAACGCGCTTCCAGATGATCGATGAATGCGTTGACAATCAGTATTCGTGGGTGTTCGATACCTACCGACCTGTCATATACAACGGAAGTATCTTTGCAAACACGCGCGGACGCGAGGTGTGCAGGAATACCAGCGAGACCGGCTCCGGAAAAGCGGCAGTGGTCGCTATGATCAAGATGACGCAGTACGCGCCCGAGGAGGTAAAGACCAAGCTCGAGCAGTTGATAAAGCAGTACCTCATCTCAAGCTCGAGCGCGATAGAGTATTCAGTGCCGATAGCGCTTGCAGACCGTACGGTGGAGATCAAGAATGACGACAGCATCAAGGAGCTGAGCGACTGGGAGAGGACTTATGTTCTCGGAAATATGGATCGCGTGACGTCTCATAACCGCAAGTACGGCGTCAGCATTTCGCTCAGCTCGACGCGTATTTGGAAATACGAGGCGATAAACAACGAGAATATGACCGGCTGGTATCTGGGCGACGGTATGATATATATCTATACGGACGGATACGACTACGATTATGATTTCTATCATTACGCCGATCCGTACAAGATGCCGGGTACGACCGTATCCTCCGAGAAGAGAACGGAAGAGAATATCAACGGCGGAATATACAACGGCTCGGCGTTTTCCGGTGGGGTGACGGTAGGAAAGTACGGCATAGCTCTGATGGAGCTTTCGCCGTCGGTGAACAACTACTTTAACTCAAAGCTTTCGGCTAAAAAGTCGTATTTTATGTTCGATAACGAGATCGTGGCGTTGGGCACCGGTATAAAGGATACGTCCGGGTACGACATAAGCACGGTCGTCGAGAACAGAAAATGGGGCGACGGCGATAAGCTTACCGTAAACGGGACGGAAAGGCTGCCGATATCAAATGTTGCGTTTTCCGAGAATGTAAGCTCTATGCACTTTTCGAATATGGGCGGATACGTATTTTTGGATGCTGTGGAGCTTCAGATAGAAAAGGCGATCACATCAAAGACGACCTTCCTTGAGGCGTGGATATCTCACGGTAAGTCTCCGAATGGGGAGAGCTATTCTTACATCTATCTTCCCGAGGCTTCCTCGTCCGAGACGCTCGCTTATCAGCAAACGCCGGACATTGAGATCATAGAGCAAAGCGAGATGGTGCACGCCGTTAAGGAAACGAAGCTTGGTGTTACCGGGTACGTTTTCTGGCAGAGAGGTCGTTGCAACGGAGTGACGGCAGATAAGGCGTGTGCGCTTATGGTCAAGGAGGAGAACGGCGAGATCACGGTGAGCGTCAGCGATCCGTCACAGCTACTCGATACTTTGCACATAACGCTGGAGCTTGAAGGGCTTGGAAGCTCTGTAACGGCGGACAGCAATATATCCGCTTCCGTGAACGGCAATACTCTTACGCTTGATATAGATATGAGAGGAAATGTCGGTCAGAGCTTTACCGTCTGTGTGAAGTAAGCATCCGTACGGATGTGACATCGAAAAGACCAATGACAAACCGAAGCCATTGGTCTTTTTTAGCGCTTGTTTTTGTGCCGATAACTTGTTGTACCGCGAGAATTTTGGTCGATCATTGCTTTTTTATACGTTGAAGCTCTCTGTTTATTGCGGAGATAGCGGCGTTTTTGTCGATTTCGTGGCGAGACGGGAGCAGAGGTGAATTTAACAATGCCTGCGGTGTTTGGTCGCCGAGCATGACAAACATTGCGCTTGTTAAGCTCATTCCGGTAAGTGATGAAAATGCGTCACAGAGCAGTTGCTTGGCCTGAGCGTTTTTCGCGATCTGCCCGACCGTATCCTCGACGGAGTAGCAGTCCTTGTTGATAGGTCTGTTGGAGGTGTCAAGAGCTTTACCGTCAAACCAATTCTTGACCGTACCGTTCGCTTTCGCGCCGCGGAACGTAAAGCTTTCGGGTATGCTTGATGAAAACTCGAAAATTGCGCTGTCAGATACACCGTCGGCGGTCGCTGTGAGGGTATTCAAGCCCTTTTGAAGCGGAACTGAGGTGAAGAGGAATACGTGCGTGCCGTCCTTTTCGGCTATTCGCTCTCCGTTGCAATACAGCCTTACGTGCGCGGCGTTTGAATATACCTTTACGTTCACCGTTGCGGTGGAGCGTCGGTAATAGCGTTTTTCGCAGATGTGGACGAAGAGAACGGTGCTCCAATATGCTTTGTAAAGATAAAACGCGTCCTTTTTGATCTTCCTGTCAAAGCTGACCAAGCCCTTATTGTTGCGCCCCTTTACGCCGCCTTCGTCTCTGAGAGCGCTCCCGAAGTCGAACATATTCCATACGTAGCTCGACCATATCCACGGGCGGCTCTCGAGGAGCTTCAACATATGCTCGTGGTATAAGCATTGATATTCTTCGCTGTAGTCGCCGGCGTGTGGCTCGTCACTGTGGTATGAGATGATGCCTTCACAGCCGTATTCGGAAAGACCTATCGTGGTTTGTGGATATTTATTGTGAAATTCATCTATCCAACGGTCATTATCTGATAATTCGCCCATATACCAGCCGAAATAATGGTTATAGCTCAAAAGATCGGTGATATGATTTAGAGGGCTGTCCATAGGCTCGCTCGTTACCTGTGCAAGTGTTGTTGGACGGGTGCTGTCAAGCTCGTGTGCCAATGCGTGAAGCTCGCCGAGCCGAGCTGCGAGCGCATCTCCCGTTCCGCCGACGGTTATCTCGTTGCTTATTCCCCAAAAGCATACGGATGGGTGCTCTCGGCACTGTACGATCAGCTCGCGGAGTTGAGAGCGTGCGTTCTGCTGAGCGGCGGCGCTTTTCAGAAGCTTGCTGATATACGGTATCTCCGCCCAGACTATCAACCCGTAGGTGTCGCACAGGTCGTAAAATTCGGAAGCGTGCTGATAGTGCGAAAGACGGACGGTGTTTGCGCCAAGCTCGCGTATCAGTTCGATGTCTTGCTTGTGGTCCTTGTCGGTCAGCGCGTTTCCGACGCCGAGCTTATCCTCGTGCCTTGCCACCCCTCGGAGCGGTGTCGGCTCACCGTTTAGATAAAATCCCCTTTGAGGATCTATATTGAAGCATCGAAAGCCGTGACGCGTGCTTACCGAGTCAAGCACCTCGTTATTTCTTATAAGCTCCGCCTCGAGCGTATATAGAGCCGGAGCGCGCACGCCGTGCCAAAGCTTGATATCCGAAAGCTGAAGTCGGATATCCGGTGATGATGCGCTCCTGTACGCGGTGGTCACGGTCTCGCCGCTCGGAGAGATGAGGGTATAGCGCACGGTGTCGGTGTCTTTTGGGGATATGATGTGCGCCTGAACGGTCAGAATTGCGTCTCCGCGCAATTCATATCCGATATCATTGTCGATATAGCATTTTTTGATACTTGTTATCTCGGATGAAAGAGATACGCCGTTTTCTGCGTATTCCTCGAGTGCGAAGTGTGTTGTGGGTACGCTCATAAGTCGTACCTTGCGGTGGATACCGCCGTAAAAGGTGAAATCTGCAAGTTGTGGGTATATGTCGTCGTTTGCTTGATTTGAGACCTTGACCGCTATATCATTATTGCCTGTTAGCAATTTATTGGTTATATCAACAACAAATGCGCTATACCCGCCCTTGTGATAAGCGGCTTCTGTGCCGTTCAGATATACCGTGCAATCGTATGCCGCCGCATCAAATCTCAGAAAATATTTTCGTTCCTCTTCCGGTATTACGTAAAGTTTTCTGAAATAATATCCGCATCCGCGACTGTATCCGTCCGCTCCGTTCTGTCCGTCGTTTGCATTCCACGTATGCGGCAGTTCTATCCTTTCCGCATCCTTTGGGGGAGTTGTTGGAAATTCTGTCTGCGGCTGTTTGGTAAATGACCAAGCGTCGTTCAGTTCTGTTGTTTGGCGCATCTTAGATCTCCTTGTTCGTTGTAAAAGTTGTTAATTTTATATAAAGGGTAGAAAGTTATTGCTACTTTCGTGTCTTGAGTGCCGAGACGGTGCTCTCTACGCGCTTTTTGTTCAGAGGATAGACAGACCAAAGGCTCAGACATACCAAAAAATATAACACAGCCGGGATAAGGGTGGAGATGAGGTATATTCCCTTGCCGACATCGGCGCTTTGAGTTTTCCTTGAAGGATCGAACCCGATCCAGCTGAGCGTCCAACCGCCAAGCCCTCCCGCTATCGCCTGTCCGATCTTGCGAGCAAAGGAATAGACCGCGTATACCGTTCCGTCCTCGCGTTCGCCGTATCTAAGCTCGCGGTCGTCGATAACGTCGGTTATATACGCCCAGGTGATGAGATTGAACAGTCCGATGCCGAGATAGCCTATAAGACTTACCGTTACGTACAGCGTGACCGATGAGGTCTTGAGGATAAAAAGTGTCAAGCAGGCTAACGCTCCGCACAGACTGCCTGCTACCCCGATCTCTTTTTTGCCGAAGTGCTTACTGAGCGGTGATGACAGCGGAGCAAGCAATAAAACGGGCAACATCCCCACGGCACTCATTATCATAACGCCGTTCTTGTTATTGAAGTAGTCGATGAACAGATATTGGTTTATGGATTGCGTCAGCAGTTGAGCGGCGAGGATACCGACCGATGCCAACACGATGCCGACGAGTGCGCGATCCGTGACGAGCGTCTTTAACCGAAGCTTGCTCGGCGGCTTGTGCACGGGAGCTGTTCGCTCGGACGTGAGCAGATAGCAGAGTATATACGAGACGAGGGCAAGGGCGGAAAACAACGCCGCTATCCACGGAAATACCTCTCCGCGCACGGTCTCGTCGCCTTGCGTATCGGTGGTGTATATCACGGCGGCGGCGCCGATGCCGACGGTCAGATTTGCGATCAGGGAACCGAGACTGCGTGCCGTCGAGAGGCTCGTGCGGTCATCGGGGGACGTGCTCAATGCCGACGCCATGGAGCCGTACGGAATGTTTATCGCGGTGTATGATATACATCCCCAAAGTATATACGTCACGAACATATAAGCTATCCTTATATGCATCGGGGCATTTGCGAGCGAGCTTTGGTACATCAGTGCGCTCGTGACGGCTACGGGAAGGCTTGCGCGGAGCAACCACGGGCGGTATTTGCCGGCTTTGGTCGGCGGAAGGCGATCCGCGATCCTGCCCATCGTGATATCGGTGAATGCGTCAAGAAAGCGTGCGAAAAGAAACATACTGCCCACAAGGGCGGAGGAGATGCCGAGGACCTTGGTATAGAATACGAGCAGGTACACGCTCGCAAAGGTAAAGGTGAGGTCGTTGCCGAGGTTTCCGAGCATATAACCGAGCTTGTCTTTTCGACCGAACGGTCTTGGGGTGTCCGTTTCACTCATATGGGAAGGTGACCTTTCGAAGTATTGCCGCTTTGGATGGCTTGCTTATATTAGCATCCCGAGCTTTCATTGTTTTATACATATCTTGCGCGTTCCGATAAGCGCTCTTTGCTTGCCACGCAATGTCATCAACTTAAGGATTGAAAAGACACGGTTTTAGGTAAAGCAGTGCTTTTTCAAACCCTGTCGGAGATGAAAAATGTTTGTATGTGGAGTGATTTCTTTAAGAATTACCGCGTGAAATGTGTTTGATATTCCGCTCTCGGTAAGATGCGTTTC
>CAZMWM010000019.1:0-23326 GCA_964570105.1 uncultured Lachnospiraceae bacterium | reverse complement strand
GCTGTGTTCATCTCGACGACCTTAAGAAAGGATAAAAACAGCAATGCTTGAAAAGATATATACGATACCCGTAAACGAAGCGTTCGACGCGTGCGCCGCAGAGCCGAGCAACGGATGTCCCGTCTGTATGCTCCGCAAGCGTCTGGAAAACGACGAGATAGAGATAATAATGGGCGCGTCGATGATGGAGCCGGATATCAGGATAAAGACCAACGAGCAAGGCTTTTGCGGCAGGCATTTCGGTATGATGCTGAGCCGCGGCAACAGGCTCAGCCTTGCGCTCATACTCGAGAGCCACCTTGCCGAGGTGCGCAAAATGACCGAAACGGGCGGACTTTTCGGCTCCAAGACCGCATCGATACCGGATAAGCTCGAAAAGCTCGAGGGCGACTGTTACGTTTGCAGACGAATTGGCTATTCGCTCGGCAAAATGACGGAAAACATCGTATATCTCTGGGACAGCGAACGCGATTTCAAAATGAAGCTGTCGTCCCAACCGTATTTTTGTTTGCCGCATTTCCGCACCCTTCTCTCGCAAGGAAGGTCTGCGCTGAACAAAAAACGCCTTCCCGAATTTCAAGAAGCGCTGGCAAACGTCGTGAACGGCTATTTTGACGAGCTTCGCGGAGACGTGAGCCGATTTTGTAAAAAATTCGATTACCGTTACGAGAACGAGCCGTGGGGAAACGCCAAAGACGCCCCGGAACGTGCGATAAGCTTCCTCAGCTCCGAGACCTGAGCGCACGGATGAGGATACAAAAGCAAAAAGAAAGGAACGTAACTGCGCAATGAAAGAAGAAGCACTTGGCGGCGGCGTATATATAAGCGAACTTGAATATTTTTCGACAGAGCAGATATTCGACTGCGGTCAGAGCTTCCGTTTCAGGCTCAGCCGCGCAAAACGCTCCGAGCTGTCTTTGATGACCGAGCTGTCGAGAGAGTCCGCCGACCTCATACGAAGCAGTTGTTCCGAGGAATTTCCGCGCGCCGACGGAATAGCCTTCGGCAGAAGGATCACCGTCCTCCAGCCCACCTCGAGCACACTTTTGATATTCCCCTGCACGTATACGGAATATCTCGAAATATGGAAGCACTACCTCGCGCTCGACGCCGATTACGCGGCAATTCGCCGAGAATTGCAGGATCTGCGCCCGTCTGACGCCACCCTTATCCAAGCGATGGAGACAGGCAAGGGCATACGTATACTGCGTCAGGAGCCGTGGGAAACGCTTTGCACATTTATGATCTCCCAAAACAATAATATACCGAGGATCACGGGACTTGTCGACGCGCTTTGCCGCACCGCCGGCGATCCGCTCCCCGACCTCTCCCCATCGGGCGAACACATCTACGCATTTCCGACGCCCGACGCCGTGTGCAAGCTCGGAGTGGACGGGCTTCTCTCGCTCAAGATGGGCTTTCGCGCACCGTATCTGTTCGACGCGGCTACCAAGCTGTCATCCGGCGAGATCGAGCTTGACACGCTCCGCGGACTTACCACCGAGGATGCCTCAAGGGTACTGCGCAATATAAAAGGCGTCGGCCCTAAGGTCGCCGCCTGTTCTCTGCTCTTCGGTCTCGAGAAGGACGATGCCTTCCCGATAGATGTTTGGGTAAAGCGCGTAATGACCGAATATTACCCCACCGGGATCCTGCCCTCCGCCTTCGGCGCTCACGCCGGGCTTGCCCAGCAGTACCTGTTCTATTACAAGCGGTATCGGGATGTTCCCGACGTCTGATGACTCCGTCATATGAAGAAACGCTTGAGAAGCGAGCTTCTGAGGGGCTTGCATATGGCAATAACTATACATATCAGCCCAAGTACGGCAAGCGATATCAGCGGATAGAGCGACCAGAACACCGTTTTCTCCACCCCGAAGGTGTAGTTTATGAGCAACTCCGTCATCACGGTTATCCCACCCATAAGTATCAAAGCTCCGCCGAAAACGTACAGCTGACCTCCTCTGACGTATTTCAGAAGCGTGACCACCGCGGTCACCACCAACCCGACGGCACAGATCAACGGAAGCGCGAACGTGAGATACCACCCTCCGCGGTCTACCAGATCTATATAGAGGACGTAAAGCGCGGCAACCGCAATATCCACGGGCACGAACACCACGGGGTTGGGACGCCGAAACCAATTCGGAAGCACCGTGATGATATAAGCAACGATAAGTCCGCCGACGGCGTATCCCGACCAGGTGACCGCCGAATTTATACTGATATCGCAGACGAGCGTAAGCAGTAACGGCAAAACGAACAGAAGCGTCACCGCAAGCATCGTTCCGAGCTTGCTCACCCTCTCGTTGCTCTTTTCGTATTTAGGATACGGACCTTCCCCCTCACCCCCCAAGGGAAGCTCCGGATGATATACTCTAAGCCCGCAAAGCGGGCATTTTTTTTCGCTCTCTCCAAGCTCCACGCCGCATTTTATGCAATACATACACTTGTTCCCCTTCTCTTTCGCTCCGAGCCGACGCCGTTTTTTGGCGCCGACGTTCATTCTTCTCTTGAATTGCTTTCGATAAAGATATGAAGTCCCAGCCTGCGCAGGATGCCGAAAAACTCCCTTTCAAGCTCCGGCTCCTTCGTATTTCTTATAAAATTGATGCACAGCTTGTCTCCGTACGAGATGATACCGCAGTTGTTCGGCGCGACAGCCTGAACACCGAGAACAAAATCCATCCGCTCCACGTAAGGTCGCATCTCATCGGGGAGACTGACCGCACCGAGATTTGACATAGTAAGGCAGGACGCCACCTCGCCGATGGCGTCAAACACCGCCTTCATCGCCACGTTCTTTATGAACAGCGGCATTATCTTGAGAATGAATATCTCCTCGCTGTGGACGTTCTTGGATATGCGCATCCGCATCCGCTTGGCAGTCAGCTCGTGATCCATCTGCGCACGAACGCTCTTCCATATCTCCTCAAGCGTATAATCTCCGAGCGCCGGATCTATTCCCGGCGTGATATACAGAACAAAATTTCTCAGCGTCTCACTGTCAAAGAACTTTCGCAGATTTACCGGTATCAGCACCTTGACGGCACGTCTGCGCGTCTGCTTCGGAACGCGCCGCTTCTGTATCTCGCAGATAGCGCTCATCATCACCCCGGTAAGGAACACCGTAAGGCTCACGTTATGGCTCCGCGCCAAGCTGAGCACCTCGCTCGTGCTGAGCACACCTGTGATGACGTTGCGAAATCCGTCCGGCTCGGGCGTGCCGGCAAGATGGTACGCTCGCTCCTCACGTCGGCTCATACGCTTGCCGCCCGAGTTCTTCAAAAAGCTGTCCTCAAGCTCGCGCTCCCTCGGCTCTTCAAGTCGGTCGAGCACCCCCTTTTCGCAGGGAATTACCACGCCGTGACGCTGAAGGAGGTATTCGGCGACCAAGCTTTTCAGGAACACGAGACCTCCGTTTCCGTCCGTCAGAGCGTGAAAGAATTCCACCGATATCCGCTTTTTGTAATACAGCACGCGGAACGCACATTTTCTGATATCGTCAAACGGCATACGCGTAAGCGGCTCGGAGCTGTCCGCAAGCACGCGCGGAGCGTGCTGTATCTCTTCGAGATAGTACCAGAACATTCCCCTTCTTATCCTGACGGATATAGACGGAAAGCGCCTTGCCGTAACGTCGAGCGCCGATTGAAGGACGACAGGGTCCACCTGCTCGGTAAGCGTCGCGGAGAGACGAAATATGTTGCTCCAATTTTTTCTCCTTGCCGCAGGATATATCTTGGCGGCGTTGTCCAGCCGCATCCATCTCAGCTTGCGCTTGGCGGACATCACGCGGTCAAGGAACGCGTTTATCTTAACGTAGTCACCTCGGCGCTCCTTAAAGCCGTACAGAACGTACGCGTGCCACATTCCGTTTGCCACCGTAAGCTCGCTCTCACATCCGCTCGCTATCAGCTTTTCGTGGAGTTTTACCGCGTCGTCGAGCATTATCTCGTCTCCGCCGACAAATATAACGGACGGCGGCATACCGCGAAGATCGCCAAACAGCGGCGAGACGTACGGATCGGTCGGATCGTCCGTGTAGCATTCTCGGAAGAAGCGGAGACGCTCTGAGGTCATCGACGGATCCTTGTCGCGGTTGTATTCGTACGAAGCGCCCGAGGACGTAAGATCCGTCCACGGAGAGATGGCAATAGCGCCGCCGCAACGCGGCAATCCAAGCTCGCGCAGCTTCATCTCCAGCGCGTATATAAGCCCTCCGCCGGCGCTCTCTCCGCACAGAACGACGGACGAGGCGTCGTAACCGGACGACAGAAGATATCTGTAAGCCGCAAGCGCATCCTCGAGCGCCGCAGGATACGGATGCTCGGGCGCAAGCCTGTAAGCAACGCAATAAACACGCACTCCGCATCGGAAAGCCAGCACCGAGCCGAAGCCCTTGCAATATTCAAGATCGCCGCTCGTGTATCCGCCGCCGTGGAGATAAAGTATGACGCCGTTCCTTATCTCATCCTCCGGATATACCCACGCGCCCTCAAATCCGGGAAGATCGTATCGCGATACGTTGACGTCCTTGCTCGTCGCAAACATCAGACCGCCAAGTATCTCCTGCCCCTTGCGCGAGGTCTCGAGCGAGCTGCCGGTGATTATCGGTCGAAAAAGCTCAAGCTGCCTGCGCATAAGCTTAGATGATATTGCCATATAACAACTCCTTCAACAAACTTCAAAAAAACGCCGCTTTCTGAAGAAAGCTCGGCAAAGACTTCTGAGTAGCTTCGCGCCAGCTTTTTGAAAAAAGCTTTGGCAAAATGAGTTGACACAAGGTCAACTCGGTGTAACACGGCTTCGCCGTGTTACACGCAAGGATGTAAGCTTTAGCCTACTTCCCGAATATTTCCGAGCAGCTTCGCGGTGGAAAATTGTTGTTCTATCACATAGGTACGCCAGCCTGTGTTCGCGCTTATTCAGGGCGTACCGTAAACAAGGGCGCCTTTCGATGCTTTGTATCGCTCGGCATTATCTGTAGGGAACGACGATCTGTCGTTCCGCTAAACACCATCCGCGTTTAAGCAAAATTTCGAGAGCGATGGTACCCCTTAAGCCTTCCCCAGCGGGGGAAGGGGGACCGCGGTAGCGGTGGATGAGGTGTCATACAGTTGAACGCTTGCGTTCAACTGTGGCTTACACAGCTCCGCTGTGTAAGCGCTAAGATATAAGCCTATCAAATTCCGTGGATGAGGTGTCCTTCTGCATTTGTCACATTTTCAACCACCAAAACTCCGCACTAAGGATATAAAATTTCGTTTTATCTCTTCAAAAACAGCTCTAAAATCTTACCGTTCTCGCCGAAACACATCTGCCCGTGTCGGTATCGATCTCAAATACCGCTCCCGTCGCCTCGACAGCACCGCCGGCGATGTCAAATTTTTTAGGCAGGTGCAACCTAAGCTTGTCTATCACGCATCCGCTCTCAACTCCGAGGATGGACTCGACCGGACCGCACATTCCGAGATCGGTAATAAACCCCGTTCCCCGAGGGAGCACCCTTGCGTCCGCGGTCTGCACGTGCGTATGAGTTCCGAACACCACCGACAGGCGACCGTCGAAATACCTCGCCACCGCCGCCTTTTCGGACGTCGTTTCGGCGTGAATATCTAAAATTGCCGCGTCAAAGCGACCTTCCTCGCGTTTCAGCGCCTTCTCGACAGTCTCAAACGGACACCCCAAAGGCTCCCCGTAGACCACTCCCATAACGTTCATTATCATCAAGCGATATCCGTAAACATTGACGTACGTATACCCGTTTCCGGGGCATTCGGACGGAAAATTCAGAGGCCTTACCACGCGCTCGCTGTTATTAAGGAACGAATGGAACGAGCTGTGCCTGAAAACGTGGTTGCCGGTCGTGATAACGTCGGCGCCGGCATCAAGCAAAGCTTTTGCCGATGATGCATCTATTCCGTTTCCGACCGCCGAATTTTCGCCGTTCACAACGACAACATCCGCATTGTATTCGGATGCGACTCGTCTGAGTGCCCCTTGCAGATAAGCGACCGCATCCTGACCGACGACATCGCCGACGGCTAAAAGCTTGATATTCACAGCATTTCTGTCCTTTCGATCATATTTTTTCCGTTTTTCGAAATATCAACGCGGCAATTCCTAAAATTTCCGAGCTTAAAATGCCGTCACACAGCACGGAGCAGACATCAGCACAGCAAGACATAAGCCCGTCCTATACAAAGCTCCCGTAATCACAAGCTTGATCACGGGAGCTTTGAAAAAAGAATTATTTTGCGTAATCAACGGCGCGGCTCTCGCGAATGACGTTGATCTTGATCTGTCCGGGATATTCCAAACTTTCCTCGATCTTCTTCACGATGTCACGCGCAACGAGCACCATCTGCTCATCATTGACCTCTTCGGGCTTCACCATTATGCGTATCTCGCGTCCTGCCTGAACGGCGTAGGATTTTTCGACACCGTCAAAGCTGCTTGCTATCTCCTCGAGCTTCTGGAGCCTCTTGATGTAATTTTCAAGATTTTCCCTTCTTGCCCCCGGTCTTGCCGCGGAAATGGCATCCGCCGCCTGAACTATGACCGCGATCACGGTCTGCGGCTCCACGTCGTTATGGTGCGCCTCTATCGCGTGGATGACCTCGCGGTTCTCCTTGTACTTTGTGGCAACATCCACACCGAGCTGAACGTGTGAGCCTTCGACCTCTGCGGTCAAGGCTTTACCGATATCGTGAAGCAGACCTGCTCGCTTTGCCATAACGCTGTCAACGCCAAGCTCATCCGCAATTATGCCGGATATGTACGCGACCTCAAGCGAATGCGTAAGAACGTTCTGCCCGTAGCTGGTACGGTACTTGAGCCTTCCGAGCAACTTCACTATTTCGGGACTGATGGAATGTATACCGATCTCAAATACCGCGCTCTCGCCGGCTTTCTTGATTGCCGTCTCAACTTCCTTCTGGCTCTTCGCCACCGCTTCCTCGATGCGCGTGGGATGTATGCGTCCGTCGGATATCAGCTTTTCGAGCGTCATCCTCGCGACCTCACGCCGCACGGGATCGAAGCACGAGACCGTTATGGCTTCCGGCGTATCGTCGATTATAAGATCGACTCCGGTAAGCTGTTCAATGGTACGGATGTTCCTTCCCTCGCGTCCGATTATCCTTCCCTTCATCTCGTCGTTAGGGAGCGCGACCGTCGAAACGGTAGCCTCGGAAACGTGGTCGGATGCACAACGCTGTATGGCAAGGGAGATGATGTTCTTTGCCTTCTGGTCTGCTTCCTCCTTGAGCCTGCTCTCGATCTCGATTATCTTGAGCGCCGCGTCGTGCTGTACCTCGTGCTCTATGCGCCTGATAAGCTCCGCCTTGGCTTCCTCGACCGAGTAACCGGATATCTTCTGGAGCATCTCGACATGCTGGGCAAGCACCTCGTTGATCTCCCCGTTGAGCTGTTCCGCTTCCTTGATCTTCTGTGAGAGCTGTTCGCTCTTTTTGTCAAGATTTTCGCTCTTTCGGTCAAGGTTTTCTTCCTTTGACGAAAGTCTGCGTTCCTGACGGGTGACCTCTGCACGCTGTTCCTTCAGTTCACGCTCGGCTTCATTTCTCTCCTTGATTATCTGCTCTCTCGCCTCGAGCACGGTATCTTTTTTGAGCGTTTCCGCTTCTTTTGCCGCCTCGTCGACGATACGCTTTGCTTCCTCCTCGGCAGAGCCTATCCTTGCCTCGGAGATCTTCTTGCGAAGAAAGAAACCGAGAAAACCAAAGAGCACTGCGCAGACAACACCCGAAATAAGTGCCGCTACTACTGGTGACATGGTATTCTCCTTACGGTATGATAAATAGATTTGTGCTATATAAGTCGGAAGCATCGGCAGGATACCGCAGCTCCCTCAGGTTATTTTCACACGATTAACATTTTAACTCAATTTTCTCTTAATGTCAAGTTAATATTTATGAATTTTCTCAATTTTAATAATTTTCTTTTAAACGTGGCATTTCCCCGAGAATTACCGCGTCGTCTCCATCTTGTCCGCCGACGCGCCGACGTCTCTTCCCTTGTCTTCTCCTGTCGCGGAAATGTCATCCACGGGCGCGTTTTCCGGCGCATCTTTCGGGTTTTCTCGGGAAATTACCGCGTCTTTCGGGACACTGGTCTTTCCGAGCACGGGAAAATTCCATTTGAACACTATAGCCAGCGTCCTCAGCACTATTATGATCCCCATCGACACGAGCATACCGACGTAATGAGATATGTACCCGTACGTAAGCGTATAAAACGCAGAGCCTGCCACCGTCGGGATAAGATAGACGTACTTTCTGAAGATGAACGGTATCTCAGCCGAGCAAACGTCGCGAAGTATTCCTCCGCCAACTCCGGTAATGCATCCGCAGAACACGAGCAACAGAGCGTTGTCGCTCCCACCCGATACCGAGATAGCGGTGTCGACACCGGATATACAAAACACAGAGATACCGACGGCATCCGTAAGATCCAGCCAAAGGTCGTGACGGTGATCCCTTATACGCTCCGCATTTTTCCCGAATGAAGCAAGCGCACAGCAAAGCAGTGACGCAAAAAGACAGATCAGCAAAAGCACGTGAAAGTGCCTGTCAACGAATACGCTCGGCGGAAGCTTTCCGAGTATGATATCGCGGATAAGTCCACCGCCGAACGATGTAAGAAACGCGAATATCAAAGCGCCGATAACGTCCGTCCTCTTGCCGATAGCCACGAGCGTACCCGAGATCGCAAACGACACAGTGCCGACGCACTCAACAAGAAAAAGCACCGTTTCCATACTCGCACATCACCTCCGAAACAAACATTATCGATACCATCCGCTCACAAACATTGCCGATACCCGCACCGGATCACGGGCGGCTGATAGCCCCCACGGTACACCGTTCGACCGTTCGCGGATAGACAGACCTATTCCCGAATCATTCTTTCTGTGCTCGAGCTGATCTTGGGCACCCATTATTGTAGCACACAAACGCGCAAATTGCAACAGAAATCTTTCAATTTAATAAAAATCTATTGCTTTTTATAAAAAATCCTGTTATAATATCTACTGGATAGATTCAAGCTCCGACCGCGTGGCTCGGTAAGCGAAAGAACGGAAAGGATATAAGATATGAAAGCTTCGGAATTTAGAACGTTCGTGCTCTCCGGAGGGTACGATAAAACACTCACCCACTTTTACGGAGAGAGCAAGCTCGCACACGAAAGGACTCGTTTCTCAGACGCCTGCGCAGAGTTTATCGAGCTGTACGGAGACTGCGACGTAAGGCTGTTCTCCGTCCCCGGAAGGAGCGAGATAAGCGGCAACCACACCGACCACAACCACGGATGCGTGCTTGCGGCGGCACTGGACCTCGATATCATAGCGATAGCCGCAAAGACCGACGGCAACATCATAAAGGTCAAGAGCCAAGGCTTTGACGGGGACACGGTGGACATCACAGACCTGCGCCCCGAGGCATACGCCGATTACAGCTCCGCCTCCATCATCGCCGGAATTTGCGACGGATTTAAAAAGCGCGGTCTCAAAATCGGCGGATTTGCCGCGTATACGACCTCCGACGTGCTGAAAGGCTCGGGCATCTCGTCCTCCGCCGCATTCGAGGTGCAGATCTGCAACATCATAAATAATTTCTACAACGACGGCGCCGTGGACGCTCCCGAGCTTGCCAAGATATCACAGTACGCGGAAAACGCATTTTTCGGAAAGCCGTGCGGACTTATGGACCAGACCGCCTGCGCGGTCGGCGGATTTGTAGCAATAGACTTCCTCGATCCCTCCGCCCCGATAATAGATAAGCTCGATTTCGACCTCGGCAAAGCCGGATACTGTCTCTGCATAGTCAACACCGGCGGAAACCACGCGGATCTTAACGACGATTACGCCTCCGTTCCGGCGGAGATGAAGGCAGTGGCTGCCCTCTTCGGCAAGGAAGTGCTGAGAGGAACGACCTATGACGAGCTTATCGCACGCATTCCCGAGCTGCGCTCCAAGGTCGGCGACCGAGCCGTGCTGAGAGCTATCCATTTCATAGAGGAAAACGAGCGCGTAGCGGCTCAGAAGCAAGCCTTGCTCGACGGCGATATACACGCATTCCTCGATGGCGTTCTCGCCTCCGGCGACTCCTCGTTCAAGCAGCTTCAGAACGTCTACACGGTCAAGAACGTAAACGAACAGGGGCTTTCCCTTGCGCTTGCCGTCTGCAAGCACCTGCTCAGCGGTAAGGGCGGCGCGTGGAGAGTGCACGGCGGCGGATTTGCCGGAACGGTACAGGCGTTCGTTCCGCTCGCTCTTCGCGACAACTTCAAGAACGCAATGGACGGCATATTCGGTAGCGGCGCCTGCTCTGTGCTCAACATCCGCCCCGAAGGCGCAATAGAGCTTCCCTCCGCTTTTTGAAGAAAAGCACCAGCTTTTTGAAAAAAGCTGGGCAAAAACTTTCGAATAGCTTCGCGGTGGAAATAGGTTGTTCAATCACATAGGTGCGCCTATCTGTGTCAGAACTTGTTTCGGGGCGTGTATACACAACCATCAAAACTCCGCGCCACTTTAGTGGCGAGGTACGCCCAATCTGTGTTAGAACTAATTCAGGGGCGTGTATCCTTAAACCACCAAAACTCTGCGCCACTTTAGTGGCGGGGTACGCCCTGTCTGTGTTAGAACTAATTCAGGGGCATGCCCTGAAGCGAGGGAAGGGGGACCGCGGTAGCGGCGGATGAGGTGTAGCTTAGCTCCGGTTGCTTTTACGAAGCATAAACCCACGCTACGCGCAAGGCTACAACCCCGCTCACACTCCTCAACCCGCGCGCCGGATCCCACATCACCGTCAAAGACGCGGTAATTCCCCGATATTACCCTCAAAAAGCACGAAAAGGAACTGTTTTCAATGCATTACTCAAAAAGGAGCTTCGAACAAGCCGTGCTCGCCGATCTCGAATATGTATTATCCGCCGAAATCGGCATCGAAAACGGCGTTAAAACCGGCACGCACGAGCCGAAGCGCACCGCCCAAATACCGAAATCATCAACCGAATCCCCGAGAATTACCGCGTGTTCCGACGGTTCCGGCGTTCCGCAGATATGGTCGCTCGCATCCGGCTCGAAAGCAAATTGCACCTATGTAACGGACGGCAGTACCAAGCTTCTGATAGATTTCGGGCTTAGCTGCCGTGCCACCGAAAAGCTCCTTCGCGAGCTTGGCACAACGCTTTCCGATATAGACGCAATATTCATAACACACGAGCACAGCGACCACGTCGCCGGTCTGCCGACACTGCTGAAGCATCACGACATACCGATACATATGACCGAGCCAAGCAGTCTCGCGTTCATCCGCTCAAAGGGCTACGAATACCGCGACAAGCTGACCGTGCACCCGATAAGCTATACGCAAAAGATAGGCACACTCACGGTAAGCTCCTGCCAAATATCACACGACTCCGCCGCCTGTGTCTCGTATCTCGTCAAGGGCGGCGACATTTCGTTTTGCACCTGCACCGACCTCGGCTGTATAACGGACGAAATAGTCGAGCACATCTCGCAAGCGACCTCGATCATTCTCGAAAGCAACCACGACATAGCTCTGCTCAAAGCAGGAGCTTATCCGGAAGAGATAAAGCACCGCATCCACTCAAAATACGGGCATCTATCAAATTCTGACTGCGCCGAGCTTCTCGTGCGTCTCGCCGAAAGCGGGGTGCGCAGAGCCTTGCTCGGGCACATCAGCCCGGAAAACAACACCCCGGAGCTTGCAATGATGACAGCCATAGACGCTCTCGAGTCAGCAGGGCTGTCGCTCGACCTTCTCGACACCGCACCGCGCGAAGGACTGCGGCGCCTGCTTTGAGCCGACGCCCGTCACGGATAGCACAAAAACGCGTTACACGCGGTAATTCCCCGAATATCGCACGGTCAAACACGGAATCAGAACGAAACGGAGCACTCACTTGTTAAACGTAAAAATAGTCTGCGTCGGAACGCTAAAGGAAGCCTACCTTCGCGACGCGGTGAAGGAATATGAAAAGCGGCTGACGGCTTATTGCAAAGCATCAACAGTGGAGCTAAAGGATGATAACGCCCTTATCGAGTACGTTTCCGCGTCAAGCAAAAGAGCTTATAAGATAGCCCTTTGCGTCGAAGGGAAACAGCATTCATCGGAGGAATTTGCCGGGATCATCGACCGCTGTTGCCAGATAACAGGTGAGCTTATGCTTGTTATCGGCGGCTCGGACGGGCTTCCCGAGACGGTAAAAGCAATGTGCGACTACCGTCTGTCTTTTTCAAAAATGACCTTTCCCCACCAGCTCATGCGCGTCATCCTTCTCGAACAGCTCTACCGCGCCTTTAACATCAATAACCACGGTAAATACCACAAATAACACCCCGCTTTCTGAAGGAAAGCAACAGCTTTTCAAGAAAAGCTGTTGGCAAAAAGAGTTACCGTTGGCAACTCGGCGTAACAAGGCTTCGCCGTTGTTACGCGCCGCTTTCTGAAGAAAGCTCGGCAAAGACTTCTGAGTAGTTTCGCGCCAGCTTTTTGAAAAAAGCTCGGCAAATAGAGTTGCCCTTCGGTCAACTCGGTGTAACACGGCTTCGCCGTGTTACACGCAAGGATGTAAACTTCAGCGAAAACCTTCTGTATAGCTTCGCGGTGAAATATTGATATCACATCACAGAGGTACGCCCACCTGTGTTTGCACTAATTCGGGCGTGTATCCACAACCATCAAAACTCTGCGCCACTTTAGTGGCGAGGGTACGCCCTGTCTGTGTTAGAACTTATATCCGGGCGTACCATTTATGCCTTCCCCAGTGGGGGAAGGGGGACCGCGGTAGCGGTGGATGAGGTGTCTCTTTACTTCGGTTACTTTGGTTACTTTCATATACCCCAAACCCCGCGCAGTCCACCATAACAGACAGATCACAATATTCCCAACGTCAAAAAAGCATCAAAAAAAAGAAAGGCAATACCCATGCAAACGAACGCTCAGAACTCCGACTCTCCGACACTTTTCGAGGCAGAGCCGGCAGACGTAGCAGTGATAGGCGCCGGACACGCCGGAATAGAAGCCGCGCTTGCCTGTGCCAGAATGGGACTTCAAACCGTTCTGTTCACCACAAATCTCGACGCCGTCGGAAATATGCCGTGCAATCCATCGATCGGCGGCACGGGCAAAGGACACCTCGTGTTCGAAATAGACGCCCTAGGCGGCGAGATGGGCTATTCGGCAGACCTTGCCGCGCTCCAGAGCCGCACGCTCAACCTCGGAAAAGGTCCCGCGGTGCATTCCAAACGCGTACAGGCAGACCGCGCGGTATATCACCGAATAATGAAGCGGACACTCGAACGTCAGGCTAACCTGCGTTTGTTGCAAAGTGAAATCGTGGACGTACAGACCGAAAACGGAGCCGTATCCGCCGTCGTTACCGCGCTCGGAGCCGTCCATCGCGTCAAAGCGGCAGTGATCTGCACCGGCACGTATCTTCGCGGCAGAGTCATAGTCGGAGACTGTGCCTATCCGTCAGGTCCGGACGGAATGCTCGCCGCCGGAGCACTCTCCTCTTCCCTTGCCCGTCTCGGCGTCAAGCTTATGAGATTCAAGACCGGAACTCCGCCAAGAATACTGAAAAGCTCGATAGACTATTCCGTGCTCGAGCGACAGGACGGAGAGCGCCCGGTAACGCCGTTTTCCTACAGAACGAACAAAAAGAGCGCAAACGCCGTCGAGCAGATGCCCTGCTACGTCGCATACACGAACGAACGCACGCATGAGATAATACGACAAAATCTGCATCGGTCTCCGCTTTATTCCGGGAAGATAGAGGGAACAGGACCGAGATATTGCCCGAGCATAGAGGACAAGGTGGTAAGATTTGCGGACAAGAGCCGTCATCAACTGTTCGTCGAGCAGGTGAGCGCGTCGTCGGACGAGATATATCTCCAAGGCTTCAGCTCATCCCTCCCGGCAGACGTGCAGACCGAGATGCTCCACACGATAGAAGGCTTCGAGCGGGCGGTGATAATGCGCTTTGCCTACGCCATAGAGTACGACTGCGCAGATCCGCTCCAGCTGTACGCAACGCTCGAATTTAAAAATATCAGCGGTCTATACGGAGCCGGGCAGTTCAACGGCACCTCCGGATATGAGGAAGCGGCGGCGCAAGGACTGATAGCCGGCATAAACGCGGCTCTAAAGATAAAAAAAGAGCCACCGCTCATCCTTACTCGCAGCTCATCGTACATCGGAACGCTGATAGACGATATCGTGACCAAGGGCACGCGCGAGCCTTACCGCATAATGACCTCGCGCTCGGAATACCGCCTACTCTTAAGGCAGGATAACGCGGCTTTCCGACTTATGGACGAAGGACTCAGAATAGGTCTGTTGCCACGGTCGCGCTATGACCGACTTTGCGAACTCAAGGAGCAGATAAAGCAGGAGCTGAAACGAACGGAAACGACGGTGATACACCCGTCAGAGCACATAGATAGGATACTCACGGAAAAAGGCACCACTCCGATAACCGCCCCCACAAGGCTTTCCGACCTACTCCGCCGTCCACAGCTTGATTACACATCCCTCGCAGAAATAGACGCCGGATACCTCTCGCTCCCGGACGAGGTGCGCACGGAGGCGGAGATACAGCTTAAATATTCCGGTTATATAAACAGGCAGATAGAGGACGCCAAAAAGCTGGAGAAGATGGAAACACGCGCACTTCCGAGCGATATAGATTACAGCTCCATATCCGGTCTGAGGCTCGAAGCTCGCCAAAAGCTCAGCAAGATACGTCCACAAAACATAGGACAAGCCTCAAGGATAAGCGGAGTTTCTCCGGCTGACATCACCGTCCTTTTGATATGGTTAAAATTAGATGAGAGCAAGGAAAAGCAGAAATGAGCAATTTTTCAGACCTGTATAGCAACATTATTCTTATCAACAACCTTTCTGTCTACAATAACAATAATTTGTCTGATATTTTCGAGAGGTTTTCGCACATTCTGTCCGAAGAAAACAGCAAATATAATCTAACAGCTATAAAAGACGACCACTTGGTATTGCCTTTACACTTCGCAGACAGCTTACTCGGCGCCGAGTTCATACCCAAACACTCAACCGTTCTCGACATAGGAAGCGGAGCAGGGTTTCCCGCCATACCGCTCGCGATAGCAAGAAGTGACCTCAAGATCACCGCATTGGACAGTACCAAGAAAAAGACCGATTTCATCGAAAAAGTATCGTCCGAGCTTGCGCTCAAAAACATAAAAGTATTGACCGCAAGAGCCGAAGAATTAGCCATAAGAGCAGAATACAGAGAGCGCTACGATGCGGTGTGTGCAAGAGCCGTTTCGCGCCTGAACGTACTTATCGAGCTGTGTATGCCGTTTGTCAAGAAGAATGGATATTTCCTCGCAATGAAGGGCGCCTCGGGAGAAGAAGAATATCAAGAAGCTAAAAACGGAATATCGATCCTTGGCGGAGAGCTTGCGGATCTGCGCGAAAAAGACCTCTACGTTTCCCCGAACGAGACACAAAAACGTACTTTTATCCTCATAAAAAAATCAAAGAATACGCCCCCGACTTACCCCAGAGCCTACGCAAAAATAGTAAAAAAGCCACTTTGAGCCGCCGGCAAAAATAGATGCGACCTCCCACATCGATAGCCAAAATTCCCCGCACCCTCAATTTTTTGAGTTTCATATCAAAAGTCCAATCTCCTGCGTTCCGTCAAAATACCAAGCCATACACATATCAATGATCCAAATATCCCGCACTCTCTAAAAAATTTTTAGCTTTCCATATCAACAACCCAAATCATACACATCAACACCCTAAATGCCACGCGATCCTTCGCCCCAACCTCAAATCAACACCGTATAAAACCCAGCTCTCGCGCAAGCGAGGGCTTATTTTTTTTGCATTTTCAAGCACACCAACAGCGCCCCACCTGCAAAATTATCGCAAATTCCGAAAATTTTACAGCTTTTTCGTCAAAATAACGCGCTCAAGGTGTCATAGAGACAGCAACATACATATAACGCCACCAATATTCGCTTGTATATTATGTATATTTGTGGTAATATATAGCAAATAAATCTTTTTGGCAATTTATTCATAAAAACAGCCAAATAACACCGGTCAAAATAGAAGAGTACAAAAGAAAGGAAGCTTTCCAAGAGAAAGCAACGGTCACAAAAAATGAACATCAACACGCGAGAACTACGAGAACTACAAGAATCACAGGTCATCTTACACGAAAACAGGGGCGCCGGAGATAATAGAGATAGCAGAGAGAATAGAGATATCAGGGATAGTAGGGATAACAGGGATAGTAGAGGCATTAGAGATAATAGGGACATCAAAGATAACGGAGATAGCAGAGAGAACAAAGATAGCAAAGGGAACAGAGAGAGCAGAGAAAACGAAGAAAACAAGGTGATAATCAACATCCCAACGGAAGAAATAATGCCAAACAGAGCGCAACCGCGAAAGGCTTTTGACAACGAGTCGCTTTGGCAACTCGCCGAAAGCATCAAAAAGCACGGCGTATTGCAACCGATTACAGTAAAAAAGCGGTGTATACGCTCGGAATACGGCACTTTTAAGTACGAGCTTATCACCGGAGAACGCCGTCTCAGAGCCTCGCGGCTGATAGGGAACACCGAAATACCGGCTATAATACTCGAAATTACCGACAAGGAATCTGCCGAGCTGGCAATAATTGAAAATCTTCACCGAGAAAACCTGAACATTTTCGAGGAAGCCGCCGCAATAGCCGCCCTCATAGACCTTCACGACCTCACACAAGAAGAAATAGCGGCGCAATTATCTCTCACACAGTCCGCCATAGCCAACAAGCTACGCCTTCTCAAGCTCACAGAAGCCGAAAGAAGCCTAATAATCGCGCACGAGCTTTCGGAAAGACACGCAAGAGCACTTTTGCGCATAAAAGACGCCACCGCAAGGGCGGAAGCGTTAGCTTATATAATCGGCAACAACCTGAACGTAAAGCAATCCGAAGCCCACATAGATCGTCTTTTAACGCCCGGAAAAGCCGATGTTGAGCGTGTTATTGACTACAAAGGCTATATTTCGGCGATACAAAAGGCGATAAACGGTCTGCGCACCATCGGAACAGATACAAAAACATCTTGTTCCGAGACTGACAGTGAGCTTATATACACCATCACTATATCCAAGGCACCTCGGTCTTCGATATCAGCAACAAACCCGCCGGACGCACCATAACAAACAACCAATGTTTCACGTGAAACAACCGCATTTAAGCCGCACTTTTCGTTTCACGTGAAACATCATCCACATACAAACCGCGTTTCGCGCGAATTTCCACCGACGCGCACATTTGTTTCACGTGAAACACAATTTGTCGCACGCAAACACAAGACCACACAGGGCGCCGTTCGCGAACGCAATGGCGCAACACCTACCAAAAGAGCGCGGATAGGAGTACGGATGAGAGCACGGACGAGAGCACGGACGAGAGCGCGGATGAGAGCACAAGCAAGGGCGCAGGTAAGAGCGTAGGCACAGGCACAGGCACAGGCACAAACACGAGCACAAGGGCGAACACGGGCAAAAACATAATACCATCTTACTATACAAACAGAGCAGGGCACTTTCGTTGCGTAAGCCCGAGGGTTTGCACAAAGCCTTCCGCCCAAAAGCACAAGCACAAGTCACGCAGCATCTTCGCCGCACAACAAAAGCCACGCGTCTCACCACCACTCCACAGAACGCAAGTCGCGCGTTTTGTTTCCACGCAAATCTTTCGCCTTATCTCACTTTACACAACCAACAAACGCTCGATTTTCCCGTTTTGTTTCACGTGAAACAACCAGTTGCTCGTTTCTTGCGTATTGTTTCACGTGAAACACGATTTTGATCTCGCGCACGAGTAGTTTACTGTTCTTGTTATAATCATTATCAAAAAGTAAAATTTCTCGCCGCTATTGACAGCGGTGATTTTTTCATTTATAATATAGATAACAGATGCGCGACGATGTGCGCTCGGTTTTTGGTGCTACATAGACTTTCTGCTGTACGTTTTTCTTTGTACAGCACTTCATCACACAGTTCGCGCCACGCATTTTCTTTGCACAGCACTTACATTACACAACTTGCACCGCGCATTTTCCTTGCACGACGCTTCATTACACAACTTGTACTCCGCGTTTTCTTCGCACAACGCTCCATCACAGGCTTGCGCCGTGCATTTTCTCGGTACAATTCTCACATCGCACAGACTGTGCTATCTAAATCATCGCGCACAACACTTCCGATCACACAGAAAGGAAAGCTTCCTCACGGCAAGCAAAACAAAAGACCAATGATAATTTCATTTACCAACCAAAAAGGCGGCGTCGGCAAAACGACGTCGGCTGTCAATATTGCCGCATCACTCGGAGCGCTTGACAAAAAAGTTCTACTTGTGGACATGGATCCACAGGGCAACGCTTCCACCGGCGTCGGACTCATCGAACGCGGCGATCTCAACACCATATACGACGTCATCGTCGGCGGCACGGACATAAAAAGCGCCATATACACGACCGAATTTAAAAACCTCGACCTGATACCCTCGGTCATCGGGCTTGCCGGTGCCGAGATCGAGATCTCGCAGACAGAGCACAGAGAACGCCTTCTCAAGCGTGCGCTCAACTCGATCAGCGACGACTACGACTACGTCATCATAGACTGTCCGCCGTCCCTCAGCCTACTAACCATCAATGCGCTGGTCGCCAGCGACGGCTTTATCATACCCGTACAATGCGAATATTACGCGCTCGAAGGTCTCGTTCAGCTGATGAACTCGGTCTCCGCCGTACAGGAATACTACAACCCGGAGCTGAGACTGACCGGTATACTCGTCACTATGTACAACGCGCGTCTGAATTTCTCCGGCAGGATAATGGACGACCTACGCGCGCATTATCCAAACGAGATATTCAACACCGCGATAACCAGAAACGTACGTCTCTCCGAAGCTCCGGCTTTCGGAACCCCGGTGCTGTATTACGACAAATTCTCCAAAGGCGCACAGAGCTATCTCACGCTCGCACAAGAGCTTATCGCCAGAACAGAGGCACAGACGAAGAGTGGGGAAGAAAGCCCCGAGACCGCCAACACCGACGTGCAGTGACCTAAAATAAAAGAAAGGAAACCGCTCAAAATGCCGATATCAAAAAATCTTTCGCAAGCTCGCGGTCTGGACGCGCTGTTCCGCACCTCCGCCGCCACCGCCGCAAGCTCGGACAAGGACCAAGTCAAAAAGCTCCGCATAACCGAAGTCGAGCCAAGAAAAGAACAGCCCAGAAGGACGTTCGACGACGCGTCGCTTTCACAGCTCGCTTCCTCCATCCGATCGAACGGCGTCATTCAGCCCATACTCGTCAGAAAGCAACCGAACGGCTTTTACCAGATCATAGCCGGTGAACGGCGTTGGCGCGCCTCGAAGCTCGCAGGACTGACCGAGATACCGGCAGTCATCATCGAAGCCGATGACAAAAAGGTATCCGAGATAGCACTGATCGAGAACATCCAGCGCGAGGATCTGAACGCCATCGAGGAAGCTGCCGCATACAAGTCGCTAATGAACGATTACGGTTTCACCCAAGAGGAGCTTTCGAGCCGTCTCGGCAAGAGCCGAAGCGCCATCGCAAACTCCGTCAGGCTCCTTGACCTTCCCGAGAGCATCGCCACGCTCATAGTCGAAGAAAAGCTGACGGCAGGTCACGCAAGGGCACTGCTCGGACTAAGCAAGGAAGAGGATATGCCCCGCGCCGCCGAGGTCATAATCTCCCGTGCGCTCTCCGTCCGCGCCACCGAAGCGCTCATCAAAACCCTCAACTCCGCGGCTGTCAAGGCAGAGCGTGAGAAAAAGCTCGCCGATGTTCCCGAGCCGATCAAGGTGGACTACTGTGCGGAGCTTGAAAAGCGCGTTGAGGACGTCATCGGAAGGAACGTAAAGATCACCTCGCGCGGCAACAACAAACGCGTCGAGATAGCCTTTACCTCAAACGAGGACCTCGAGGAGCTTCTTAAGATGCTTTGCGGCGACGAATTTTTCGACGATATCTGACCGTCTCCCACCGCCGCCACAAGAAGCTTATCATCTTATCATCCGCCCGACAGCATTCGGTGCGGCGCAACGTTATTCCCGGCGTTTTCACGCAGAAAGGCAACCAATATGCCCGATCTATCAAAATTCCTGACATATTCCGGCGAGACCGAGCTTGAGCTGATAATCTGGCCTCTTTTCTTAGGCATCTGCATCGGAGCCTTCGCCATAGTATTCATACGCGTAAAATTAGGCGAGCTTGTCCGCGCGTTGCTCTCAAGGGGCGCATGCTCTCCGGATACCGCCTGCACGCTCGAGCAGCTCGGACTCGAGCGCAAAGCGATAATACGCAACGCTCTCAAAAAAAGGTCATCGCTCAGAAAAGTGGTGTCAGCCGTCCCCATAGAGTCTATCGAAGCCCCCGAGACGGCGACCTCCGATGAGACCTTATCCGAGCCTGACAGCGACACATCAACTCGCGATCAAGTAACGGACGATCAAGTGATACGTGATCAAGTGATAGACGTTGACAAATACCGTTTCTATATAAGCGAGCAAAGCAGGGAACGCGCCTCGTCGACCTACGACAGCACCGGCTCCACGGTCGCCGTAGCTATCTTAACGGTGGTCGTTGCGCTCGCGGTCGCGGCTCTGTCTATGATATTGATACCAAACCTGATACAGATGTTCGAAAATATGCTGGATCTGTTCCGATCCTGAAATTTTCCGAAAATCGAAAAAACTTATTGACAAACGCTCGGAAATATGATATAATCTCACAGTGGATACGATCATAGCCGACATATCGATACGGAGTTTTCGGTAAGGTACGAGCGTTTTCAACAAGGCTGATATCGGCACAGATATTGGTCTCGGAAACACATATCTCGTCTTGCCGTTACGGCAAGACGTTTTTATTTTGAGAGGTAACGGTGCGCGACCGATACCGCTAAGGGAAAGGAACAAAGTTATGGCAGTGCTCAAAGGCATCAGGCGTTTTTTGGCGGACGGCTCCCAAGCTGTCTCCGACCTTTCCGTCAGTGACGGGCTTTTCCACCGCTTGCACGAGCGTTTCACAAGCGGCGATATTTGTATTTTCCCGGGCTTTACGGACGTGCATGTGCACTTTCGCGAGCCCGGATATTCATATAAAGAGACCGTAGAGAGCGGAAGGCGTGCGGCGGCGAGAGGCGGATACACCGACGTCTGCACCATGCCAAACCTCTCGCCCGTTCCGGACAGTCTCGACACCCTGCGTCCTCAGCTGGAGCTGATAGGCACGTCCGCACACGAGGTCGGCGTGCGTCCCTTCGGGGCTATCACGGTAGGCGAGGGCGGACGTACGCTTTCGGATATGGAAGCTATGGCTGAATACGTTTGCGGATTTTCGGACGACGGCAAGGGTGTCGCCGACGCCGAACTTATGCGCCGCGCGATGCAAAAAGCAAGCTCTCTCGGAAAGATCGTCTCCGCCCATTGCGAGGATCTTTCACTGGTTGCCGGGGGATGTATACACGCAGGGAGCTACGCACGCTCACACGGTCTGCCCGGCATCTGCTCCGAAAGCGAATGGGCGCCGATCAAGCGAGATCTGGAGCTGGCTAAGGAGACCGGCTGTGCATATCACGTCTGCCACGTCTCCACCAAAGAGAGCGTAGAGCTGATAAGGCAAGCCAAGCGCGAGGGCGTAGATGTCACCTGCGAGACCGCTCCGCATTATCTCACGCTCACAGAGGACGATCTGTGCGACGACGGGCGCTTCAAGATGAACCCTCCGCTCAGAGAGGAAGCAGACAGAAAGGCACTGATCGAGGGGATACTCGACGGCACGGTGGATATGATAGCCACAGACCACGCGCCCCACTCGGCGGAGGAAAAGAGCCGCGGGCTTCTCGGCAGTAATATGGGCGTGGTCGGGCTTGAGACCGCGTTCCCCGTGATATACACCGAGCTGGTGCGAAAAGGGATCATAACGCTCTCCGACGCCGTAAGGCTCCTGTCAACCGCTCCGCGCAAGCGCTTCGGATACCCGGAGGAGCCGGACAGCTACTGTCTTTGGGAGCTTTCCCGCAGTTACACGGTCTCCCCGGAGGAATTTGCGACGATGGGCAGGAGCACACCTTTTGAAGGCAAGGTGGTGTACGGCAGATGCCTTATGACCGTAAAGAACGGCTCGGTCGTATATCTCGCTCCGGAGCTGAGCTGACGCATCGCTCAAACATTTTTTCCACAGTACCCGCGTTTTGTGCCTTAGCAAAGCCGAAACCGTCACAAAACCGCTATGATTCAGAAAGGCATGGTCATAAAAATGGACGATAAAGTATTTACAGTAACAGATAACCAACGCATCGCAAACTCGATATACCGTATGACGCTGACCGGAAACACCTCGGCTATAGTCCGCCCCGGTCAATTCGTAAATATAAAGCTCGACGGGCTTTATCTGCGGCGTCCGATATCCGTCTGCAACAAGAGAGGCGACGAGCTGACGCTGGTATATAAAACGGTCGGCGTGGGAACGGAACAGCTGAGCCGCACTCTCCCCGGAACAAAATTAGACCTGCTCACGGGGCTTGGCAACGGCTACGACGTCACCAGAAGCGGTCGCTCACCTCTGCTCGTCGGAGGCGGCGTCGGTGTTCCTCCGCTGTATATGCTCTGCCGCAAGCTGATCGAGGAAGGAAAGAGCGTCACCATCGTTTGCGGCTTCAACACCGCGGCGGATGTCTTTTATGAAAACGAGTTCCGCGCCCTCGGTGCAAACGTATATATCGCGACCGCCGACGGAAGTCACGGCGCCAAGGGATTTGTGACGGATATCATTCAAACGCTCGTAGGATACTCGTATTTTTACTCCTGCGGTCCGATCGCTATGTTCAAGGCTATGGAAAAGGTAATGAAAACCTCGGGGCAATACAGCCTTGAGGAGCGTATGGGCTGTGGCTTCGGTGCTTGTATGGGTTGCTCGTGCGAAACTATGCGCGGAAATAAACGCATCTGCCGTGACGGTCCCGTGTTCAACAGAGAAGAGCTTATCTGGGATAAACTTTGAACTCCCCCAGCTTTTCGAGAAAAGCTGGGCAAAAACTTTCGAGTAGCTTCGCGCCAGCTTTTTGAAAAAAGCTGGGCAAAAACTTCTGTATAGCTTCGCGCCAGCTTTTTGAAAAAAGCTGGGCAAAAACTTCCGTATAGCTTCGCGGTGGAATATTGATATCACATCACAGAGGTACGCCCTGTCTGT